>JAICEE010000010.1 GCA_025924355.1 Nitrososphaera sp.
AGTACACGGTGATGGGCAGGGCACTTGCCATTAATTCTAGTGAAGCTAAAAAAATAGAGATACCAACTGACATAATCGCAATTGATCTTTATATGCAGTGCAAGGTTCTTGAAATGGGCCGGGATGTAATTTATGATGATATTGCAATAGTGTACTTTAAACCTGCTAATAATATACACGATCTGGCATCGCAGGTGATGAGGGCAGTCAATGGGCATAAGCAGTTAGAGGAGTATGTCTCCTCATGTGGCATTGGCTTGCCACGACAAGTAGCAATTGCCCATGCAGTAAAGAATGTTGCCAAAGATCCACTTGGCGCCCTGTCAGTTACAATAGGATATTCGCTGATACCGTACTACAGGTCAAGACTTGAGCATATTGACACAGCAAAGTGGGACGCTGCTGCAAGCTCTAAAACAATAGACTACCAGCAACTGAAGACAAGGTTCTGACGGCTGAAACACTTTTTATAACTGCAAGGTTTTGTAACGAAACAAGCGAGAGGGATTTACTGATGTCTGAAGTGAAAAGGCAATTTGAGACAATCACCAGTAACGGGATGCTGTGGATAAATATACAAAAGCCAACATTTGCAGACATTAATGCTCTTGGGCAGAAGTACCCGTTCCACAGACTGAACCTTGAAGATTGTCTATCCAAGATCCAGATCCCTAAGATTGACCGGTATGAAAGTCATATCTTTACGATTCTGCATTTTCCTACGCCAGACAAGGAAAAGGGCTTCCTCTTCAGTCAGCTTGCCATCTTTATGGGGCCCGATTATCTCGTGACAATCCACCAGGGAGACCTGAAAGCACTTCAAGAGCTGTTCAACATGTGCAAGAGCGATGAAAATCAAAAGCAGGCAATAATGGGTAGGTCGTCAGGCTATCTGCTCCACAAGATAATTGATACACTGGTGGATGACCTCCTCCACATTCTGATGAAGGTTGTAGGCAACATCGACGATATTGAGGACAGTGTGTTTGACGAGCAAATATCGATCCCACGCCAGATAACTCTTTTGAGAAGGGAGATAACAACCTTAAGAAGAATAGTCATCCCACTTCGCAGGACGGTAGTTGATCTGTCTAAGGATGTCCAGCGCTTTTCTAGAGAAGATCTAGCTCCCTATTTCAAAGATGTGCAAGATCACATTGAAAAGGTGTACGAAGCTTTGGAAGAGGCAAAAGAAACGGTAGAGATCTACAAGGACACGGACTATATGCTCAGCCAAGAAAAAACCAACAAAATATTAGGCGTGCTAACAATAGTATTCACGCTATCGATTCCGGCTACAGTCATTGGCACATTTTATGGCATGAACATCAATCTGCCAGGCGGATCAGAAACGGGTTCTTGGACTAGGCTGGGACCTTACACTGCTTTGATATTTGTTTTGGTGGTTTCGTCGATTTCTGCTCTACTTATGATATTATATTTCCGAAGGCTTGGATGGTTAGGATCATCAAGGTAACCGTGAGTATTTGATAATTGCTATTTACCTAATAGATAAATAGTAGATGCATTACTTGTCTCTAGGATTGGCCGGCACAGGCGGCGTGGGGGCACGAGGGTATTTGTGTATTCCTCACGACAAGCAATCGGGCTCCCTACTCGAAAATTGGAAAAAAAGCGACAATATTGTCGACATCTACTTTGTTACTGCAACGTTTTCTGAGGAAAGTACGCCTTACTTCCCCAACAAGGCCAATCACTACATTCTCGCATCCTTCACGGATGTAGTTGGCATCGTGGCTGATATCAAAAACCACAAAATGGACAGATTGTCACTCATGTTCAGTTTTTCCAATCCGCTCTTTGAGCGAACTGGTGACAAGCTTAACTATGTCTCGCTGTACTTCACCAAATACACAAATGGCGATGCGGAGATATGTGAGCTTGCAAACGCCATTGCTCGGCGCGAAAAGGTCAAGAAGGCTAGTCTAGCGCAGATGAAGCTCTTGGCATCAGAGCAGCCAAAATTCACTTTTCCTTACTCTAAGAACCTTCTAATTCTTGAAGTGGAAGGAAAGAAGACGCATCAAACAGATCAGAAATACTGTGAGCGTACAAGGCGCGATGTTGCACGCATGGGTATATCGCTAAATAACCTGGTCAGCTTTTCTATTCTTGAAAAACTAAAGTAAAATGTTAAATATGTATCCTTTTCTCTAGGCTTTGATTCAGATTTATGAGCAAGCCAATGGATCTTGGCGCACTCAAAGTTGGTTCGTATATTATCATCGACGGAGAGCCATGCAGGATTGTTTCCTATGATCACAGCAAGCCTGGAAAGCACGGATCTGCAAAGGCAAGAATCACAGCAGTGGGAGTGTTTGATAGCAAACCCCATCCATTTGTAGGCCCAGTGTCAACGAAGGTAGATGTGCCCCTGATAGACAAACGTAACGGCCAGATAATATCCAAACAGGGCGACACACTCCAGATAATGGATCTTGAAACCTTTGAAACCTTTGAAACAACCGCAGTAGAGGAGGAGATAAAGGACCGGATAGCGCAGGGAGACGTACAGGGCAGAGATGTAGAGTACTGGAAGGTGCTTGACAGAATCAAGATAGTGAGGATTAAAGGCTAGAATCTAAAGCTAAAGTTCATACAATAGATCATCTAATTGCTATATGGATGCTGATGAGGAATATATTAGGAAGAGCCGGCTGATGATATGTGTATGTATGTGTGAATGAGAGAAGAGAGATCTACATATATATACGCAGACAGACAGACGCACGCACTCATGCAACACAAACACATCACTGATGAGGAAGATTATGAGATCCTGAGGCATCCACACACTGTATTTGTTATTATTAGAAATTTTTTCTTGCCTCTGAGGTCTTGTTGGAGCCGTATGCAGATGCAATACATGTACCTTGACCGCTCAAGTATAAAGTTGACGTCGTTTAGGGCGCCTCCTTTATAGACGTTCATCTATTTAGACACAAATAGAATTTAATATTGAGCGCAGCTATTTATTACGCCTCTATGAAGCTAGCGGTGCTTTATTCCGGTGGCAAGGACAGCACATTTGCAATCTCCCGTGCACAAGAAATGGGCCATCTGGTTGCGTGCCTAATCACGATGCATCCTATAGCAGACGACAGCACTCTCTTCCATTATCCGAACAGCTGGGTCACAGAATATCTTGCAGATGCAATGCGGATTCCTCTAGTGGAATTTCATGTGAGCGGCCGTTCAAAGGAGGATGAGGTGAACGCACTTGAAGAAGCAATAGTGCAGGTCAAGTCGCTTTATGGGATTGAGGGCATAGTTCATGGTGGCATTTCAAGCAACTACCAAAAGCAGGCATTTGAGCATGTATGTGTGCGTCAGGGAATTACAGCAGTCGCACCACTGTGGAACTCTGATCCAGAAAGATATGTCACCGAACTTGTCAACCGGGGCTTTCACATCATAATTGCGGGAGTATCAACAATGGGGCTTGACAAGAAATGGCTTGGCAGGGAGCTTGACAAGGAATCGATCGCCAAGCTCGTGTCTATAAGCAAAAAGTATGGCTTTAATCTCACATTTGAGGGTGGTGAAGCTGAAACACTTGTCATCGACTGCCCGCTATATTGGAAAAAGCTCCAAATCAATGCAGCTACGACCTACTGGGACGGACAGAGGGGAATATTTGAAATACGGGATGTGGCATTAGTAGAAAAGAAATAACACATGTTTGATAACCTGCGCGAAGGCCTTCGCGGAGCTCTGAAGAAAATAGTAGGAGCATCTGACATCAACGAGGAACTGATCGACTCAATCTGCAAGGATGTCCAGCGTTCACTGCTTCAGTCCGATGTCAACGTCAGACTTGTGATATCTATCACGCAGAACCTCAAACAAAGGGCACTAGGCGAGCAGCCCCCAAAGGGGCTTTCAAGGAAGGATCACATTGTTACAATATTGTACGGGGAGCTTGCCAAGCTATTGGGCTATACAGGTGATGTCATCAAGACGATTGACAAGGCGCAGGAGGATGATCCCTCTCTAGCGATGTCATTCTTCAAGGCGGGCATGCAGAATGTAGTCCTTATGCTCGGTATTCAAGGAAGCGGCAAGACTACTGTGACTGCCAAGATGGCAAGGTGGCTCACAAAGCATGGCTACAGAGTGGGAGTCATTGGTGCAGACACATGGCGTCCTGGCGCGCTGACTCAATTGAAGATGAACTGCAGCAAAATAAATGTTGAAGTCTTCGGAGAGGAGCAGAATAATAACGCTGTGGCAATAGCCAGAAATGGGCTTGATTATTTCAAGGATCAGAACCTTGACGTTATAATCATTGATACTGCAGGAAGGCACAAAGAGGAAGAAGGTCTTCTGCAGGAAATGAGTGAGATGTATAAAACAGTGACGCCTGACTTAGTCCTGCTGGTTATTGACTCAACAATAGGCCAAGGGGCTTTTAAACAAGCAGAGGCTTTCCATAAGGCTGCTTCAGTCGGAGGCATTGTCATAACAAAACTTGATGGTACTGCCAAAGGCGGAGGTGCTCTTGCAGCATCGGCTGCCACGGGCGCAAAGGTGATGTTCATAGGCACTGGCGAGCGCATAGATGACCTTGAGCAGTTCTCGCCGACCCGATTTGTAGGAAGGCTGCTTGGTATGGGAGATATTAAAGCGCTGCTAGAGATGGCTAGGGGCCTCGAGCTTCAGGCAGATGAAAACCAGGTAAAGCGGCTGATGAGCGGCAAGATGACTATTGAGGATTTTTATGCACAGATGGAATCAGCAAGCAAAATGGGCTTTAGGAACATTATAGAGAATCTGGGAATTTCAGGCATGGTCAAGGAAGATAAGCTAGATGAAATGGAAATGAGGATGGAAAAATGGCGATTTATCATCCAGTCAATGACAAAGCAAGAAAGGAAAGACCCAGACATTATCAATGAGTCAAGGAGAAAACGGATAGCAAGAGGCTCTGGCCTGTCTGAAGGAGAAATCAAGGAAATGATCAAGCAGTATAACACCTCCAAGACCTTTATGAAGCACAATAAGGGTAGAGGGATGGGAGGATTTTTTAGAAAACTTGGTCTCGGATAATGCCCAAGGAAACACTGCTAAAGCAGTACAGACTCTGCAAGCGCTGTCTTGAAAGGTACGTAAGTACAGGTAAGCCTAGCAGGCCGTGCTATATCTGCCAAGGACTGATGGACAACCTTGGTGCCATAGCAAACAACATATTGGCTGCGATTAAGGACTTTGAATTTGACACCTTTCTTATTGGTGCTACGCTGTCGACTCAGCTATATGAGAGGGAAGACACAATGAGGGCTCGATTGAAAATAAGGGGAAGAGAGAGTATCAAACACTATCTGACTAGGGAGCTTGGTATGCGACTCACCAGGCTGACACGAAAACAGGTAGAATATGGAAAGCCAGACATCACGATTACTCTGACTGTAGATAAGGAGAACAATGTAAATGTAGCAGTAATATCCAGACCGCTTGCATTTGCCGGAGTTTACATCAAAAAGTCAAGAGGACTGCCACAAAAACAAGACAGGTGTGCTAGTTGCGGAGGTAAGGGATGCAATTCTTGCAACTATTCTGGATTATCCGGATATGACAGTGTTGAAGGCATCATTGCAAATGAGCTAGTACAGATTACTAGAGGTCAGACACCAAAATTCACATGGTTGGGAAGCGAAGATCAGAGCAGCCTGGTTCTTGGAAGCGGCCGACCATTTTACGTACGTGTCTTTAATCCAAAGAAGAGGAAGCTTAAAAATAAAACGATCAAAGACAGTGGCATCAAAGCAATGTTGAATGTGATTAACTATATACCTGTAATCCAACCACACTTTACAGTCCAGACCAAAATCCACATTAGATGCAAAAATGCTCTGACAAAGAGAATTCTAAAAAAGCTCAATTCCCTCTCTGGTTCTAAAGTGAGCTTTGAGAACAAGTCAAAAATAGGTGTAAAAAACATCCATTCTGTACGCGTTAGGCAGCTTGACAGCAACCAGTTTACCCTTACAATTGTCGCAGACGGCGGGCTGATGATAAAGCAACTAGTAGGTGGCGAAGAATTTATGAAGCCTAACATTTCAGAAATTCTTGGAATGAAGTGCGAATGCCTTATGTTTGACATATTGGACGTCCAAATTCAGTAACGTTTTTCTTTCGGCGGGCTCAATTTGACATCAGCAATAGATGAACACTTTTGACCCGCTCTACAAGATTCACAACGCCTATAGACTCGGCCAGATCCCGCAAAAAGTTTACGACCTTATAATGAAAAGGTTTCCACTGGTCATAGAGGGCATTAAGCGAGTCGAGGAAGCGTCTGGTTTGAATTATCCTTATTATTATGTAGAGCCAAGCCTTGTGATCTCTATCTCTGCAGTCGAGTTTGCTGAGATGGGAATTCTGTTTGCAAGGACGATACCTGTGATAGACGCAAACAAGCAGCTACATGTGGTTGTGCAGATAACTGCGCCTCTCATTTCCTATGGTCTCAAAGGCACAATACATGCGATTTTGGCACATGAGTTTATGCACTACTTGGAGCTCATAAACAGAATACTCAAGATGAAGGTGATATCTGATGATATGTCCAGCACACTTTTTGAAGGAACTTATGCTGACGCAACTAGGCTCGTAGAAGAACGAGCGGTCTTCAAATCCGACCCTAGTCTAATAAGGCATATTACCACCCGATTCCCAGAGGGCTTTAGAGATCTGAAGCTAGAGGACAAGGTCATCAAAACGTGGATGAACAAAGGACTCCCAACTTCAAAGATATCATTAGATGCCAATATTATAAAAATCCCGATAGAGGCTATGGCGTGTCTGAAGGTCGAGCAGGACGTCAAAGAGAAAATTACTGAATTTGAAAACACACAGCTGAAAAAGAAAAAACCCAGCTATGTCTAGCATTTCTCTACAGGAACTCAAAGTTATTAGAAAATGCATTTGCAAAGTAACAAAGGGCCGTAGGATGATTGCTGCATGCATATATGGGTCAAGGGTTGCTGGCTACAATCGGCCTGACAGCGACATAGATCTGCTTATTGTTCTCGAGAATTACCCATACGTGGTCAAATACACGTATTTTCGTGAATCCGGTACGAAAGTATCTGCGCTTGCAGTTGACCGCGAAGCACTCTTGCGGGATGCCCATGCTGCTTTCCTTGGCGAATTTGTAGTAGGTCGTTTACTCCATATTTACGAACCTATTGCTAATGCGAAGTTTCTTGCGATGATTGAACAGACTTACAAACGACGGGTTATCTTGGAGGAAGTACGTGACATCTTAGAATCTACTGGCGTGCTAGGCACAGAAATAATCTTTCCGCTAGAATTTGTAGCATTTTCGAAGATAAAGCGCAGGATGTCTCTGTACGCAAATGCGGCATACAGCTACTACAAGACGTACACTACTTCTAAGCGCAACATAGAGTTTGCACTCGAGGGCTATCATAGGGCGATAGCAGATATTGTTGCACAGGATAGCGAAATTTTTGCCGCAAGACAGGACGGTCTTTTACAGATATCTGACAAGCGTATATTTGTAGAAAAAAGACACACCCATCTAAAATTAACAAAAAGGCTTCGAGGATTCAACTCATATCTTGTACACACTTACGCTGGAAGAAAAATCATACACTTTGCTGTCAATGAAGCTGAATCCAAAATCCGGCGTCGAATAAGGCTGATGATGAAACTCCCTGATTTTATGTTATACCCAAGGAAGACATACTGGAGACTACCTGAAGGCAGATTAATAGTCGATGGCAGAAACTGGCTTGACGATCTAGCCAGACATCTTGGCAATTACTCTATTTCAAAAAAGAGGCGGCTCGGAAACAAGAACAGCAGAACCACATTGTATGTGCTAAAGCGTGGTGGCTCAGACGAATACAAAATCGCAGTCAAAGAGCTTGCAAGATCAAAAGCACTAAAGTGGGCAATGGTAGGTCTGTGGAGTGAGCCGGTAAGGAGGTATAGGATGGATCCGCTCTTCAGACTCGGCTCGGAATACAAGGCAATCCGATATATACGTAGCCTCGGTCTGCGCACGCCTGTAATTGAGGCAGTAGTTCTTGATAGGAGACTACTAGTGACACAATTTGTCGACGGAATAACACTAGCAGATGTAATAAGAGACTGCATGGCAGGCAAAGGTGATGCCAATTTTATTAGCAAAGCTGGAGCAGAGATTGCAAAAATCCATACCGCAGGGGCAACCTTTGGCAATATCAAACCCAAAAACATCATTGTCAGCGAAAAGGACCTTTACTTTACCGATGTCGAGCAGTTTCTCTTTAATTCTGGCGATCCAGTATGGGACGTGGCACAGTTTATTAGCTGGGGTCTAAAGAGCACTCGCAACACTAAGATGGCATCTACAATAACAAAGAAATTTGTTGAAGGATATATGAGCGTCGGAGACCTAACTAATATATCACGCCTTGCTAAGAGCAAGCGGTATATAGAATCGTTTTATCCTGTGCTTTTACCTTCTATGGTGCATACGATCAAAAAAGAAATAAAGGCTATTGCCGGCTAGCGCTCTCTTTTTTTTACTTTTTGGTTTTCTTGGCGCTTTCAGTGTGAGTGAACTCAGTAAAGCCACATTTGCCACAGGTAAATCTGTTCTTGTGCTCTGCCATGAAGGTTCCCTTGCCGCAGCGGGGACAGTCGCGCTTGATCCTTGTTACCTTGTCCCCTTGTACGTTATAGAACTTGTAGATGGTGACCTCGCCTTTGCTTGGAGCCTTTTTGTCCGCCATTACCTCTTAGCACCTCCAGCAGCACCAGTCTTCGAAGTAGCAGCGGCCTCCTGCTTGGCTTTAAGCTTGGCAGCCTTTTCTTCATCAAGTATCTTCTTCCTTTCCTCTCTAGGTAGTGTCCTCAGCAGCCTGTAGCGTGGTAGTTGCCTGGTAGCCTCATCTTCATCGTCATAGACATACAATATACCGTGAACATCTGTCATCCCAGTTTGACATCTAAGGTTTATCGGAACAACTTGCTTTTTATTGACATTGAGCTGGTTAGCTATTTTCTCGGCAGCCTCATTTCTATTGATCTTGCCGGCTGCTCCTCTGAAAAGCACCTTTATCTCGCGCCTGTTTAACAGCGAGTTCCTACGATCCTCTAGCATTGCAAGTTCCTGAGCAGACAAAGCATACACAATGATAAGTGTAGCCCATTTAAGTATTTGGTTAAGTCTGTACGAAAATCAAATATAGTCAGCTTTTGAAGATAAATTGAATGAAGCCATTCTTCCAGGAATTTTGTGACAAGGTGATTACTCTTGACAAATCGATCAGGTTTGCCGGTATTGCGGACGGAGACGGCCACCTTGAGGCAATAGCAGAACGGAAGGGCCTCAAACCACTGCTCAATCCTGAGGAACGGGCACAATATGCAATCACCGCCGCCACTCGCCAATATACACGGCTGAGGTGGGAGTACATGCTAGGCAAGATCAATTACGCCATGTCAAATTATGCGAAGCTCGTTAGGGCAACTATTCCCATTGCTGACGAGAACAGCCGGCTTTATTATGTGCTCTTGCTATCATTTGACGTAGAGGCAGAGCGGAACGTGCACAAGGTAATAATGGACAAGATAATACCACTTGTCCGTAAGAACACGGACAAGTTCCTAAAGGATGCCTAGCCGGTCTTGAATGGGGCTTTTGGAAATACGATCTTGACAGGCTGTCGAAAGGCAGGATGCACCATCACAAGCTCACCCTTATTGAGTCTGACTATGTTAGCCTTTGTGCTTTCGTCTATCATCAAATACGGAGGCATCGACAGTTCAGACATGCCTAGTTTGGCAATTATATGCATACCCGTGTTTTCGTGCAATGTTGGGTCGACAGTGCTTTTGAACTGCTGAGCAGAGAACAGGATTGTGCCACGTGACCTGCCGGTAACTATTGTCCTCATTACCTGCTCAGCCACAGCCGATATATTGTGTGCAGGCCGTGGGATGAACCTATTGATTTCGTCAATAAAAATCAAGATGTACTTAGGCCTTTTACCGCTCTGCCTTGAAGAGTACAGCTCGTCAATGCTCTTCATTACGTCTCCTACTACGAACCCCTGCTCCTGTAGAGTCGGGATCATGGATATGTCAATGACAAAAACGTCGCTGCCTCTGATTTTTTTTATCTCTTTCCCAAGGTACCTGCTTGTTACTTTCTTGTCAATAAACATAGGAGACTTGCTGAACCTCTGGACATGACCAAGGAAGCGGAGGAGCGTGGATTTGTGCGCCACCACCTCCTGAGGGTAGCCTCTGAATTCAAGCAGATCGCTCCACGTGCTTATCCGTTTGCTGCCGCTGAGCAACGGCCACGCCTCATAGATATAGTTCAGTATCGATGAAACATTATAGCTATCTTCGTTAATGCCAAACAGCAAGTCCAGTTTGTCGTATACATCCTCCAGTCCAAAAGAATATGTCTTCGAGTTGCTAGGCACAACAGCAGAGTTCGGCCTACCATCTCTTCCCCTAGGCAAAAAGTATGTGACATTTTCAAACGGCTTTATATCTAGGTCAAGTAGGTCAAACAGCATCTTTGTCTTTTTGTTGGCCTTCTTTTTTTCATCGACATGAAGCAGATCTTCTTCCTTTGTGTTAAAAATTATTATCGCTACATCCTCTTGCATTTCTTTCACAAGTCTTTGATAGGCGGATTGAAGCAGAAAAAACAGATACGATGTTTTTAAGTTGCCGGAAATCCCGGCTGCGTTTACGTGCGCCGTATCAGGTCCAAGCAGATATGAAATGTCAAGTGATACTGGTACTTGGAGACCATTTGTCATTTCTATTATTCCTGCAGGTATAGGATTTTGCATCTCAGGTATTCCAAGGGCGAATATCACCTCCTTTTGAGTGGCAAACCTGACAGGTTTGGCTTCTCCAACAGGCATCTGTATAGCGATAGTCTTTACTGAGCCGCTTTCTATGCCAGTATTTGCCATTACCGCAACCCTAGCTGCAGTTCCGATATCTTCTGCAGCCTTGAGCTCCTTTACCATACCAATAGTTCTTGTATTGAAAATGTGTCTGACTGTGACAAAGTCAAAAGGGCTTATAATAATGTCAGGATTGATCGTAAACCAAAAGCTGTCCATGGTGTTTGGAAACCTGTCAGATGCTAGTGTTTTACCAATATCTTTATCATTACCATTTTTCTGCCGGACAAGGTTGTTGAGTTCTTGCATGGTAAATTAACAGAGAAACATCGTATTTGACTATCACATACATACGTACACACATAAAATTAAGGCTGAATTAAGATTTTGTAGTCTCTGTCTTTATCAGCCAAATTAAGCTGCTTGTACCTAACTTTCGTGTATACTTTCGGCTTCTATATACCCTACCTCAATATTCGTTGGTTTTTGATCTTTTGATTGCACTATCACCTACTTTAGAGCTTCTGCAAAATCAATTCTTCATGCTCTGCGACTCTGTTGATAAACAAAAAGAAAAAAAGATTGGTTTACTTATTTGATCCGGCAGCACCCTGTTCGTACTGGTCGCCTGTTTCAGCTGCACCGGCTGTTCCTTTTGCCATCCCCTTGCTTCTTGCTATCTCACGAGCCTTTTCTGCGTCTGTCCCTGTCTGGCCTGATTCAGTAATATTTTCTTCCATTTCACGCTTGACAGCTGTTGGCTCGTGCTCCTTTATCTTGGCAGGCGTCATAGGTTCTTTTTCGCGGTATTCTTTTAATGGGTCATCCTTTCTCTTAGTTTCTGTTCCTGGAGCGCCTTCCTCGTACTCTCTTTCTTGATCGGACATGCTTGTGGTGGCATCAATAACTATTTACTGATTATGAAACAATGCAAAGGTATATTTTTCATAGCCAGAATAGTTCTGGCATTGCCCCTTGAAAGCCTAGGTGAGTATGTTGAAGCCCTAGAGCAGATAGACCAACTTAGGCGAGTCAAGGAAAAGGTCAGTCCTAACTTGGAGATTGCAGAAATCATGCGACGGCTGATGTATGCAGGAGACCAGCCAGCGGTACTTTTTGAGAATGTCGAAGGCTCAAGCATACAGGTGCTTGGCAACGCCTTTGGCAGCATGAAGCGGCTAGAAGTAGCGCTTGAAACTGATGACTTCTCTGAAATTGGAAGGCGCATTACAGAACTTACAAAAATGAAGATGCCCTCGGGCATGCTCAACAAGTTAAAGATGCTTCCCAAGCTATCAGAGATAAGTGAGTATGGACCTCGGTATGTAGACCACGGACCAGTCACAGAAGTTGTTGAAACAGACAGCAACAAGGTATCGCTCAACTCTCTGCCTGTGCTCAAGTCCTTTCCCGGCGACGCTGGGCGCTTTATCACTTTTGGCATGACTGTAACAAAGCATCCTGAAACGGATATCCGGAACTTGGGAGTTTACCGCATCCAGATCATCGATGCCAAGCACGCAATAATGCATTGGCAGACGCACAAGCGTGGCGCGGAGCACTATAAGATGATCAAAGAGCAGAACAAAAAGAAGATTGAAGTTGCCATAGTGATTGGTGCTGACCCAGCCACTGTCTTTAGTGCAGTTGCACCTGTGCCAGAGGGTATGGACAAATATCTGTTTTCTGGTATCATTAGAAAGAAAGGTGTCAAACTAGTAAAATGTAAAACAACAGACAATGACCTTGAAGTGCCAGCTAATGCAGAGATTGTGCTTGAAGGGTATATTGATCCAAATGACAACAGAATGGAAGGACCGTTTGGTGACCATACAGGATACTATACACCAGCAGAGCCATTTCCAACATTCACCTTGACAGGAATAATGAGACGTAATCGGCCAGTTTACCTCACGACAGTAGTAGGAAAGCCGATACTTGAAGACGCCTACCTTGGCAAGGTAATTGAGCGTTCGTTTCTTCCCCTCATTCAGATGTTTCAACCTGAGGTGGTCGATTTTTCCATGCCTGCTGCTGGCTGGTTCCAAGGGCTCGCGATAATTTCAATAAAGAAACATTATCCAGGTCAGGCTAAGAAGGTCATGATGGGGCTTTGGGGTATGGGGCAGCTATCGCTGACTAAAATGTTCATAGTCGTCGATAGCGACGTTAATGTCCACAACATAAACGATGTGATTTGGGCATTGACCGCGCGAGCGGATCCTGCTCGTGACACTGTCATTATCAATAATACTCCAACAGACACGCTTGACCCCGCCTCGCCTCTTGTTAACCTCGGCTCAAAGCTAGGGATCGACGCCACCACAAAATGGAGAGAGGAAGGCTACATGCGTGAAATTCAGCAGCTTGCAGTAGTTGACGACGAAACAAAAGTCCTTGTCGACAATAAATGGGACAGATATTTCAATGGTACTTTATGAGCTTGTAGAAATTATCACGCTCGGCTGCTTTAAATCCGGCGCGCTTGATAGCGACAATTATCCTGTCGGATGTCAATTCCGTTGACCTTGAGCCAGTTGCACTTACTACCTCTTCACCGATAAGTGTCCCTCCAAAGTCGTCGGCGCCGTAATTGAGTGCAAGCTGTGCCATGCCAATACCATTTGTAAGCCACGACGACTGCAAGTGATCAATAAGACCATAATACATTATCCTTGCAATTGCAATCATTTTGAGGAGCGATAGCCCGCCTGAAGCATATCTTATTTTGCCTTCAGACTGTATCTGGGTCTTATTGGGCTCAAAGCTCCATGGTATAAAGACCATAAAGCCGCGTGTCTTTTGCTGCAACTGCGCTATTTTTATGATGTGCCGTGCGCGATCCTCTTCTGTTTCAACTGTTCCATACATCATTGTCGCTACGGACTTCAAGCCCAAGTGGTGGGCCTCTTCCATTATTCTTAGCCATTCGTGGCTCTTTATCTTCAACGGACTTATCTGTTCTTTGACACTATCTTCAAGAATCTCTGCACCGCCACCGGCAAAGGTATCCATGCCTGCATCCTTTAACCGTGCAAGAACCTCTTTTGTGCTGCTTCGCTCGACCTTGGCAATCATATCTACCTCCGATGGCGACAAGCCGTTTATACCCACTTCAGGATATTTCTGCTTTATCGCTCTGAACGCATCTTCGTAGTACTCTAGCTTAAGGTTAGGGTTGTGGCCCCCTTGTATTAGCACCTGCGTGATGCCAAACATTTCTCTTGACGTAGCAACGCGCTTGACTATTTCTTTTACCGGCACAGTATATGACTCTTCATGTCCTGGCGGGCGATAGAAGGCGCAGAATTTGCAGTAAGTTATGCAGACATTCGTATAGTTAAGGATAATGTTGTTAATGAAAGTGATGGTGTCACCGAAGAGACTCCGCCTCAGCATGTTTGCTACAAAGCCCATAGAATTAACATCGTCAGATTTGATCAACCTGATGCAGTCTTTGAGGCCAAGTCGGTGGCCTGCAAGGGCACTATCAAGAATATCGCTAATATCGGATTTACTCAGAAAATCTGAAATCAGTTTATTATTATCATAATGCAAATGTTAACGGGGTCTTTGGGCCTCTAATGATATTTATATATTCTTTCAGCTACCATTTGTGAAAGCTGACAACGATTTATATGGTCTGCTCAAGCACACATAGAAACAGAAGAAGATCCTTTGCAAAAAACCGATACTGTCTCAGGCGGAACCCCTGCACTTGAGAAGGCTCTATCCGGTGACGAAGAGCTATTGTCGTACAGCGACGGAGTGCAGCTGATGAATGAGGAAAACCTTTTCCTCCTAGGAGCAGCCGCAGATAGGATTCGCCGCAAATTTTGCGGCGACACTGTCACATTCGCCGCGTCATACTATCTCAATTACACCAATGTGTGTGCAGCCAGCTGTCCACTGTGTGCCTTTTACAGAAAAGGCAACGAAAATGATGCCTATACATTATCGACTGAGCAAATAGTCGCCAGATCAAAAATAGCAGTAGAGCAGCTTGGCGCTACTGAGCTTCACATCGTTGGAGGCTTTCACCCAAAGTTGGGGCTTGAGTATTATGAGAACATGATGCGAGCAATCAAAGCCGAATTTGCAAGGGTCACGATCAAAGCATTTACTCCAGCAGAGATATTCTTCATTGCACGGGTGACAAGAAACTCCATCAAGGAAGTCTTATTGCGGCTCAAGAGCGCAGGGCTTGACGCGCTTCCAGGTGGCGGCGCAGAAATCTTTCACGCCGATACTAGAAAACAGATAGTGATCGGAAAATGTTCCGGCGAAGAATGGCTTGACACTGCTCGTCAGGCACATGAGTTAGGATTGAGAAGTAACTCCACAATGCTGTTTGGCCATGTCGAAAAACCAGAACATATCGTCGACCATGTAATAAAGATCAGGGAGCTTCATGGAAAGACAAAAGGCTTTACTACATTTATCCCTCTCAAATTCAGCCTTGAGAATACTCTACTGGAACAGAAGGGACTGGTGACTGCAGAAAGCCCGTCTACATATGACCTTCGTGTGATAGCAGTGTCGCGTCTGCTTTTGGCAAATGTACTTAATAACATTTCAGTGTATTGGGTAGCGCTTGGCAAGAAAGTTGCGCAGGTTGCTCTCTCGTACGGTGGCAATGATCTAGTGGGAACTGCCTTTTCTGAAGAAATATTCAAGGCCGCAGGTAAGGCTGGAGGTACTTCAATTCAGGAGCTTGCAACTTTGATCAAAGAGATTAGACGCACGCCGGTCCAGCGTGACACATTTTTTAATCCCATCCGCAGAGTGGATTGATCATTGTTAGAAAATGACACCAGAAAGTATCGCATAGTTTTATAGCAGCTTACCTAAAAGATTAGAAGCTTATTGAATTTCTAAGACAGCCTGTTTCAAGGGTCTTTTGAGTGCAGTATGGCATAGATAGCAAGCGCCGCATCTTAAACAGATAAGAATACTACGCTTCTTGCAATCAGAGCAGTTACTTGCCTGCAATTCACTAGAATTGCTCAAGAAGCTATGTTCTTTTCTCATAAGGGGTATGTCTACTTTCCTTTTATAAGGTCTGAAGTACGGAAGGGGGACTGGGACGGTGCTAAATTAAACGTCAGCCATATGTCCATAAGTGAGTTGTATAGATGTATATCCACATCTATCTCTGCGCAATAGATTCTTTCATTCAGTCTTTTTCTTGGATTACCCTCCCTAGATGAATTCTACATATATACTCCTTGCTCAGTCTGTTTCATGAGATGATTTGCTCATGTAAGGTTACAATGTCCCTCGAGGGGATGATATCTCTATAAAGGGATTAAATCTTATTTGAATATAAGACTTATAACCGATATAAAATATAATTTCTATATCTAGGTGACAATATGCCTGACGAAAAAACAGTCTTACTCTTGAAGTATATGGGGAAAGAGTTAGATTTGGAACCTAAAATTCTAAAAAAAACACTAAAAGGAATAGGGGTTAAGGAAGTATATGTTGGTAAACTAGAAGATAATGCAATCCACCTCACATGTTTTGCGAAGTGGAAGACTTCCCAGGTGGATAAAAAGAAGGCAGAGATAGAAAAGAAAATTCCAAAGATGAGAGTCATTCAAATACAACCTATGACCCGCATCTAATTTCTTTTATAAATAGATGAGCTTATAATATCTCAACAAAGGCAATATTTTTTTATTAATGTTAGTAGTGTTGCAGATCCTAAACAAACAGGAATAAAAACAATAACAGATCATTATCGAGAACAATGAAGTATTGAACAAGCATCACGCTGCTTCTTTCCGCAAGTTATCTTGGTTAAATGTATCTTCGCAATTTAGTGCACTTATTGATGAACCATCACGAGAAGGAATCTAGGTATACTGCACTTTTCTAGTAGAAGAGCTGAAAATACGATACTTCATTGGCTATCATTACATAATTTCCGACTCGTCGAAATTCTGCTTGCTATACTAACTTTTCAGTCTATTGTTGATGAGTATTGCATAGATATGACAGGTAGAGGTGATGCCAATTATTCTTTTTAACAGGTCTCCCTGCTTTTTTATTCATCTTAGCTTCTTTCTTTTTCCTCTATTTTTAGCAGCCTTGCCCTTAACTGATATCAATGCTCCTCCTCCTCCTCCTCGTTTCTGCGTTCTCAACTTTGCAAATTCTTTTTCTTGTGCTCGCTCTACTGCTGAGATTTGGCGCTGTATCTGCATAATCTGTTTTTGAGAATCTTTAACTACAGATTGTAGCTGCTTTACTTGCTCTGTAGTTTTTTCGATACCTTTTTGGATATTCGTTAATGACTTCAAATTCTTTTTTACTTCGATGAGTAGATCTTGCTGACGTTTAGCTCGCCTAAGCACTTGCAATAACAATACCTGCTCAGGAGACATTGTGGGCACTACTTGTTGTTCTTGTTGAGCTGTATCTTGTTCTGTAATCTGTTGTTCTTCGTGAGCTAGTTTACCCTCCTGTACAACAGATTCTTCTTCTGTTTCTTGGTCTGCATTTGAAGAAGATGAGGACGATTTTTCTCCATTTGCTTCGCTACTTGAGGCTACTACATTTGCTGCATTTTCTTCTTCCTCGTTTGCTAGTAAGGTACTGGTAGTTGGCGCTTCTTCTTGCAATCCTGGAGCAGCGTGGAGATCAACTGATTCCTCTGTATCACTAACTCTTTGTATGTCTTCTTCGTTAGGCAAGCTCTCGCTGGACATATATATATACAACCTATACAATTACTACAAATAAGATACTAAAATTGTTTTTGGAGTACTATTTTTAATAAAAAAATTAAAGTTATTGATACCTTCTTCTAGGATTGAATGCCCTCTTCATGAATGATTTAGCGATTCTTGAGGTAATCCATATTAAAATGGCTTTTCTAATCACAGTTATATTGTGAACAACATGGCTTTAAAGTCGTGCGCGAACTGTCCCAGATCTGGGCCCCCTATTCACCTTACTCTTGAGACATGCACCCCAAAGGAATAGGCACAAAAGCAAATAATAAAATGTTCCCAGTCATTCACCTGGCAAAAGGAGTAAGATAATGAACAACAACAACATAGATCAACATAAACAAGAAGTGTGCTTAGGGCTTCAGTTGCAGAGAGATATTACACAACTTCGATTTGGATATCCGACTCTAGCATTTTTCGAGCCTTTGCCATTTCAAACATTTCCTCAAGCGCTTTCTTGCCTTCGTGTCCCATATCTAGCGTTAAGTTGTTAACATACATCTCGATAAATTTTCTTATCGTTTCTTTTGACTGTCCTCTGCCAAACTGCATCGCATATTCAAGCGCAGCGTCAATGTTATCAAGGCCATACTTGATAGATCTTGTAAACAGGTCACTGAATTGCTTTATTTGAGCTATGCTCATAGTTCGGGTGCTTGCAACGTTGATGCCAAGCGGCACAGGCAGGTTGCCAGTATTCTTGGACCACCAATGGCCAAGGTCGAGGGCGCTGACAAATTTCGTCTTGTCATATGCTATTTGAGCCTCGTGTATGACAAGGCCAGCGTCTGCATTTCCTCCGGCGACAGCATTTGGTACTGTCTCAAATGGTACCACTTTTTCTTTGAATTTGCCAATTGCCAGTTTTAAGAGCAGGTTGGCTGAAGTGAGTTTGCCAGGAATTGCGATTGTTGCATTTTCCAATTGAGCTGGAGACATCATGTTTTCCTTTCTTGTTATAACAATTGGGCCATAATTGAGCCCAAAGCTGCCTCCACTCTTTAGTATGACGTAATCTTTTAGATGGGCGTAGGCGTGCGCTGACACCGCTGTCACGTCCAGTTCATGTTTCAATGCACGTCGGTTCAATGCTTCAATATCCTGTATAACATGCTTAATCACAAAGATGGATCCCAGCTTACCGGATGCAAGTGCGTAGAACATGAAAGCGTCATCTGCATCTGGTGTATGGCCAAGAGTTATATCCATTTGTCATTTCATTGGTCGCTTCTGTCACTATTAAACCGTTGAATCTGTCGTCTCTTGGTTGGAACAACATTTAATAATCCTGCGCCAAACTTTTTTGGCTTGATCGTATGCCAAAGTTTAAGTCAACTCAAGATATTTTGAGAATAATTGGTAATAAGGATCAGATACGTAACTTTGGCGTCATTGCCCACGTTGACCATGGTAAGACAACCATGAGTGATAGCCTGCTAGCAGCATCTGGTATTATTTCTCCATCTGTAGCAGGTCAGGCTCTGGCGCTTGACTCTATGAAGCTTGAGCAGAACCGCCAAATGACAATTAGAGGAGCAAATGTCACGCTATTTTACGAAACTGAAGGCAAGGAATATGTTATTAACATGATAGATACCCCAGGTCACATTGACTTTACTGGCAGGGTAACCCGTGCACTTCGTGCAATCGATGGCGTGGTCGTTGTTTCCGATTCCGTAGAAGGCATAATGACTCAGACAGAGACCGTTACAAGGCAGGCCCTAGAAGAGCGTGTACGCCCTGTGCTTTATATTAACAAGATAGACAGACTCGTCAAGGAGTTGAAGCTGAATCCGGATGAGATGCAAAGGTGGCTGATCAATATCATCAACCACTTTAACCAGCTGATTGACATTTACGCCGAGCCGGAAATCAAGGAAAAGTGGAAGGTAAGTATTCAGGGCAACAGCGTAGCCTTCGGCTCTGCCAAGGACAGATGGGGATTTAACTTCAAGATGGCCCAAAAGAGAGGTATCAAATTCAAAGATGTTTATGACGCTTACATGAGCAACGATCCAAATGCCATCAAGACACTTGCAGAAAGAGCGCCACTGTCAGATGCAGTACTTGGAATGGTTGTAGAGCACCACCCGCCGCCTCATGTTGCACAAAGATACAGGATCCCCAAGATTTGGCCTGGCGAGCTCAACTCTGACATTGGCAAGGCCCTAGTAGAGTGTAACGAAAAGGGACCTGCACTCATGATGGTGACTACAATTAATGTCGACCCTCAAGCTGGCAGGGTCGCTACTGGGAGGCTTTACTCTGGCACTATCAAGGACGGTGACGAAGTATATCTTATAGATGCAAAGAGACCAGGCAGGGTCCAGTCTGTCAATATCTACATGGGCAACACACGAGAGATTGTGAGCTTTTTGCCGGCAGGCAACATTCCGGCGCTGCTTGGGCTCGACTACGCAGTTGCAGGCGAAACTCTTTCCACTGTGAAGGGATCAGTTGCATTTGAATCCATCAAATACGTCTCAGAGCCTGTAGTTACTATTGCAGTAGAGCCAAAGCACCCCAAGGATCTGCCCAAGCTCGTTGAGGCTCTGCGCAGGCTGACGGTAGAAGACCCTAACCTTATAGTAAAGATAAACGAAGAGACTGGCGAAACCCTGATGGCAGGTATGGGCGTACTTCATCTAGAAATAGCTACTTCTCTTTTGCAGGAGGCAGGTCTTGACATTGTTACGACCCAGCCTCTGATAAACTACCGTGAGACGATAAGGGCAAAGGCAGGCCCAATAATGAGCAAGTCTCCAAACAAACACAACAAAATATTCATGCGCGTTGAGGCGCTCCCAGACGACGTTCTTGACATGATAAGGACTGGTAAGCTTAAGGAAGATATGGACAAAAAGGAGATGGCCAGGATATTGCGCGAGAGGGGATGGGAGGCAGATGAAGCAAGGAGTGTTGCAGCAATTGATGTCACCGGCAACATGCTAGTAGATGAGACAAAGGGTGTTCAATTCCTACACGAGTCCATGGACTCTATACGATCAGGGTTTGATGATGTTATACGCAATGGTCCTATTGCCCATGAAGCGGTGAGGGGGATCAAGTTTGTTCTGCATCACTTCGTCCCTCACGAAGACCCAGCGCACAGGGGTCTTGCTCAGCTGATGCCGGCCACAAGGAGGTCGATGCTTGGCGCAATGTTGATTGCTGACCCTGTGCTGCTAGAACCAATACTTGGTATAGAAGTCAAATGTCCCCAGGACCTGATAGGCCAAGTATCAAGTGTACTCTCCAGCAAGAGGGGCAAATTACTGAATGTCGAGCAGAAGGGCATTATTGCAATCATGCAGGGTGAAATACCTGCATCTGAGACATTTGATCTGTCAGAAAAGATGAGAGGAGCAACTGCAGGCAAGGCTATGTGGAACACATTTTTTAAGTCATGGCAGGCGGTTCCAAACTCGATATTTAGGCCACTGGTTGCAGACGTGAGAAAGAGGAAGGGCCTTAATCCAGAGCCACCGTCACCTGATGAGTTTATAGACAAGGAGTAAAAAGTCTCCTCCTTCCTAGCACAAAGCTGTAAGGGCTGACTAGTAGTAATCCATATTATGATAATTGAATGCTGCTTAAAGCTGACCGTATTGTGTTCAGACATTTTTCGCTTCATGCAAACTAAGGGGCTTATCGAATTCTAATATTGATATATAGTCTCCAGTAGAGGTACTTGTTATCCATACATGTTGGAACAGCTCTTTGAAACTTTAGCATGAGCAGCGGATGAGAGAATATAACATCACAAAACTAACTGGATCAGCAAATGATACTTGTACAAATAGTTAAGTTTCCTGGGTCAAATGATAAAAAAATATTTGTTCGTATTTAAGTTTTTTTGCCCTCAACATCTTCAGATTCAGCAACACCCTCGCTCGTTTTTGTTAGATGGCTTCCATGCCTAGTGGTATACTTCGCTGTAGCTTTATCATCGTCCATTTGTGTGTCAGATGCTGATGTGGTAGTAGATTTTTCTTCTCCTTCGCTGACCATAATGTCTATAACTTTTAGCCAAAAACTATTTACCAGTTTCAGTACAAGATTCTTAGACTAGATTATAGTATTCAAACAGTGTTGATGATGCTTTCTTTGCATAAGATAATAAATCCTGATGACTTTTATCTCACTGGTGACATCATTTACAGTTGCTCATTATCTATGTTAAAACTGCGTCATGCAGTAATTAGACGGTATGGTGTTAATGGTATTCTTAGCCTCAAAACATAGATGACAGGACGACTTCAGTCACACTTTTTTGTTGTTGCCAAACATGTTGAATTCTGTAATTTTTAGTTTATGACTTATGTTGCCCTATCCCGTTCTTTCCTATAAAACGAACAGAACTCATCTTGCTGCACTTCTGCATCCAGCCTTTTACTGCTTTCAGGAGTCATCGGGTCATGGATATTCTAAAAGACTGTCAGCAACTCTGATATGTGACGGTAGATGGATCATATTCAAGTTGATCGGCTACAGTTAACCGATAATGCTTTGCTTTGCACATATGTTTTTTATAGTTGTAGAGGATTTTCAACTCAACCAACCATACACGTAGTCAATCGCAGTTAACGTCACGCCCTTTTTACTTACTTTCATAAAAAAACATCATTTAAATAACCAAATCTAGAGCTCATCTGAGAGTCACGCTCATGACAGTTAGTATATGAGACGGTAGCCGAACAAATTTATTTAATGCGTCCTTCCTTTCGCAGGTCCGCGAGTACGCTCATCAGAGTGTCATAGTCAATATCAACACTGTTCAGTATGACAGAATGGTCAACCTTGCCAAATTTCTTGATAAATTTCTCTACTGTGTGTTTTTTTCTTTGATATTTCCTGTCTAGCATAACAACAGTGATCAAGAGATATTATAAACAGTTATTGAATAAAATCAAAGTGCATTAACATGTTTAGCTGACATTATTAATTTGAGCTCCTGTCTATGCAGAATTAGATCTTATTTTTTACAATTGGTTCGTGATAATGAATGGTATAATAGGTCCAAATTTGAAAGCACTTTTTGTATAGCAGCAGAGATTTCCATAGTCATCAGCGAAAATTGCTATAAGCAACCATTGTGTCTATTTAAATGCTATAGGAAATGAAGCTCGACCTGCCAAGATATACCGAAAGATTTGGAGCGACCAGCCTACACGGAGTGCAACGCGTCTATGAGCTAGACTCAGGCTATGATGATGGCCGGCCGGTTTCCGAATCTATAGTGAATATAGGAAATAACCAGATCGTGGATATAGAGAGGCGCATGGCCATAGTAATCCCCACCAAGGGAGAGCGATTGCGCCTGCTTGAAGGAGTACTAAGCGGTATACCACACGATTGTCTAACAATCATTATATCAAACAGCCCGAGACAACCAGTCGATAGATACAAACTTGAGAAGGAAGCACTTCAGCAGTTTAACAGATTTGTGGGGCGCAATGCATTCATTTTGCACCAGCGTGATCCTGTCCTGTCAGAAGTGCTTAGAGATGTAGGCTATAACAGCATCCTTGGGCCCGATGGCATGGTGAGAACCGGCAAGGCAGAGGGCATGCTGATAGGAATGTTGCTTGCCAAGATGGCGGGCAAAGAGTATGTGGGATTTATTGATGCAGACAACTATGTCCCTGGTGCAGTCAATGAGTATGTCAAGATATTTGCGTCTGGCATCGCAATGTCTCAGACACCTTACGTCATGGTCAGGATATCATGGATTTACAAGCCAAAAATATCTGAAACGGGGCTTTACTTCAGCAAGTGGGGAAGAGTGTCAGAGATAACAAACCAGCATCTGAATTCACTAGTATCATACTATACTGGCTTTGAGACAGAAGTAATGCGTACAGGCAACTCAGGTGAGCACTGCATGTCGCTCAAGTTAGCAGAGCTGCTTACATATTCGTCGGGCTACGCTATTGAGCCGTATGAAATAGTAAATGTA
>JAICEE010000011.1 GCA_025924355.1 Nitrososphaera sp.
CTAGGAAATGAAAGATATCTATTTTATTATTATCAATAATGAAAATATAGATCGCAGTGAACTATATAGTTAGGGCAGAGCAGGGAGTTTCTCTTGCTGGTGCCAATCATATCCGTTTGACATCAGAAATATCCCATACAATCCAAATGACGGTAGTATTTTCTCATCTCGAGCGATCACGTAATACAGCTGGGCTCTTACTAGAGCAGAGGAAAATAAATGAAAAAAGATGGAAGATGATGAGTGATTTTAACAGGCTTCCTGCAATCATGCCAGCAATGTTATATGCATAAGGGAGATCCTACTACTTAGCATATTCCTTAGCTAGCTCAGCTCTTGTTACTACTCATTTCTTCCTTTCTTCCTTTCGTCCTCCTCTCTTGCTACTCTCAATTAGACCCATAACCTGATATCCATATTCTAGATTGTGTTTAGTGTGATTGATATAATGCGAACTATGAGTGACAAACTTTCTGTCAAGCACGTTTTCAATATACTTGCGAACTTTTGTTATAGACATAAGAACAATCTGAATCTGGTATTTTGTAAGCTTTTTACCTACATGTTCTCGTTCAATTTCATCTATGAAATCTTTTTTTCTATCAGATGCTACAAGTCTACAGTACTTGTCTATCTTAGGGTAGTTGACGCAAAGGTTTCTTATCCTCTCAATATCAGAATTATTTAATTTCGCCAACGATTCTTCAATCTCTTTGCTATCTCTTCCAGTAATTCTAACAAGACTTTGAATGAGATAGGTATTACTGACATCATGCTCTATGACTTCTTTGTCTTTGTCTTCGTCCGATACTATATTAGATATATCTACTCTAGCAACATTACTCATTGACTCAATTTTTCTTGAAAGATAGTAATCATGCACTCTATAAACTGATACTTGTTTGCCACTTGTATCGATTCCATTGCTAAGAACAGCAACGACATCAACTATGATCCTTGGATAATTAAGTTTCAGAATATCGTTTGCAGTTTCATAATTTTCTATGAGGTCTCCATATATTTTGAAAACTATGTCATTTGTTGTTCCTTGCAGCTTTTTGTGTCCTCTCATTCCTTCTGCTGATACAACAGCAGCTGTAGTCAGCATAAGAAAGTCATACAGTTGAGACTGAGAAAGAATATTAGACGTAAGAGTAACCATATCTGCTATTGTCTTTAGTGCTATTAGGCGTTTGTGATATATGCCAAAAAGGGCGATGTTTTGAGCATATAATTTCCTAATCTTTGTTTCGGTCTCGCGGCTATCATCATATTTATTAATCTTCAATACATTAAGACAGTAATCTAGGTCTTCGTCTTCTAATGCCGGTATACTGCCACTTTTTTCCCCAGAATAGGGTCCCAATCCTAACAATCAGATATAGCTTTTGATATGTTAAGATTTTAGAGAATTCTTATTTGTATGAGACTTCAAAAATTTCACCGTCCCAAAAGATTTAGGACTATATAGAACCTTGTAGATTACGCTAGACTATTGGATCACTATCGGCAAGGAATATGTAAGGAGCTCCAATTATAAGAAATATTACTGATATGTCACGTACAATTGAACGGGATTTGAGCAACCGAAGGAACTGCTATTCTGCGGTTTGCGAGTCATGCTTTCTTATTGCTAGGATTTTGGAATCACGTGAGGACTATAATGTGGCGTATTGCCCGAGGTGTCTTGAAAAGTTATCTGTTATTCCGCTTAGTCTTGATGAAATATAAGAATAGCACATAAATCCCTATAGAATTAAACCTTGCCAGAATCTGGGCAATATGGCTAGGATTGAGCGTTGCAGCCGGTCTCTGTCCTCGGAAGGAATGCATTCTGCGCGCGCGCGCACACGCACACACATAAAAGAGTCGTCATAGATTACAGTTATTGACACTTCAACCCGACTTTTATATTTTCAAGATTCTCTCACATTTTTTATATGTATGCGATTTCTCGGTCTTGTTCCTCTCGCTGCCCATTAGCTTGTCGATACTCTAAGAAAAAATAGAAAATATCATCATTATTATTGTTTTTGATTTTTGCTTTTTCTATCGTTCTCAATTGTACAACTTTTCATGTGACGACCTAAGCTATAAGGAAAATGACTACTTTCCGCTTTGCAAGCAGTGAAAAATAATCGACAAACTCTGTTTATACAAATCGGTTTTTATTGGAGCGCACACGCATAATCTTTTTGACATCACGGGTCAAAAAACCCCCGCTTCATTCTAATACAATTTAAACACAAAGAAAAGATAGTGGGTTCACCGTTTTATTTCAGACAGAGCTGGACTTTCAATATTAAACAACAAAGAAATGCCAATATACAAAACAGGCTTCCTAGTTTCAATTTTTTCTGTGAAAGGATGGCAAAGAAAACATGAACCACATTTAATGCATACTAAGCTTTTCCTTACTTTACAGAGAAAACAAGTCCGGTATTCGTGCTTTGTGCTTGACAGATATGCGTGAGACTTGGCTACGATGTATTGCTCGTCTGTCTCCACAATTTGGAATACATGTTCTTTCTATATAATATCTTTCTTTATAGATCCTTTATAAAATATAGTTGTACGAGTTCTATAGCTTCTATAGTCAATGAAGCGGGTAATGTCTATTTGAAAGAGCTCTTATTAATAGTAGCCAAACGATTCCACCAATATCGTCAAAATAAAAAGAGATTGGAGATAAAGGGAGCTGCAGAGCAAAGAGGAGCATGACATATGCTGAATGAATATGGACATCAAATAAGAGGTCATATGATCTATATACCTAAAGATAGAAACCTTGTGGTAGACAGAAATTCATCTAGTGATGTGACCAGTTCATCAGGCATACAGTTCCTACATTTTTAATCTATGGTTGAAATTCGGAATATAGTGAAGTAGCACTTAATAACTCATCTATCTATACTATAGACAGAACCGAACCCGACTAGCCGAAACAGGAGTCTGATGCACCATTCAGATCTGCGCAAGAAGTAAAGGCTTCTTGTGCCCGGGAAAAATGGTGTCTGCCAGGTGCGGCAACAGGTATTCCGTTGCCTTTGGGCGGCGGATAGTCCTAACGCATCTCCTCGGCAAGGGCAAACCACATGGCTGCTAGGAACCTAGGAGGTGGTCTTGAAGGGGAAGCCACATGTCTTCGAAAGCTGGTCGGGTTTCGTTTTTGTTTTTCGTAAGTTGTGTGTAGATGCTGAGATGTAGGGAGGAGGGACTAAATATGCCGGGATTATAGGTTGATGCTCAATAGGTCTCATTTACTTCCATAGAAGATGAAATTAATGAGGGCCAGGCAAGACTCTTGCAGTTGTGACAGTAGATAGAAAAATTTATACTAACTCTACATAGATCAATATGAAATCAAAGGCATACGGAAATATAGTCGAAACAGGATTTCGTGCCTATGAAACAGAGATTTGTTTGCAAAGTCAAGCATCCGAGAAATTTTGGGATTGCATTGCAGATAATGGCAGAGCTAAAGAGAAGCGCTGGGTCCGTAAGCATAGCAGACACACAAAACTTCGGTCACCAGCAGCCGCCACTCGATAAGAATTCTTTGAAGCTGTGGATTTATACCTTGCTTGGAAGTGGCTACATAGAAAAAGCAAACCGACTTCCAAATAGAAATTGCTATTCGTTGACTTCAAAAGGAGAAGACGAGCTCCGGTACCACACAAGCGTTGGGGGGCATAAAATGTTCATCCAAAGCATGACATAATACTAAAGTCTATTACTTTGATGATCATTTCCTAATCCTTGCAAAAAATATCATAATCAGCCCAAAGCACTTGGCGCGGAGTCGTCAGCAGGTGATCCTCGTGGGGTAGGCTCTAACTACAGCTTTTTTAAGGCCAGTCATTCTTGCTGAGTCTATGTCATGGGCTAAAATGGCGGAGCGGCATTGCAATTGGCAGTAGGGAAGACCTTGACATTCTTTCCATTATCTTGGGCGCATCGATAAATCCATCCAGATCGCTGGCACCAGCTTTCTACTGTCTGGCACAATGGTGGACTTGTAGTCATGCTAGTCTGCGACCTCGATCAATTGTAGTTGTGCTGCTCTGCAGGATAAAATTCTGCAATTATTAGCCTTCTTCTTCTTCTTCTTTTTCTTTCTTTGCATCTGCCTCAGTTGGCTCAGTCAGCTTGAATCGACTTCCGACCTTTATGATGAATGGTC
The DNA here is from genome assembly GCA_025924355.1 of Nitrososphaera sp. Classification (GTDB taxonomy): domain Archaea; phylum Thermoproteota; class Nitrososphaeria; order Nitrososphaerales; family Nitrososphaeraceae; genus Nitrososphaera. Next base: position 4,184 of record JAICEE010000011.1, read on the forward strand.
CTATGAACGTCGTCACTATTGTGACCACACCAAGTAGTGGCAAAATGAAAGGAGTGATAGCATTTACATCCTGTCCGCCCTTGGCCACAATCAATGACACTTCTCCTTTGGTAGCCGATATTCCAAGGCCAGCTCTGAGCGCAGTTGTACTGTCATAGCGCGCTCTTACCAAAATGCCAGTAACTATCAGGAGCTTTGATGCAAAGGAGGTCAGTATGAGAATTATGGCAGGGACTATGAATGCAGGTATTAGCGAAATATTCATGAGTGCCCCTATTGATATGAAAAATAGCGCTGCAAACATATCCCGTAGAGGGATTGTGATTATCCTTGCCACTGCGGCACTCCTGCTCTCGGCTACAAGTACACCGGCAAGAAATGCACCAACCACGACAGACATACCAAGACCGTTTGCAAGAAATGACAGCCCAAAGGCGATGCTGAGGATCGTTATTAGGAGCAGCGCATAATCATTTGTTTTGCCTGCCCGATCTATTATCCGGGGGACAAACTTGCTACCTATTATGATTACACTACCGATAAAGCCACCCACTATTCCAAGAACGATGGCAATGTTCAGAATAGACATGTTACCACCAGTCGCAACAAAGGATTGCAAGATGCCAAGAGCGCTAATGGCAATTATGTCCTCTACTATCAGCATTCCAAGAATGAGCGTAGATGACTTGGCGCGTATTAGGCCGACATCCTCCAGTATCCTGATCGTGATGACAGTGCTAGTAATTGATAATGCTAAGGCAAGAAAGAGGGAATCATAAAATTGGAACCCAAGGCTTTGGGCTATAAAAAACACTATCAAGAGCGTTCCTAGTACTTCTGCAAGAGCAGTAACTATCGATATCTTGCCCACTGAGCGGAGTTTGGCTATAGGGAATTCAGTACCAGTAACAAAGAGTAGCATGATTATGCCTAGCTCTGCAAAGAGATTCAAAGTCTCGGGACTCCTGACAAGGTTAAAAGGTGGAGTATAGGGCCCAATTATCATGCCGGCAATAATATAGCCTATAACCATAGGCTGCTTCAGCTTGAACGTGATCGCAAGCATTATCGCTGCGACTATCATGATTACCGCAATGTCCTGAACCACAAAGTCTATAGGATCACTACCAAATGCAAAGAACTGCGGAAAAAGAGTATTATTTCCTGCACTTGTTGTCGTTGCGGAATGGTTCATCGCTATTGTTATGTTCAACATACATAAAAAGACAAAGATGAACAGAAGGAGATGGAAAGAATGACAAAACTAATTATACAATACACATTCAACCATTCCTGTTGCGTTTTGAGATCAACAAACGGCGCCTCATCTATCTCGCGTTTGGTGCAGCTGCATTTCTGATTGCCTATTCTACAGGAGCGGCAGTACCCATGACCGAGGAGGAAGCCCAGACATTGACGCGTGAGTTCTCGAAGCAGATAGAGGGAATCGACCAGAACGGCATCTTTTTGAACAACGTCCGAATTACCCTGATAATGTTTGTACCTGCAGTAGGCTCAGCATTTGGAGCATTCTCTGGTTTTGCCACCGGCTCAATTTTCAGCGCACTTGCAAGCTCTACCCCCATGCTGGGCGAGGTTCCACCTCTTGTCCTTCTGATAACACCCTTTGGTATTATGGAAGTGTTCGTCTATGGCCTTGCCATGTCAAGGAGTGTGATGCTAATCTACTACCTTCTTAAGAGAATGTCCTGGCGTAAATACACCATCCCGACTCTGATAGAGCTGGGCATTGCCGCAGGGGTGTTGTTTGTGGCCGCAGTAATAGAGTGGCAGATGATAGAGCAATTGGGAGGTCTTGACGCAAGTATTACTATAGATCCGGTAGGGGAATCATGAGGTTTTTCTAGGCAGCCTACTGTGTCTCATTATGCCATACTTTCGATAAGAGTATCGGCTGAGCAAATATTTTGTCACAATTCCACCTGTTGTGACCTACAACACTACTCTTGCATAGATTTACTTTCCAATGATACTACTTCTTCTTCTTGAGTGCTAGGGAAGTGAGATCTAGGCTTTGGATCACTTCAAGTGCCATTATCACATAGTTGTTGTGATAAATGACATATGCCTGTCAAGTATGGAGAGCATCCCTACGGCAGAGAATGCTTCACTAAAATAATCTAAACCTAGGTTTTGAGATTTTATAACAAAAAAAGAGGACATAAAGAAGGTATTATTGGCTTTCGCCACATGCAGGACAGATCTTCTGTGACTTAGGCATCTTTGCGCCACATTCAACGCAATATCTGATTGAGCCCTTGTCATCCTCCTGCGTAATGCCAACAGACTTATTTTGTATTGAGGGCATACACAAAAAATAAGTCCAATTTAATATTTAAACTCCGGCTAGAAATTGAGGTATGTTTGCCTCTTTGTCTGATCTACCACCATAGCAGACAGATCGTTGAACTCCTTCCCTTCAAGGTCTATAGCCGTGCCTTTGAATGTTGTTTCTTTTTCAGTCGTCAGATGCTCAAAGACCCAAACCTTCAGCTTAGTAGTGTCGATGCCACTTATACGCAGGAATTTTGCAATTTCAGATTGCATAAAGTGCTTTGATCTGTCTCTTGGCCAAGGCCGGGGTAGCAGTATTACGCTTCTGCCCTGTCTAACTGCCTGCAGCATTTCCTGCTTTTTCGCCTCGATGTCGTCTGTCACATGGAAGGTAACAATGAAAGCCTTATCAGTTGGAATGTGGGCCTTGGCGGCAGCCACTTGAATGGAGCTGATACCGGGAATCACCTCAACATTCTCGCTCCCAAATATTTCTAGCAGTCTGTCAACAACCTCAGATTCAGAGAAATTGACATCACCTGTAAAAGGTATAGTGCAGTACTCGCCATCCTTCATTTTTGTGTAAATGTCCTGATAGACGCCTTCTTGTGTCTGCATTGTGACTTGAAATACTTGCTGGCTGCTCTTGTCAATAATAGCTTCGATCGTCGACAGCGGATATTTGTAGCCTATGATGTAATGTGACTTGACAATGGCCTCTTTAGCCGCATCAGTAAGATACTTTGGCGAGCCAGGACCGACACCTACAACGAATAGCTTTCTTACCAATATGCGAACTGTGGCAGCAGGGTGCCTAATTATGTTACTTTGCAATCTCTATCGTGCTATTGCTACGCATTCTCTTTATCTTTAGATCTCATGGGACAATCTCAGACTTGTCCTCTCCTGCAGAGGTCCTGCTTGACAAAGAGTATCATGCAACATTTGCGATAAAGGCCGTAAATAGCTTTGACACTTCTGACGAAACGATGTTTTTTATTAAGAAGTTTTTTAAGTCCATTATTACCCCCATACACACTAACAGGATGAAATGTTCTTGTCTTTCTTTTTATAGATCATATAAATTCTGCTTGCAAATGTAGCAATAAATTTAAATCTAAATTGACATCTTTATCAAGTTTATAAGTGGACTCCAATTCATGCGCTGAAACTCAAGTGGATCTTTTACAGGATATTTTACCCATCCCTTCACTATCGAGAACTTGAAAACCTTTGCTTTATAGCCAATGTTCATCTTTACCTTAAGGAGTGTCCCCCAATCCTTTTCTTCTGAGATGACGTCCAGAATTTGGCGGAACGGAACCTGAAGATTATCATGGCTCTTGGCAAGGTCTTTTTTGAGGTGCTCTACAGTGTAGCCTTCAGCCGGCCGAAAGATGTTTTCGCCTACTTCAAAACGCTTTAACTGCCTAATTGAATGGGTTTCATGCATTTTATAGGTCATGTCTGTCTTTATGATAAATGCAAGGCGCCTATCCGTGACGACTAGCATGCCCTCTTTGCCGCGCTTGAAAAGCCCTTCTTCTCCGCCCCAGACCCAGAAGAGATGACCCTTAATCTGTTCGTCCCAGTCGACCAATTGGATGATAGGCCAGTAAAAACCATATTAATAATTTATTGAAGAGAATAAAAATTAAAAAAAGAAGTTTGTCGAAGGGACTAACCTTCTTCCCAGCCCTTTGCGAACAGGCCTGACTTCTTCAATGGGATTGGCTGTCCTGGTGTGTAATCCATCGGCCTCATCCAGAAGATTGCCTTTGTGGGGCAAACTCCAATACATGCTCCGTCAGAGATGCATCTTTCTGGATAGAACACGAAGGCTTTACCTCTCTTCCATCCTTCGACTGGTTTTACTCTGAGCACATCTGGACCCAGGGAAGTGCAAATCTCTACACAGAGTGCACAGCCGATGCAGTGTTGTTCGCTAATATCAGGAAGTATTGCGACTGGCATCTAATTCACTCACCCAACGATCCATGCTGAAAGTATTTAAACACTACGCCTTTTTTATAACAGCGATATAATTCAAATGTACATGGAAGAGGAGTTATTAGCCTAGCACATGCCAGCGGCAAACTATTGGTCACGCCTTCTGTTTAGTACAACCTTGGAAGCATCAGTTAGATTTCTTCTTCTATCGCAGATCCTCCATATGCCTTTTCTGAATTTTGCTTGACTATTCGCCATACCATTCTTAGTTCTTTGATAAGTGCATCATTATCGATTCATCGATATTGTAGTAGTCTGCCATTCCTGCTTTTTTTGCCTCTCTTTGTCCTAATGTTAGTTTTGATGGTCTTGGTATTATGCCCTTTTCCATCATCTCAAGTTTCAGATCACGCTTACATTGTGTCAGAAATAACTTTGCATAGTACTCACGCCTTTGTTCTATAAATGTCCTCACATGTTTGATGTTTCTGTATCCAAGATGCTTCTCCCTCAATTCGTCAGGAATAGGTTTATCGCCAATTTCCTTCTCAAGTTGCTTTATTATTACGTCTGCTGCTTTTCTGGCAGCTTCTTCAGGCGTTGTTGCTTTAACCTCTTCTTTTTCCTTTACTTCTTCCGCCATCCCATTTAGTTCCACAAAGAGGGAAGCTATAAATGTTCTTGAATTAGAGAATCAAGCGGCGGACTTAGCAGCTTTGTTGCCTAATTAGTTGGTCTAATAATAATAACAAACAAACTGTTTTGGGACTTCCCACATTTAGTAATTGGTTATTTAGCATTAGTTATCAAATTGTATTATTCTGAGTACTGTACCGGATGCGATATCACCGGGATAACAATATCATCATTTTCTTCACCATGTTCTCTTTCTCCTTCTTTTTCTCTCAAGATGAGGATGATAAAACGGAGAACTTCTGTTACCGCCAGTGCAAGAAGATGATGATGATGGCGACTTGCTGTTGTTGTTATTGTTGGCAAACAGATTCTCAAACTCATCTAGGATTATTAATCGTGGGGCTTCCTGCTTGAGCTTTAGCAATTCCAAAGCTACTTTAATGACATAAGGCATGTTTGAACCTAATGTCAGCTAAATGCCTGGATCCTAGCTCACAGATCATAGATAGAAGCTGCAGGTTTTGAATTATATGGCTATATATCTACTACACCAACGGCAGATATATCATGCACATGCTTCACGTTGCAATTGATGACACTGACTCACGTGAGGGCAGGTGTACAACACATCTTGCATTCAAGATAGTAGAACACCTAAGGAAAAAACAGGGTGCACAGCTTGTAGATTATCCATTGTTGATCAGACTCAATCCCAATGTCCCTTGGAAAACTAGGGGTAATGGCGCAGTCTGCCTGCGATTAAAAGTGCAATCTGCAGACAGAGTCATTGACTATATCAGGCAGACAGTGGAAGAAGGTTCTGCCATTGGCAGCGGAGCTAACCCCGCAATTGCATTCCTTGAAAGCGACTATGTGCCTACAAAGCTTCAAGAGTTTAGCGCACTCGCAATGTGCGATATAATGAGCAGACAGATGTCAGAAAAGATAGCCAAGGCCGCCGGTGTTCAATACTTTACCTTTGGCAATGGGCAAGGACTTGTTGGTTCCCTTGGTGCGATGGGTTGTCTGCTGGATGGCGATCATACTTTTGAGTTAATCGCATACAGAAAGCAGAAGAACTGGGGCAGGCCGCGTGTAATAGACAAGCAGAGTGTCATTAAGTTTAGCATAGACACTTATCCCCACACTTTCAACAATTACGATCGAAACCAAAGACGTGTGTTAATTGCACCGCATAGTCCAGATCCAGTCCTCTTTGGTATAAGAGGTGAGAGTCCAGATATAGTAGAGTTGGCACTTCCTGCGTTGCATCCAGAAGAAGAGATAGAGGGCTGGACAGTTTTTCGCTCGAACCAAGGTACAAACATGCACCTACAAAATGAGATTAGGATTGCCAATGTCAAGGCATACACAGCAGGGCATATCAGGTGCAAAGTCAGTAGCAAGCCATATGCAATTGAAGGCGGTCATGTTATTTTTACGGTCAAGCAGGATAGCGCAGAAATGCCAGCAGCAATCTATGAACCAACTGGGCTTGCCAATGTCGCAACCAAGCTTGAAGATGGCGATGTCATTGAAATTGGTGTCGGGGTCAGAAAGGGAACTACTAAACACCCCAAAATTCTAAATATTGAATATTTGCGGGTGCTCACGCTCACGCCTGTTTATGAAATGTTGAACCCATTGTGCAAGATGTGTGGTAAGCGTATGAAGTCAGAGGGTAAAAATAAGGGCTATCAGTGCGACAGGTGCAAGCATAAAGACTACGACACAAAAAAAATTCTGCTACCGCAGGAGCGTAGAATCAAAACTGGATTATACATTCCAACACCAAAAGCACACAGGCATTTGACAAAGCCGTTACAAAGGTACGGCATGGAAAAGACAAAATTCCTGTTTGAAAAAAGTAGTAGCGAGGGGTTGATTTGAACTTACGACCACCTGCAATTTTGCAAAAGTGGAAACCGCTCTGCGGGTTATGAGCCCGCCGGGATAACCTGGCTTCCCCACCTCGCTGACAGCATCTTGACACAAGGGGAATATATCTCTGTCTGCACTGCATGATTGAGAAGGAGTACATAACAGCGGCGAGCATAGTCACATCTTTTCCGTCTTGTCAAAAGATACATACTGGCTTCCATCCAAGATCGGATTGGCAGCCGCAGAGCAGTGCTGCTATAATATTCTCCCCAATAACTCCGAATTTTGAAATGACGATTGGAGGCGTGTAAATCAGAGAGAGGATAAACCGGAAATTGGATACAATATGACAGATGGATGTAATTTAAGTACTAAACAAAAAAGAAAAGACAAATAGATAGATATCGCTCCTATGTACCAGCAATTTGTCAATCCTTACTAATATCAGCGAACAATTGCCTTGTTCTATTCAGTTGCTGTTGACATGCAGTCTTCTTTATCTTGTGTCTATTTATTATTGAATCTGAAATGGCTAGATTTATTTCTGTCTTTGCCCATTGTCAAATGAGCATGAATGCCAAATCGCTCAATGACATCGACTTTGAAAAGCGCAAGGGACTTCTACCTGTAGTAGTACAGGACAGAAAGACCAAAGACATTCTGATGCTAGCGTACGCCAATAAGGAGGCCCTTGCCAACACTATCAAGACAGGCAATGCCTGGTTCTGGAGCACGTCACGCAACAAACTGTGGATGAAAGGTGAGGAGTCTGGCAATGTCCAGCCAGTGTATAGTATATTGGTTGACTGTGACTTGGATTCTCTCTTATATATGGTGGAGTCAGACAAGCCAGCGTGCCACACAGGCAATCGGTCCTGTTTCCACAACTTACTAACATAGTCCATTTATATAACACGTTTTTATATTATTATGCTTCTTCTTATAATCTGTGCATGAATATTCCGTTTAGTATTACAAAACATAGTAATCAAAAAATTTAGTAAGACTAAAATGGTGCTTAGAGAAGTTTTAATCATATTCTAAGAGAGAGAATATAAAACATGGGAAGTATCAAATCGCTAAAGTGCAGAGAATGTCTCAAAGAATATGAGCCACATTTTCGTTATGTATGCGAAGAGTGCTTTGGGCCTCTGGATGTCACATACAAGGAATTATCTATAAGTAGACGCACTTTTGAATTAAGAGAAAAGACATACTGGCGTTATTTTGAGCTCCTGCCAATTGCAAACAAAAGCAATATTGTAAGCCTGAACGCAGGTCTCACACCGCTGCAACATGCAGACAAGCTAGGCGCCAGGCTCGGACTGAAAAGTTTGTACATCAAGAATGACTCTGTTAACCCGACGTTTTCATTCAAGGATAGACCCGCTGGCGTTGCAGTTTCAAGAGCCAAGGAGACAAGATTAAAGGCAGTGGGCTGTGCGTCTACAGGCAACCTGGCAGCTGCAACTGCAGCTCACGCAGCCAAGGCGGGCCTGCCATGCTATATCTTTGCGCCGTCTGACATTGAGCATGTCAAGATCGCTCAAGCTCTTTCATACGGAGCCGAATTTGTTGCAGTTGAAGGCACCTATGATGATGCAAACAGGATTGCTTCTATGATCGGAGATAAGAAAGGCATAGGTGTCGTCAATATTAACATGAGGCCATACTATGTAGAGGGATCAAAGACGCTTGCCTATGAGGTTGCTGAGCAGATGGATTGGCAGGTACCAGAGAGCCTGATAATCCCGGTAGGAAGCGGTGCCATGCTCAATGCGATATGCAAGGGTTTTGAAGAGCTTCACTCTCTTGGTCTAATCGACAGTCCCAAGAACATGAAAGTGGTTGCAGCACAACCGCGCGGCTGTGCGCCTATAGTTGATGCATTCAAGCACAACAGCGATGAGGTGATCCCTGTTGAACATCCAGAGACAATTGCGAAAAGCTTAGCAATTGGAGACCCTGGCGACGGTATATATGTTTTGAAAAGACTAAAGCAGTACAATGGGCTTGCAGAAGAGGCAAGCGATCAGGAGATTGCCGACAGCATTATGCTGCTTGCCCAGACAGAGGGCATTTTCACTGAGCCTGCAGGCGGCGTGTCAATTGCAGTATTGAGGAAGCTGGTAGAAGAAAGCAAGATAGAGAAGGACGAACGCATCGTCTGTTATGTCACGGGCAATGGTCTTAAAGCTACAGAAGCGATCATAGGCCTACTGCCAAAACTAAATACTATCAAGCCTGATGCAACAGAAGTTTCAGCAATTATAAGGGGATAATATTGGTAAAGGTTGAATTTGTAGTTCCTTCAGTATTGAACAAAGGGCAGGGAGAGAAAAAGGTCTCGATAGAGGCTTCCGATATTCAGGATGCCTTTGCAAAAGTTTCGGAGCAGATGGGCGATGACTTTAGGCGAAGGGTGTTTGATCATAATGGCAAACCAAGATCGCTTATCAACATCTACATCAATGGCAAGAATGTCCGCTTTACTGGCATTACATCTGCTCAACTAAGGGACGGTGATTCTATTTACATACTACCAGCGGTAGCGGGAGGGTCTGAGTTGACAAGTGAGGAGCTTCAGCGCTACTCTAGGCAGGTGATGCTTGAAGAGATTGGCTTTGAGGGTATGGAAAAAATAAGGAATGCAAAGGTATGCGTGGTGGGAGCGGGTGGCATCGGCAACCCCGTTACCACGCAGCTAGTGGCAATGGGAGTTGGCAAAGTACGTATCATTGACAGAGACGTTATTGAAGTTACCAACCTGCACAGACAGCATCTCTACACTGACGACGACATTGGCCGCGTCAAGGTGGAGGCTGCTGCAGAGAGACTATGCAAGCTAAACCCTACAGTCAAGGTAGATCCAGTTCCAACGTCTGTAACTAAATATACTGCTGAAAATCTCATCAAAGGTTTTGACATTGTCATTGACGCATTAGATAGCGTCGACGCTCGCTATGCTCTCAATGACGCGTGTATCACATACAATATTCCACTGATCTATGCTGGAGCGCTTGGCATGCTAGGATCGGTCTGTACAATTCTACCAAACAAGACTGCATGCCTGCGCTGTATGTTTCCTGAGTTGAACGAAGAGGAGATGCCAACGTGCAGCACTGAAGGTGTGCACCCATCTATATTGTATCTGGTTGCAGGCATACAGGTATCAGAGACAGTCAAGATAATTACAGGCAGAGAACCGACGCTTGCAAACAAGCTGCTCTACATTGATCTAAATGAGCTATCATTTGAGCGCATCCAGATGTTTCGCCAGGAAGAGTGTCCATCATGTGGAATTGCACGTAAAGAAAGCAAGTTGGCGGACAATGAGCTGATAATTGAAGAGTTGTGTGGTAGGGATAGGGGCAAGCGTACATGGACGCTCACTCCTGCAGAGCCTACGCCTATCAACCTGAGCTCCATGATCAAGAATGCAGAGTCGCTTGGCTACATAGTCAAGACAAGGGGGAACCTTGGAATAACTGCAGTCAATTCAGGCAGGATGTCTGTAAGTTTCCTATCAAGTGGCGCTGCTACAATTGTTGGCGCAAAGGACAAAGAAGATGCAGTCAAGATCTACAAGACATTTGTAGAGCAACCCTAGCCACCCATAAACTCTATCATGCTCGATTGAGTCCTCTTTTCTTCCTTGAAGATCAGTTTTAGTTCAAGTGCTATTGATTCAATTCTGCTGCGCAAATAATCGTTAATTTTGTATTGTTTGCACATGTCAGTTGCAATGCCAAGATATTTTTCAACTGCCCCCCTTGTCACTGTTTGGATCAATGCGCAGCCGCAGTCAATGCACTTGCCCATCAGGGGCATTCTACGAAACTTGGCGCCACACGTCGTGCAGCGAAATGTCTGCGAAGAATAGGATCTCATGTTACCGATTATGTCAGGCAGAATGTGAGTAGTAAGCACCATTGCGGCAACTTCGTTAGCGTCTACCGCGTTTATCAGTTTTGCAGTATCAAACTGCATTTTCAACTTCTCTTCCATAGTGTTAAGAGTAGAGTAGGCGCTCCTTTGTGCCTTTGTGACGAGCGTGTTGGTTAAATGAGTAAAGCCATAGTCAAAGAACTGACGGGGATCGCCTATCCTGTTCTTGATGGTCTCTGTCATGTCAGCTATGTCGGCAGCCTTGGCCTGCTTCCATGTCGCTTCATAGAATTCAAGCGAGTACGTGCTTGCAATATCTACGTTGTGCGCCTGACGCTGAACCTCGTGGGGGAGCACAATAGGTTGTATAAGTAACGGCGCGTCCATCAGCCCACCTATCTTGTCTGGCAAAAAGTCATAGGAAAAGTTCAAAAATGCATCCATTATGAGCATCAAAGAGTCAGCATCGCCATCGCAGTCCCGGCGCTTGGCAGAGTGCCATATTGGCGATGCCAAACAAACCTGCGAATCAGCAAAGCCAATTATCCTTCCCACAATGCCTACCGATGTGTGTGGTGCAAGACCTACGATCAGGTGACCAATAAGGCCATCAAGTGAAGACAAGTTGTAAAATGACTCCAAGTCATATAATTTGGCAAGCTCTTCATCAATGTACTTCGCTGCATTAACAAGGTGTTTTGCAGAGTCGCGAGGGATTATGACATCCTGCATCATCAACTCTACAATCTGATCTGGCGAGATTAGATCTCTGCCAAGATAATCATGTGTATATCCAAGCTCTCTTAGCTTGTCAATGCTGACAGATATCCATGCGGGCTTGAAGTGGGTGAGCGGCTCATTGGTAGCATCGAATCGGATCGTGCCATCCTTGAAGGCATGGAGACCATGCTTTTGGCGCAGGATCCCCTTTTCCAAAGGCTCTGCGGATCTATGGGTGCTCATAAGCGATTTGACCCCCTTAAAGGGCTGTTGCGGATCTACGCCCAGCTTTTTCTTTGCCTGCTCCAGCGCAAACTTGAGCGGAAAGTTGACTGAGGAGTAAGTTCGGCCTTCTTTTCCGCAACGTGCACATTTTTTACCCTCTTCAACCTCCTCTCTGCATAGGACGCACAGGTTGCGCAGCATGGCCCAAGCGCCACACACCCTACAATGCGTGCCGATAGAGGGTAATCTGCAGCTATCGCAATATCTGTTCGCTATTTGGGTATAGAAGGAGTCTTCTTTACAGGCTTTTAGGATGTCTCGAGTCGAGCCACCCTTTGGTCCAATTGGAAAGAGCACATGTACTGGTGGCTTCATCTTGCGCTCAGCTGCCTTTTCTGGCCTGCCGACTCTCACAGCAATAGCAGAAGAAAACTTGGGCATAACAAGAACACCGGATGTCTTATTGACAAATTCTATGGCATTGTTCGATTCAACAACGGCTGGCCCGCCGAGAAGTCTTCTCAATGAAGTTGCTTGATTGCTGTCGTCAAGGCTGATTTGGTCGTGCGTTATAGAATGAACTACGCCCAGCCGCTCTAAGATGTCCTTTAACTTAGTGTCAAAGGGCAACAGCATGTCACTAGTTAGCCTATCTTTCAAGTAGAGTACTTCCTCAATCGTGAGGGAGTCCCAATAGAGCGAATACTTTGGATGCAATGCCAATCCAAGCTTTTTGCTGATTTCAAATGCTTCGTCAACTGACGGCTGAACAAGGGGGTTTTCAGCCATCTGAATAAGCCTCTCCCTGTCAAGGTCTGATACCTGCATTGTAGTCAGCTTTGAACGCAGCTGCTGCCCCCATATTTCTTCTACAAAGCTTGCAGGCGGCAGCTGGGTGTTATTTTCGAGAAAGTCCCCATAGCTTATTAGCATGTCTCCAAGGTATAGGATCTTACTAACGTGGGGGCGGGTCCTTTCGGCCTGCTCTACCGTAGACACTTGTATTACTTTGCCATCATCCAGCCTGACGATTGGCGGTTCAATAGTGTCGACGAGTGCTATAGTAGATGCCTTGCCAGGCACATCCATTTTGATCTGAGTGCCAACTACAATTGCATAGTTAAGTAGGGCCGGCACTGCTGGATGTATCCCTACAGTTGCAAAGCCAGTGTTATAGCAGCGGCCATAGCGTAAGCGAAATCCACCTATCCTTTTTGCCATTGAAAGCACGGGCCTGCCTGTGATGACCTCTGACATCCTATGGTGTACAGCGTCCTCATTGCCCGTCTGGATTGCCCCTTTGAGTTCTTTCAGCCAGCTCCAGCCGTCCAGATTTAGCGTCTCAACTAGATTCAACAGCTTCCTGCTCCTGCCAATGAGCCCATCATTCATGACTCTGAGCGTGCCTCCGCGTACTCGGTCAGTTGCAATACGGCGCATGTTCTTATGCCCAACTACTTCTACAGGGTCAGTGTCAACGCCGTCTAGCTCTACTGGCAGGTTTGAAATGCATTTCACTACATCTTCGTCCAGAACCTTGAACTGAAAGCCCATAACTTCGCGCTCATAGATCCTGAGCTCTTCGACGAACCTACCGGTTTCATCATCAAATGAATTTGCTAGATACCTGCCAAGACCGGCCACCTTTCTTGCATGATCAGCAATTAGCATAGTTAGTGCAGCTTCGGTGCCGCCTGCTGATCTAATGGGGCCAGCAAAGGATACCGACAGGTATTGTGAGGCGTCTACGTTGCTCTTGATCGTGACGTCCGATATTCCCTGTAGGGGAGCAACAGTCACACCTTCTGTGACTACGGCTAGAGAAACCCTGACGGCACTATCAAGTCGAGTTTTCAGATCGCCTGAACCGTATTCGCCGGCTGCAATTTCTTCCGCTATCTTTAGTGCGGCCTTTTCCTTGGTCGTCTGTGACAAAAGGGCACGAAGCCTGTCTGCAATATCTATATTGTGCATCTTGGCAACTCTGTCTGCTAAGTCATATGCAATCTTGGGCTCGATGATGTCTGCTGCATCAATTCCGCGCCGTCGAGCCTTAAGTGCATCTTGGTAGCCCTTGTTAACATTCTTCAGAATACTCTGCTGATACCGCCAATAGAATGCCGGCATGCGGACATCCTTCAGATGGGTTTCAGCTTCCTCCAGTATCATGGTCTCATCGCATCCTAATGGCCTTGACTATTGACGAAAATTTTTCTTGCCAGTTGCCCTCCTTTTCTATCATAGTGCCAATGACAATAATGTCAGCGCCTGCCTTGGCTACTTGGCCTGCAATTTCTGGTGACTTTATACCGCCACCCACAATGATCGTGCCCTCATAATGCTTCCTTACCATCGTCACCATTTCCGGTGGCACATTTTCGGCTGCACCAGAGCCTGCCTCCAAATACACAAAGCGCATACCCATATACTGAGCCGCCAATGAATACATTACTGCAAGATTGGGTTTATGGAATGGGATTCCCCTGGCCCTGCCCACGAACCAAGCGGCCGTTCCCTCACCCACTATAATGTATGCGGTTGGCAGCGGCTCTATTGCGTATTTCTTGACTGCCAACGCACCCAGTGCCTGTGCTTCAGTAATAAAGTATGTGTTTTCTGAATTGAGGAGTGAGCTAAACAAGATCGCGTCAGCCTTTGGTGATACGCCCGTGACGTTTCCAGGAAACAATATCACAGGCACGTTAACCGTCGATTTTATTTCAGCGACGAGTTTGGCTAGCTCTAATTGGTCAATGGCAGAGGATCCACCAACAAGTATTGCAGAAGCTCCTCTTTCCTCTACTGTTTTTGCAATTGATGCTACATCTATCGAGTTTTCAGAATCAATAAGCGGAAGGCAAATTGTGCCATGATTCTTTATTTCATCCCGAAGGTATTGTTCGACCTTTCCTACTGCCACTTCCCTCTTAAAGGCAAATGTCGTTTTAAAGTTTAATGTTACCAATATTCTAATACTGCGGAAACTATACAAATTTGTATAGTCTTTATGGCAGATCCAGGATCTAATTCTAGTGCTCTTTATGCATATATTGTTGCAAATTCTCTATTTACACCACGACAGCTTTCAATAATCTCGAAACAGCTAGAAGGGGGCGGTAGGCCTGAAAAGATCAGTTCAGGAGCGTATTATAGGCAGGTTAAGCAATGCCGCAAGAAGGTGATTTCCGTCCTCTACAGTGTGATGCTTTTGCAATCAATGGGAATAGTTCAGTCGGAAGCGTTAACAACATTGAGCAAGCTAGCAGAACAATTAGCTGTGATATTTGCTTCAGAAAGTAGTGATGCTATGTCTAGGCTGAACGTGGACGATGTGATATCTGTGATAAACGAGGTGATAAAAAGAGTATCCAAGTTGTAAAACAAGGTTATTCTAAAATATTAAATCACGGCATTTTGAAGTAACGCCGTGATATGATTATTGACCTGACCCCCTTAGGTAGTGACTTGGTGATATCAGGAATTTTTGCATTTCTGATAGGGATGGCGAGTATGACAGTATATACTAGGCTTAAGACCACTTTTGAAGAAGGCAGGCATAAAACTAATCAGGCAGTTATTGAAGCAGTCGTTCTCGAGTATACCCGCAGACTGCGTGACTACGATAAAGTGATTGCAGAGCTTCGAGCCAAGGTCGATATCATAGATAATAGGGTCAAACCGCATGAGGTAGTGTCACAAGATCCATCACAGCCGCAACCTCACGTAGCGCATATGAGCGAGCCAGTGATAGTCACGCAACACGCCACAATTGAGAAGGAAGTTAATAGTACAACTGACTACATATTCAAATTGCTGACTGAAAGACCGCGGTCATCAAGAGAAGTCCAACTTGCTATAGGCAGGACAAGAGAACATACTGCCCGTCTGATGAAGAAACTTCATGATTTAGGGCTTGTCAGTAGAGACGTCAATACTAAACCTTTCCGCTATAACATCACAGATGCAGGCCGAGAGATGCTGAAGAAGAGGGCTGAGGTTGCATCGGTTGTTGTCTAGTCATCTTATAGATCCACTCTTTCCCTTGTCGGGTTCTTATGAGTCGGCCACGTTCAGCATATCTTGAAAGATAGGTTGAGATAATGCTCAGTTTGATAGGCTCATTATATTGATCTTCATATAGTTCAAGGATATCAGTAGAGGTAAATCCACCATATGGGAACTTGCTCTCAACTAGATTCCATATCTTGTCGCCAACTGAGGCAGGGGTTGCTCTGTTGCTTCTATAGGCCTCATTTTCATTGTTCCCATTTGACTCAATGTTTATGAGATCCATAAACTCGACTATTTTCATCATCTTCTCTTTTGATATATTGCCTTCTAATGAGAGGTTATACTTGCTTCCTTCTGCATCCTCAAGTTCTATCTTGAACCGCTTCTTTCCAGAGTTCATATGCGTAAAGGTGACTTAACATGTTAAAGTATTAACACTTAACATAAGCTATGCCAATCTTGATAACAAAAAGCTTAGTTGATATTAACCATGTATGAGAGTGACGCAATTTTGGTTAACAAATATCTTCAGTTAACTAATCTTGTAGTAAAGAACTATTGGATCTCTGTTCCAGTGGAAATGGAGGGGTTCCAATCAATGCTGTTAACAGTATTGGTGCCAACATTAACGCTCCAGTGGAAATAAAGGGGTTAATTTTAAGTCTTTTTCCATATGATGTTCTAATGTTGATAACATAGTTAATCATGTGGAAAATATACTTACAGGCCGCCACCCCTTTCTTTCTTCTGCAGAGCCTTCTCTGAACTTACATTAACTTGTGCCATCAAGATGATACAACAGTTAATTATAATTGATTTTGTACTTTAAAAATGACTTGTTAACATAACTGTTAAGAGAAAGTTAACAAACTTTTATTCTGCAAAAGAAAAACAGGGGGCGGCGGGTTAAAATTGAACACAGGAGTGGGATGATAGATAATAATTGAGCTCTGACATCGACAACATTTTCACAAAGGCAGCAAGTGGTGGGTCACTTGTTAAGAATCGTCAAGCCCTGACTATTGATTATGTACCTGAAAAATTGCCTTTCAGAGACGAAGAGACTAAGGCGCTTGCCCAAGTATTGTCTACAATTTTTAAAGGTGCTAGGCCGTCAAACCTTCTTTTATTTGGTAAGCCTGGTACTGGTAAGACTGCAGCAGCAAGAAGTGTAGTAGATAGGCTAGCAAAAAAGGCAAGTGAACTCAAGACAGATGTCATAGTTATTTTTGTAAATGCAAAGATTGTAGGAGGCAGCGCCTATAAGGTGATTTTTGAAATTGCAGAAGAGCTTGGAATCAACAAGGAGCAAGAAAAGCAGGTCCACTTTACCGGCTTGTCTATGGGCGAAGCAACAGACAGGGTCTTGAACTTCATACAAAAGAAAAAACTTCACCTTGTCTTGGTGATAGATGAGATAGATTCGCTCGTAGACAGGAGTGGTGACGATATCCTTTATAATTTTACAAGAGCGAACCAGAGAATGAAGGGTGGCTTTATTACGCTTATAGGAATCTCTAACAGCCTTACATTCAAGGACAAACTCGATCCACGCGTAAGAAGTAGTCTCAGCGAGGAGGAAATAGTCTTCAACCCATACACAGTAGATCAGCTGCGTCAGATATTGCAAGAGCGCGCCAAGCTATCCTTCAATGAAGGCGCAATCTCTGAAGCGGCAGTCAACTTGTGTGCAGCAATAGCAGGAAGAGAGCATGGCGACGCAAGAAAGGCAATCGACTTGTTAAGAGTTGCGGCCGAGCTCGCAGAAAGAGAAGGTATCACCAAGGTAGATGAAAAGCATGTGCGCGCCAGCGAAGACAGGATTGAAAGAGATGCACCTTTTGTCGCACTAAAGAATGCGCCAGCGCATCATAAACTTGTCATTCTTGCTATCATAAAGTCAACAAATGGAATAACTGGCAAGGTATATGATATTTATCTATCACTTTGCAAACTGACAGAACAAAAGCCGCTTACCCAGCGGCGTATGACTCAGATAATAAATGAGCTGGATTTACTCGGTTTAGTTTCAACGGACATAGTTAATCAAGGCCGCTACGGTAGATCTCAAAAGATCAGGGTGATGATACCACTAACTACAGTTGAAGAAGCCCTCAAAGAGGATATCAATTTTGCATCACTCATTGATTGAAGTCATACACAACAGGTTGAAGCGTTGCCAAGTTGACTATCACGGCCAGGCCAGGCGTCGGCGTTATGCCCATTGTCTGCTGGTATTTTGTCTGACTCTGCCACGCACCTGAATTTACAACAAGAGTGCCGCGGTAGCTCTGCACATCAACCACATGTACATGCCCTGAGTGAAAAATATCAGGCACCTCGGTAATAACCATCATGTCCTCTTGCTCTGGAGCTATAGGTGTGCGCTCGCCATATATTGGAGCAAGGTGGCGAGCCTTAAGAAGCACTCTCATTGCCTCTGATGGCTTGGAATAGCTCAGCCCTGGTGTTGTCGCAATGATGTCGTCAAGGCCCTGGCCGTGATACATCAGCACCTTGACGCCATTGAGTTCAACAAAAGCAGGGTTGCCAAGCATCATACAGTTTTCAAGACCGTAAAACTGCTCACCCAAACCCTTCCTCGGGATCGCAGGTTGTGGAAGTGCCCTTCTGCCAAGGTCGTGGTTGCCTGGTATCACCAATACTTTGATATGTTTAGGAACCTTTGCCAGCAACTGTACAGCATGGCTCATCTGCTTTGCCGCGTCTATTTCCAACAATTCTTTGTCCTGGTTTGGAAATATACCAATGCCGTCGATCAGATCACCTCCAACACAGAGGAACTTGATCTTCTTGACAATGTCATCCTCAGACGATGATGACAGCCAGTCTAAGAACTTCAAAAACTCCGTCTTCATGAAATACTTACTGCCAACATGCAAGTCAGAGATCAATACCGCGTAGGCTTCCGACTTGCTCTTGTTGGGCAAATGGTCAGGAATATCGGGCATCATGACGCTCTTGATTGTCAGCCCTGGTCTTCCCTTGCCGTTTTCAAGCTCAAGCATAACCATTTGGTCAAGCGCAAGAGTTGAGGTCTGCTTTTTTACATCATCTGCTGTAGAAATCGCAGTTAGGATCCCTGTGTAATCGTCGATTGCTAGTTCAACATCATTTTTCTTGGTACGCTTTGACATCAAGAGGCCTGCAACTATGATCGAGCTAGCGGCTCCATGGAGACTCTTTTCGCCTCTTTCAGTCTGCTTGCTGATCCTGACTCTCTGCTTGACAGCCGACACTTTTGATATGCGCTTGCTGTCTGGCCGCTGGGCCAAAATGCGCATCGTCTTCTCAAATCTGCTGCGAAATAACGCTGTATAGCCTTCTACCCCCTCTGCAGTGGTAACCTTGGGTGTAGGATCGATGAGCACCGTGCACGTTTGCTCGATTGGACCCTCCTGTTTTTTTGGCTCTAGTAAAGTTTTGATGTCGTCAACTACTATTACTGCATTTTTCGTCGGCTTTTTCATCTTGATTATTTCCTGAATTACCGTGAGTACATCGACATCAAGGCTCTTTAACATGGCAAACGCGTTAGGATGAATTTGAAATCCCTTACTGGTTGCATAAGATAAGGCGTTGGAAACTTCATTTTGCAAAGCCAATGCAGTAGGCCATTTTGATGTCGAAG
>JAICEE010000012.1 GCA_025924355.1 Nitrososphaera sp.
CATTAGGTGAAGAAGAAAGCCTCGCAGACAATATCATATCGAATGTTTTAAACGGTGGCGATGACGATGAGGATAAGCAAATTGGTGACGCTTATTACGGAAGCAATCAAGGCGCAACAGTCAGCGCAACCATAAGCAGGAACCAAGAGCAGAATGGAAATGAAGATATCGTAGGTGGATTCGCAAATGACACTACCCACGTTACTGCCGAACAGCACGCTGGCAATGCAAGCGTACCCCTGGCTCTATCCATAGACACCACCGCCACCACTGAGGAAGAAACATCAACACCTTCTGCTCCAGACGACGCACAAGAACAATAATCCTCATCACTAACTTCAGCGGCTGCTGGATAACCAGCAGAAAGAGATAACTAATAAAAAATTCCCTTTTCTTCTTTCTTTTCTTTCAGATGTTGTTATACTGTTACTGTTACCGTTCTCATTCTTTTTGGCATACCGTGTATAAGCATTAACGATATCTGCGACCCTTTGGATAAAGTAGTGGAAGGAGTAAGAGGAAAAACTAGCAAACCAACTAACTCTTTTTACTATTCTTTTATCGTTAATGCAATATACATTAAGTCCCAATATTGTTTATTAGTGATGTACACTTTCCATTACTACTGCATTTGCTCATTAATCATGCTGTTGCCGAGGTGCTTCACCATGCCTTGGACTCAGGAGTGACGAAAAGTGAAGTGTATCAATTGATGGCAGAATGTCCAACCGATATGCTGTTGATGGCCGCAGGCAGGATAAGGGACATGTCAAGACCCAGCGTAATCACGTATTCAAGAAAAGTATTCATTAATCTTGTAAATCTCTGTCGTGACACATGCACTTACTGCATCTACAAAAAGGAACCCGATGATCCAATGCTTTCGATGCTGAACCCTCGTCAGGTCATTGCAATAGCAGAGGCTGGCAAAAAATTTCGCTGCACAGAAGCGTTGTTTGTAACGGGCGAGCGACCAGAGCAAAAATACGAGCAGGCAAGAACCTGGCTTCGTTCTCTTGGCTATTCATCAACTGTTGAATACATCTACTGCATGAGTGAGCTTGTTCTTGAAAAAACGGGATTGCTTCCACACACAAATGCTGGCAGTCTGACCAAAAAGGAAATGTCCATGCTGCAAGACATCAACGTAAGCCTTGGACTGATGCTTGAAACATCAAGTGAGCGGCTGATGGAAAAGGGCATGCCACACGAAGATGCACCAAGTAAGAACCCGAAGGTAAGGATGAAGACACTTGAGAGTGCCGGCGAGCTCCGAATCCCTGTTACTACAGGTCTGCTGGTAGGCATAGGTGAAACACAAGAAGATCTGATTGATTCGCTGTTTGTGATAAGGCAATTACATGAAAAGTATGGCCACATACAGGAAGTCATAATGCAGAACTTTGCTCCCAAGCAGAAGACCGGTATGGCGAAGTTTCCACCAGCATCACCGGAGTATTTTCTTCGATCAGTTGCTATGGCAAGGATCGCAATGCCGGGCATGAATATTCAAGTACCTCCAAACCTCAACCCTGATATCTTTGGTCGCTACATATCCGCCGGCATAAATGACTGGGGTGGCATATCCCCAGTTACAATTGATCATGTTAACCCTGAGTTTCCTTGGCCTTCTGTTGGGCTAGTAAGAAATGTAACTGAAAGCAAGGGCCGCAGGCTCAGAGCACGTCTTCCAATCTATCCTGAATTCCTCAAAGGTGGATTTATTACGTCGGAGCGGCTGCAAAAGTATGCAAGCTTGGTTGCTGACAGCTCGGGGTTAGTAAAGGAGGATTATTATGTCAATGATTGATTCGCTACTTAAAAATGCCGATCCTATAGTGGCGTCAGCCCTTGACAAGGCACTGAGCGCTAAGGATATATCAGTAGATGAGGCAGTCAAACTCTTTGATTCTACTGGCCTTGAACTGAACCTTTCAGTAATGGTGGCAGATGAACTCCGCAAAAGGACTTTGGGTGATTATGTAACGTACGTGGTCAACAGGAACATCAACTTTACAAACGTCTGCATTAAGCAGTGCGGCTTTTGCGCGTTTAGCAGAGACTTTCGCGAAGAGGAAGGCTATTTTCTTCCTATCGAGGAGATTGTGAAAAGGGCGCAGGAAGCTGCAAGCTTTGGCGCCACGGAGGTGTGTATACAGGCTGGCCTGCCACCCAAGATGGATGGGCATATCTACGTCGACATCTGCAAGGCAGTTAAGAAAGAACTGCCCGACATACACATCCACGCGTTTTCCCCTGAAGAAGTGGTATATGGAGCAGTAAGATCTGAAACGCCCATGCCAGAATACCTCAAAATGCTAAAAGAGGCTGGCGTTGGGAGCTTACCGGGTACTGCAGCAGAGATTCTTGACCAGAGTCTACGAGATATGATATCGCCGGGCAGGATTTCAGTGAAAGACTGGATTGCAGTCATCAAGCAAGCTCATGCTCTAGGAATACCTACTACTTCAACCATAATGTACGGCCACATTGAAACATCGCGTCATAAGGCAGAGCACATTGACCTTTTGCGTAACATCCAAAAGGAGACTCACGGCTTTACAGAATTTGTGCCGCTCAGCTTTGTACACACGGAAGCGCCAATGTACAACCGCAAGAGCGTTCCTAGAATCAGACCGGGGGCAGATGGCAACGAGGTCGTCAAGATGCACGCTGTGGCAAGGATAATGCTCAACAATCATATTCCTAACATACAAGTCTCATGGGTTAAGGAAGGGGCGAGGATGTCACAGTTGTTGCTTGCAGCCGGCGTAAACGACTTTGGCGGCACTCTGATCAACGAGAGTATATCTACAGCTGCAGGTGCGCCGCATGGGCAGCTGATGAGACCAAAGGAGATCCGGCAGTTGATAAGAGCCGCTGGCATGATACCGGTACAACGCTCTACTACATATCGGACACTGAAGGTGTTTATTGATGAAAACGAGGATCAGGACTCATCGCTTGACAGCATCGACAGCTCGCGGTTTGGGTCGTACCACCAGTTGATCAAACTAGACAAATTCAGGTACAAGGATGCCAAAAGCGCTGGTAATATTTGAGATAGGCAGGTAAAGATCGCTACTATCTATAAATTCTACAACATTAAAATTAATGGTTCTGTTGATTCTTCCGTCATTTAAGTCAAAGTCAGTTGTTGTTGTTTTTAATCAGTTGGTAGTCCTGTTCAATCTTTAGATTATTTCTGTGATTGTCTCTTATTAGTGTCATTATGATCTTTTTTATAGAAGTTAGATCGTGTTGGTTATTAAGTTTGAGAATTGAATTCTATACGTCTAAGCTTGCCTTGTATGTATGGCCATGTCTGTTCCAGTATTCCAAGATAATGTACTGGATAGAGTGTATAGAGTATTTACTACCTACCCGCAAATCAGGAATGTCAAGGGACTTTTTCTGTCAGCCAGTACGCGCTGTATCTATCTGATCTGCCAGTGTAGCGAATATGATGATAACAGGGCATCCATCGAATTATCATATGGTTGCACAGGTGATGCGCCAGTAAATTGGACGCCTGAAAATACAAACAGCCCTGCAAGCAAGACTGTAAGCGCTGAAACTGAAAGCATCATGCCCCTGTATCTGTTCGCAGGATAAGAGTACCTTATCATCAAAAATGATGCTACAATTGTAGCTGCACTTGCTATTGATGCTATGACGCCTGCATTTAGAAAGAAGGCCTGCCAGTCTGTAAGTAGACCTGCAGCAGCAAATGCAGTGGCCGTCAGCACTACACCCAAAAAAACATAGTGGCGCACACCTAAATAGCGTGGCCGGCTGATGGTTTCTTCTGATGTGCCAGAACCTTCTGGCTGCACCTGCTCTTCTGTTCCCTTAAGCGTGGCAGTTCCTGCATATTTCGGATCGACTTCACGCAAAAGTTGCAGACCTTCTTCTGTGATCACGTAGTATTTCGAATTCTTAGTGACATAGTTGCCCATGCGCTCAAGATGGTAGTAGATAGAACCCGTAGAAAGTCCTGTGGAAAGCTTAATGTCTGAAAAACCAGCTGCACCATTTTTATCTGCTATGGCCTTGAGAATCTTTATTCTAGTCCTTCTTGCACGTAGCTGGGTCTCTCCTGTCAACAACTAGTGATAGTCAATAAAATTTTTTATCAATTTCGAAATGAGATCATAGAAGATAATAATAGAATATTAATCTAAGTTAATTGTTAAATCTAATCATTGTACAGGTAGATCGCTACTTGTTGATTCGTTATGGCTGGCTAGCCTGTTGTATGCTTTTACTGTTGCTGTCTAGTTCAATATCTGTCAATAAGCCAAAGATAGAATATGCAGAAGCACAGAGAGCTGAACAGACAATAACGTTTCTGCAGGCTGGCTCGGCTATTTTCGAAAACCAATCAGATATGATGACAGTCACGTCTTCAATACCTGTAGAGGAACTTGCTGCTCGTGATGATTGGTGGAAGGTAAAAAGTGCTGAATCAAGCACAGTTGCTTTCATGCTAGTTGAAAATATGGACGAGCTGTCCAAATTCTTGATGGGTACAAACTCAAACGAAGATATAATCTACAGCAGCAGCTACCAACTTGCATCTAATAATACAGGTGACAGCGGTAGAATAGAGTCACAAGCTCCAAATGGGAGTCGCTTTGTTAAATGGGCAGACTCAAAAGAAAAAGCCGCAACTACATTTATTCCTGAAGGTTGGAGCGCAGATCTCCAGATAATCAGGCCATACAAATCCATGACTGGCTTTGTATTCTTTGCAAGAGGCGATGAAAACACGCTTGTATATGTCTTCCAGCCATTCATGCCTTTGTACATTCTCCCAAGCGGGTCGCTTTGCGAAACCGATAGTATTTGCTTCAGTTCTATAATATCAGCAGAGAAGGTCCGGGAAATGTCCCTTGGAAACGCTCCAATAGCTGTTTCAAACTTTAAAACGCCAGAGCAGTATTTCACAAGTGAAGTCTTGCCAATATTGACAAGAAATCTGAATGCATACACTGTTGACTCGGCAGAGTCAGTTTACGCGCCAATATATGGTGATGGCAATTCCACTGATCTGGTGCCAGCATATGACGTAGATTACAATTTTAATGTCGAAAATAAGAAAATTTCCGGAAAGGCGACGGTATTTACGCGCAATTACACCACCGGTGACACCGGCATTTGGAACGGCTTTGTAGTTGGAATCGAGTCCTCAGAAAATAATTTTGACAAAGCATTTCAGCAGGCGGCAGTGATTCTATTGAATTTACAGTTTGAAGAACAGTGGCTTAATAGCGAAAGGAATGTACTCCTTGAAAATGCAAACACAAGTCAGGCGCTTAGCGTGATTCCGGAATTGATGGCAAACAGTACACTAGACGACTTTTACCTCATTATTCCTACAGCGGCCCACCAGCTTGTAACGTCTCAGAACAATACTATGGTAGCAGACTACCTCGATAAAGATAGCGGCAAGAAATTGCATCTGCCGCTATTTCCCGAGTTGCAGTATTGGTACCTCAATGGTGATCAGCTTGTCGGCCGAGATCTCATTAGGGACCTGATGAATGCAAGCTCGCTTGAGCCTCTGTTCTAGCAAGACTTATACAGACATCTTTATTCTATCCATAGCACGATGCTATCTTAGTGGGGTCGTAGCGAAGCCAGGCATCGCAACGGGCTCCAGATCTGACATAAGGGCTAAATTAGCAGAAAAAAGAAGAAGAAACCCGTGGGTCAAGGGTTCAATTGATTGTGGTAACAGCCGCACCAGAATAGATCCCTTCGGCCCCACTAATTTGACCCCGATGGATAATGATAATGTTCTCTTTTTATGCGCCAAATTGTTTTTTGAGGACTGGATCAGCGATAGTAGAGAGCATTTTGTTGTATTACCTAGTGAAAGGAACCTACTTCGCCATAGAGAGACAATCGTATTTGCCTAATTTAGTTATGTTCAGATTGTTTCGAGAAAAAATTACAAGATCTCATTTGCATGCAGTTCCAAGACTTAGGAAAATACAGTTTACTGGCTGGTAGGTATCATGTGGATATCTTTTTTTGGACTTTCTCCATTTCAAGTTCTGGCACCCACTCACTTTGTCTCTCTTTTTTCACTCATAAGGCAAATTACAAAGATTTTATATAGACGATGGCAAAACTTGTCGGTCGGTCAATATACTAAGATATTCTTTATAATAATACGCCTGAAGCCTGATACTCGTCATATTCAATTTCTTATCAAGCATTAATTCATATGAGATGTCTACTCCTACAAAATTCTTATCTATAGATATCAAGCTCTATCAACTGTGCCCCGATCGAGAAAACAGTCATCGACAGAAATGCAAGGCTTTGGAGTTTCAAAGAGGGAAAGTCATGATTCTTCAAGATTCTATAGCCGTAAACTTTACAGACAGAACACCACAAGTAATGGAGAAAGTAATGATGATGGTAAATATGGAGAGAATCATATTGAGTCTCAAAACTTGAACAAACTGTTTTGTAAGAGCAGTGAAAAGATGGACGAGCTACCTGATTATAGTGTTCATCTTATAGTTACCTCCCCTCCATATAATGTTGGCAAGGATTACGATGAAGATTTGAGTGTAAAAGAATATCGAAGCTTGCTGAAGGAAGTTTTTAAAGAGACGTTTCGCGTCCTTGTGTATGGTGGCAGAGCGTGCATCAACATTGCAAATTTGGGAAGAAAACCCTACATTCCATTACATAGCTACATAATCGAAGATATGTATGAATTAGGCTTTCTTATGCGCGGCGAGATAATTTGGAACAAGGCTGCAAGTTCTGGAGTTTCCACTGCATGGGGAAGTTGGCAATCTGCATCTAATCCGACATTGAGAGATGTCCATGAATATGTGCTAGTCTTCTCCAAAGGAAGTTTTTCTCGCAGCTCGCATAACAAAGAAAATACTATAACAAAAGACGAATTTCTTACCTTTACAAAGAGCACTTGGGATTTTCCTGCAGAATCTGCAACTCGTGTTGGGCATCCAGCTCCCTTTCCAATCGAGCTTCCATACCGTTGCATACAGCTTTATACATTCAAAGGTGAAGTTGTGCTCGATCCATTTTGTGGTATAGGTACCACATGTATTGCAGCTATAAAAAGTGGAAGGCAGTTTGTAGGATATGATGTAAACAAGGAATATGTTGAAATAGCAAATAGTAGAATTAATCAATATCACCAGGTTTAACATAGCGAAAGTCGAGGCTATTTTTGTTCCAAAGAACCTGGAACTACAGCAGCGACAGCAACGGCAACACTTTCGGCTCAACATCTGCTAGGATAATGAACCTGCAATTCTTATCTACACCTGCAATCCTGTTTGTAAGCATCTCTGTATTATCAAATCTTCTTGTCTTTCAGTCAACCATAAATAATAGCTTAATACACCTTGAGCTTTATGCTCTGTTATTATGATTCTTATCATGATTTCTATTATCCAAGTATTTCCTAAGAACGTCTGTAAGGCTCTTAATGGTCTCCTTAGTACCATGAACCTCACGAGTTAGGTTCTCAACGTTATCATTCATTAACCTTAACTCATCACTTGCATCCTGTGTGGACTGGGCTATTTCTGTTAGAAGACGCTGTTGTTCTGCATGCCGCCGTTCATCAATTCGGTCTGTTACTAATTCGTAGCCATCACTATTATTATCATCGTTATCGTCATTGGATTGATTATGTTCGTCATTGTGCTCGGTCATTTCCTTTTATTTATTCATCAATATTCTTTGATATAATTGTAGGTTTCATCTTTAAGATTTCAAGCAAAAAAGTTTGTCATAGCGGCTACCTTTTGGGCTTTATTGTCATTGTCCTTAGGTGCCCTCTCTTCTCCAAACACTAATAGCAGTACTCCAGGACTCTATATTGTTGTAGAATAGTATTAATCACTAGAAATAATTAGAGTTGGCGTTCATATGATAAACAATCAAGAAATTGGTGATCGGTTAAATCATTAGTGGTAGCAAAATAGGTACAAAGCTAAGTATTCAGGAAAGTTCTAAAGGATCAAACAAGGTAGCTATAGAAGCAAGTCATGTAAAATTTCTGAACTTAGACACTGGAAGAATTAGATAAATAATTAACTCATGGTGATTTTAGTTTATTTATAAAACCAGAATCTAAAAAAACACACTAATGAATGATGATGCTGATGTTCGTCTGCATCAAGTAGAGCTCGTCATATTGTAAAGCGCCTGGGAGCCCGGAAAATGGAGTTTATTGCAACTGCAGTAATATGTACACAGGCAAACTGTGGATTTTCATAGGTTGCACTACAAGAAATTGCCAATTACTTTAAACTTGTAATGCTGTCCCCCATACATTTCACTATACAAACGAGCATAACTTTCTGCAGCATCATATGTAGCAAATGTTTGTCTCAGGCCATCAATGACTGTTTCCCTACCGAACACATCATATACAACTATCTGGTATGACTTTGGCAGTCTTTTGTATTGTCTCATCATTATGTATACACTAACTAACAGGAAGAATATTGCGACCACAACGATTGTGGCAAATTCAAACCCTTTGACAAAGTTCAAAAAATTGGATATGAGATTCTGGTCTATCCATCTAAAACTGACACCCAAGATCTTATCTGCTGCAGACAGAATGATGTTAAGTATCATTACACTCTCTCTATCATTAAAGCAGCATTATATCATATAATAACTGCTTTAAAACCCACCAAGAACTTTATCTCTAAGAGCTTGTGGATAATATTCACATCCATAACAAAGTAGGTACTATCTGATAAAGCAACGAAAGTATGTCTTTGCAGTAGGAGGACACAGATTGCACGTACACCTTACTGTTGTCTTAAGAGTCTGATCCAAACACTCTTGTCTTGCAGACAGCGATCCTATTCTCCTTGATCACAAGGTTTACTAAAAGTGGCTTCATGGAGTTTGGCAAGCTAACGTATCAGTCAAAAATGCTCAATAATATTTGTTCGTACCATCAGCATTGCATGAACAGTTGTAGGACAACAGCAAGAGTAGCTGATCGCTTGTAAATCCCGCGAAATAACAAGAACAGAAAGGTAGAAAAGAGCCTTCTTTTGAATTAAGAAATGTATAATAAATGCCAATCACAGATGCAGCAAAGAAACAGATTGCACAGCAGCGCAGGTTGTTCTTCAAGATATGCTTCAAGTGTGGAGCTAAGAACCCTATCTCTACTACAAGGTGTAGGAAGTGCCACGGCACCCAAATGAGGCTAAAGAACAGGACGCTGGGAGCTAAGAAGTAAGCAAGCCTTAATATCTTTTCGACCACACTTCTATGGAACAATTATTACCAGCTAATATGCGCTGGTTCTAGGTTCTATTACGGGCAATATTTTGTCACATTCGGTTACAAACTTTATGCCAGCGATATCGATGTTCTTAATCCTTTATATCATATTCAAAGAAATTATCGCTTACTGTCATGGTCATTATTCGTGCTGGAGTTAGATATAGGTTAGATATAGGTTACCTATTTGTCATCAAGGTGTAGTATAACCTTTAACCAAAAGAGTAGAGGGATAATATTATTATCCTAACATATCACCAGTTCTATTATCGAATATAAGCAGTCTCAACAGTGTAAATAATCTCATTCCTCTAGAAAAAAATTATCTGAGAAGAACCATATACTATCATCTGCATTAGCAGCTACAGAAATCTTAGTTGTTTGCTAATCAGCTATTTTTGTAAAGTTCAGAAAATCCTTCTGATTATTTTGTGCTGCTCTTCCACCTGTTATCATTAGGCATAGTGTGAATAGTTTTCTGACAGGTCAAAAGTGGATGGGGAGAGATTTGAACTCTCGACCACCTGTGTGTGAGACAGGTATCCTAACCAGGCTAGACTACCCATCCGCCTTTTTGTGGTCTTGGCACGACGATAATTAATACTATGTCCCTTCATTGAAACCTTCAAGGTATGTCTTTTGAGGAGGCGTTAGCGAGTCGATCTCGATGCTCATTGACTGCAGTTTGGCAAGTGCGATTTCTTGATCCTGGCTCCTGTCGATGTCATATACTAACGGCTTCATTGTATCGCCTTGCTGTGCTAGCTTGATTATTGATAAGAACTGGTTGGCAAAGCTCATATCCATGACCTCTGAGGGATGGCCTTCTGCTGCCGCCAGGTTGACAAGGCGACCCTCTCCCAGCAAGTATATCCTACTGCCATTCTTGAGAACATATTGCATTATGTTTTCGTTGATCTTATTTTGGTGTACTGTTTGTTTTTCAATCGCTGGTATAGAAATTTCAACATTAAAATGACCTGCATTTGCCAAAATTGCGCCGTCTTTCATCTTGGCAATGTCCTTGTCAACAATGACATCCTTGCAACCTGTCGTAGTGATGAAAACATCACCCATTTCAGCTGCCTTTTCCATCTTGGTCACAGCATAGCCGTCCATCTTAGCCTTGAGGGCAGCTATTGGATCAACTTCTGTAACAATGACATTGGCACCAAGGCCCGCTGCACGCCGGGAAATGCCTTTGCCCACGTGGCCATAGCCTGCAACAACCACATTCTTACCAGAAATCAGAATGTTAGTTGCGCGTATTATACCATCCAAGGCTGACTGGCCAGTGCCATAAATGTTGTCAAAGTCGTGCTTTGTTTCAGCGTCATTAACAGCAATAATTGGATACATCAGCTTGCCCGCCTTTTGCATAGCTCGCAACCTGATGACGCCAGTTGTTGTTTCTTCGGTACCTCCTCTTATTGAGTTAAAATTTTTCTTGTGCATTTCAACGGTCAGATCTGCGCCGTCGTCAATAGTGACATGTGGTTCGATCATCATAGCAGAGTGGATATCATCATAATATTCCTGCTGCGTCACGCCTCTGCTTGCAAATATCGAAATACCTTCATCCTGAGCTAAGGAGGCAGCAACATCATCCTGCGTACTCAATGGATTGCAGCCACACCATGACAGCTCGGCGCCGGCAGCCTTGAGAGTCCTAACAAGGACTCCGGTTTCCTTTGTAACATGTAGACATCCAGCAACTCTTATTCCTTTAAGAGGCTTGGTTTTTTCGTACTTTTGACGCAGTGCAACCAACACAGGCATGTGGGCTTCTGCCCACTCGATACGGTTCTTGCCTTCTTTGGCAAGTGTGATGTCTTTGATGCGAAATTCCATTCAACTTTGACAATATTAATGCCATATATTAGTTCTACAGCAATAGTCCTCTTGAACGCATTATCTGAGTTACTTGATCATCAGAGACTGGTCCAAACTCTTCATAAAACTGTCCGACTGAACCGAAATCGTGTGGCATGTGCAGTACTATAATAGAATCGGACTCCTGTTCTAGCACTTCCACAGATTGAGAGGGCGCGACGGGAACTGCGACAGTGAGGGTTGATGGGTGATGCTTTCTTGCCCACTTTGCAGAAGCAATGACTGTAGCACCTGTGGCAATGCCATCATCAACTATAATGACGTTTTTGCCTGCAATGTTATAACTAAGACCCGGCTTTCTATATGCTGTAGATCTGCGCCTGATTTCTGCGGCCTGGCGTACCCTTTCGCTTTCGATGTAGTCTTGTGGTATTCGCAGCGCATTTACGATATAGCTATTAATATATGAAGTACCATCCTCCATCACCGCGCCTATCGCAAGTTCCTCGTTCTCCGGTGCTCCAAGCTTTCTTGGTATCGCAATGTCAAAGTCTGCGGCAAGCTTCTTGGCTACAATATCCGCTAGTAGGACGCCTCCCCGCGGAATGCCAAGTACAATCGCAGGGGTATATCCATGCTCGGCAAGCCTTTCTGCAAGAAGATTGCCAGCATCAATCCTATTGCGGAACTTCATAACATGATTTCTCCTGTTATAGTTTTAAGTCTTAGTTGTTATAGGCATTTGCAATATCAGGAATTGGGAAGGCAGGCAGGCATGCAGGAACACTTTCGATATTGGAGCCTCCATATAACAAGACTCATTATATCCGCCTCTTCCTGCTCTTCTCTGCTTGGAAAGAATGCAAAAAACAAAACTTGAATGTGCCTATTTACCTTTAAGGCTCAACTTTTGAGCTAATTGCACCTCCGCAGTGGGATGGCCTGAACAGCTTTTTAGGGTATATTCTGGAGCATTATATTTTGTTCTATCAATGAGGTCCAACATCACCTGAACTTATAGTAGAATCAACTCCAGCCGATTTGTCACAATTATTACCAAAGTAAGTAAAATTATAGGATATGCATGCATTATATCTGCTACTTTGTTTCACTTTTGATTTGATTTGATTTTTTCTTATCCGTGTCGTAAAACGCATAATCTGCGAAAACTATAATTCTGACAATGATTATTGCTCAGGCCTGTGCGCAAGCTACAGATTGCTGTGATTGGCTATAATAAGGACAGATGTACTGACATTGCAAGCAAGATGGCATATGAGGTGGGCAAGGAAATTGCATGTGCTGGTGCAGTGCTTATCTGTGGAGGACTTGGCGGTGTAATGGAATCTGCATGCAAGGGAGCAAAAGATTACGGCGGCACCACAGTCGGGATAATACCGCAGGAGGAGTTCTTGTATGCAAATGAATATTGCGACATCGTGGTATGCACTGGCATAGGCTATGCAAGAGATTTTGTTGTTGCATCCTCAGCCGATGGAATAATCGCAGTGGGTGGCGGCGTAGGAACACTCATTGAGCTAGGTGTGGGCTACATGACTAAGAAGACAATGGTAGCGATATCGGGAAGTGGAGGTGTAGCAGATATTTATGGGGGTAAGTTTTTGGATGAGCGCAACAGGGTCTCAATAACTGTTGCAAAAGATGCAAAGACAGCAGTGGAAATGATACTTACTACTACTGTGAAAGCAAGATGAGCCATCGGAAGAAATACTAATCTTGATATTTTACCAAGTATGGATCAGGGTCATAGAATGGCCCATATTTTGCAGCCAAGTCTTGCAGACTGTGAACGATATTTTTGACACCAAATTCTTGTACTGTGGTGAATAGCTCCTTCTTCAACCCCATGCCAAGCTTGAGCGCCTTTTCCAAATCTTCTTTGCTGCACACGCCGTTTGAAATAAGCCACGCTGCGTTGTTGGCAGCCACTCCGATCAGCGCAGTTGGATTGTACTTTGCAGCCTCTTGCTCTGTCAGGTTTATGCGCTCATACTTGTCGCCTTTATATTCAAAAAAGCCCTTGCCCGACTTTTGACCTAGATTCTTTTCGTCAAACAGCTGCTTTATCTTGGGATGGGGCCGAATGACTTTCTTGTCTCGAGAATGCATCTCAACAGTTGCTTTGTGTATCACATCAAGGCCACTATAGTCGGCAAGCTCGAATATCCCCATTGGGAATGATAACTTGAATTTGACTGCCGAGTCAATAGTAGTCATTGGAACGTTGTCTCTTTCTTGGCAGTAGACAGCTTCGTGAACAAGCGGTATAAAGATGCGGTTGACAATAAAGCCAGCGACATCTTTTTTACAGAGCACTGGTTGCTTACCAAGCTTCTGCACAAGACCTGTTGCCATGTCAATCATGCTTTGGTTGGTTTTACTGCCAGGTATCACTTCAACTAAGGGCATCAGCTGTGGTGGATTGAAAAAGTGAAGGCCAACAAAGCGCTCTGGCCTGCTTGTAAGTGCAGCCATTTCTGTAATTGGAAGAGTGCTTGTGTTTGAAGCATAAAGCGTCCTGCTCTCTGCAAGGCTGTCAACCTCTGCGTACACCTCCCTTTTCAAGTTCATGTCCTCTGGCACTGCTTCAATAAGCAGGTCTGTACCTTTGAGAGCCTGCTCCATGTCAACCACAGGTGTGATTCTAGCAAAGATCTTGTCCGCCTCTGTCTGTGACAGCTTCTGTTTTTCAACTAGCTTGTTGAGTGACCATTTTATCTTCTCCATTGCTTTGTCAAGAAAAGACTGCTCGATGTCGCGCAAGGCTACATTGTAGCCGGCCATTGCAGATACCTGGGCAATACCGTGGCCCATAATACCAGACCCAAGGATGGTTATTTTATTGATTGTTGAGAGTGACATTATAACGTAAGCATAGCTACTGGGGAATTTTTAATGTTGCTAATTGAGCATCATCTTTAAAACCATACTTGACTATATTGTTGTGATAATTGGATTTACAGCGCTTTGTTGCAGATGTGACATCGCTTTCTGGCAAAATGTCAGCCGGCGAGCCTGAAGAAATAGTGGAGAGAATGAACTTTGTAAAGAACAGACTCATCGAGCTCTATATGAGAAACCTTGTCAAAATAAATCATTCAGCGATGGAGCTTGTATGCGCCAAGCACCTGATCCGCTACGGCTATAAGGTTGACGTGGAGAAGCAGCTGACAGATATTTTGATCTGTGATGTGTATGCGGAAAAGGGGGATGGCGCAGCCATTGTTGAAATTGAGACAGGCTTTATCCCACCAGAACACGCGCTCGATCCGCTGTCCTACTATGCTGCAAGGATTGCAAGCAAGATAGCACGCTATAGCAAGTATGCGAATCAGTTCGTCTTGGCAACTCCCCCTGTCAGCATCCTTCCTATACCTGCCCTGTTCAGGCGTCCACCTCGTGACAGAAGACCAAGTGAAATCAAAAAAGTCAAAGTATTGTGTGATAAATATTACAAGAATCCCCCTGTGACTGAAGATGAGATTCTAAACGGCCGGCTACACATAACATACATCATAAATATTGATGCAGGTAAGGTAGTCGAGATGGACATCGATTCATACTTTGAGCAGGTGGGTGGCATGTTGTCTACCAGCATGGACCTATGAGAATTTTGTAATAGTCTTTTGACCATGCGTGGGCCTCTTGCCCTTTAAGGCGCGAACTGTCGCAGTTCTTTCATCTGCCTTTTCAACTGCCGCCCTGACCACCTTTAGCACATTGTCATCTCTGGTACCGCTAACGTACACTACATATACGAGCGCCTGATCCTTTCCATCTACTTTCCTTACAACCCGTCCAATCCTCTGCGCCACCTGGTTCATATTAGACGTGCTTGCAATAATTATTGCAATGCCGACTTGCGGTACATCGTACCCAATTTCAAGCGTGTGCACCGACAGTAATGGAAAATAATCTTTACCCCAGCTTTCCAAGATCTCCTTCCTCTCCTTTGGTTTGATTCCGTTGTGTATTGTTTGCGCTGGTATTCCATTTGCTTCCAATATTGCCTTTAGTTGTTGAATTGAGTCGATAGTTTCACTAAAGATCATGATGCGCTCGCCTGCATGCCTCTTGACTAACTCAGCTGCCTTGAGTAGTTTCTGTCTAGTAGCGCTGAGCAATTCTTTACGTTTTCGCACATGAGCAAACCATATTTTTGCCATCGATGCCCGCGATCCGCCGCGCATTAGTATCTTGGTCATCTTCCCCGGATCATAGGCTTGAAGCTTTCTTGAGATATCCTTTATAGCTGCACTTGCCTCATCATAACTTTTTTGCTCCTCCGATGTAAAGCTAACTTCTACTGGCTTGACGATTGGCTTGGCGAGCCTGCCGTCCGTGACTGCATCTTTGATCATGTATTTCTTTACAGGAGGAACAACAGTTAGGATTGTTTGATATTTTGGGTCCTTTTCATTTATGGTCGCAGTGAGTCCTAGAATCGCCTTGCGCGAATCTTCTACAATAATATCGAAGATGTTGTCAAATGCAACTGCGCTTTCGCTGACAAGATGGACTTCATCAAGTACTACCATATTAGCACTTCTTATCAGGTTGTAATTATTGATAGCACTCTGGTATGTACTGATAGTGATCTCTCTAATGTCCTTGCGCTCCCCGTAGTAGATGCC
Source organism: Nitrososphaera sp. (assembly GCA_025924355.1). Lineage (GTDB taxonomy): Archaea > Thermoproteota > Nitrososphaeria > Nitrososphaerales > Nitrososphaeraceae > Nitrososphaera. Next base: position 15,798 of record JAICEE010000012.1, read on the forward strand.
AATGTGGTCATCAGAAATGCCATAACGCCGCAGACGTCTAACATTTTGCTCTATCAGCACTATCCTTGGAACAAGAAACAATATTGTAAAGCGATCCTGTCCTGACAGCTTTGCTGCCCACCTTGCACACTCAAATGCGATCTCGGTCTTACCGGTGCCGGTGCTAAAGATGACAGATCCACGGCAGCCATTGTCAATCCATGCTTTGGCAGCCTCCAGCTGATCCTTTTTTAGCTCAAATGGAAAATGCATTGTAGATATCGCTGGCGGCATTGCAAAAAATGAAAGCCAAGCGAATAAAAACTTTAATGATCTTGGCTAAACATGATATAGTATGAAGCCGTTAGTCTACATGCTCCACCAAGACGATCCCTTCAAGTGTACGGCAGCCAAGCTGGTCAGGTTTCGCTTAGCAAAGCCCGTCAAGTTTATCTCGAGGACTACTATTGTGCTCAACCCATTCTCAGAAGCTTCCATTTTGAGATACGACCGTACAGTGGCAGATTCTGTATGTGCTATTGACTGCTCATGGGAGCGAGCAGACGAGGTGCTAAAGCATCAGCGCCTTGCCGCTCAGGGAATAGCGAGAAGGCTCCCTGCGATGCTGGCTGCGAACCCAACTAACTATGCCAAGCTGGGCAAGCTATCGAGTGTAGAGGCACTTGCAGGGGCTCTCTACATCTTGAATGAAAAGGAGCTTGCGGCGAAAATGATGGACAAGTTCAAGTGGGGCCACACATTTCTTGAGCTCAATGCCCACCTTCTACACGACTATGCAGATGCAGAAACAGAAGAGCAAGTGGTTGAGCTGGAAAAGGAGTACTTTCCTCAACTGGTAAGAAATTACTTTAGGAAGATTAGTAAGTAACGCCTAGGTTTTAATATCAATTCTGTCCATTGATACTGCGTGTGAGCCAGTGAGTGGGTCACTCGAAAGAGAGGAAACTCCTCCCTCACTGCAGGCACCCGAATTAGCGATAATTAGCCGGAGACGGCTGGCAACGGAATAGAAAAGATATCCAGTCAGAATGCAGCGATGATGGTGAATAGCCTGAGGTCTCTGATACTGGAATGAAACTGCCGACCCGGGTGGAGCAAGGCTAAATAGAGCAAAAGGTCCTGCACCTGCTCCGGTTGGCTGCTCAGCGGAATCCCGCTTAGAACAGAAGGAGAGTTATTGCTGGCACGCACCATAGTTTATCAAAAACTTCCCTTTCTCGCTACATTAGAATATCGGTAGAAATTGTGTCTTATAGTATCGTTCAGCTGGAAGATGCAAAACATGCCATAACATAAAAAACGCTTTGGATTCTCATACTGTAACTTATAATATGATATTACCAATAATTGACTCTTATTCTCGCTAATTCGATGATATCTGTCTAGACTAGCTAGTGCCATATAACAAAGAGCTAGGCTGCGTGTAAGAAGGTTTAGACCTCTTGCCTCTATCTGATTCTACATGCGTCACTATTCTAGGTCTCGGATATTCTTGTATTCATCACCGGAGTTTATGCTTGTATCGGACTTTCTTTCTTCTGTCATACGTATGTTCTGCTCGAAATCCGGAAGATGGACTGCCCTCTGTCCATAAGGTGTTGCTTTGAACGCTTCAAAGTCGCGTGTATACTGCTCCCTATCTGGCTCTGTCGTGTATGAATACCTCTTTGCGAGATCGTCGTTACTTATCACGAGCCAGAGAACTTTGCCGTCATAAGCATCGGCTAGGTACTTTGGGATCCATGACCTGTCTTTGTTTATTATTCCCTTCTCTAGGCGTATAGAGTTTTGTGTTATCTCTTTAATCTCACCAACATCACTACCATCGTTTGTCTTTACCTTCTTGCCCTTCAGCTGTTCCCACAATATCCTTGGCCCTTCATTGCTTGCCATTGTAAAATGATGCAACATATTTGCTATAAAGATTGAAGAAAAGAGTTCTGCATAGGCTATGCTCACAGTTATGAAACGAGTCACTGTAGCTCCATTTTTGCAGGCCTTTGCTGCTAATAAAGCCCCCCAGAGACTTTGATCTGTGTTGCTTAAACAACAACAATAATGCTCTATCTTCAGCTTGGCCAGTGATTGGTTTAAGAGCACTTGTACTTTTCTTATGTGTAGATTCTTTGAAGAAGATGAGCGTGCTTTGGATCTAATCCTTAAGACTTTCTTGCCTTTTCAATGCATATATGACTCTGAGGCAACTATCTGAGTTTGAGTAGCTCAAAGTGGTACAACTGCTTTTCTGATGTATCTGATTCCAATAGTGATAATAATAGTATTATATTATTTGGTAGGACGGAGAAGCGAAAAAGCAACTTAAAACTTAAATTCACTTTAAAAAGTATGTTTTTTATTGTTGCAAGGACTTACTCTTATCAAGCTGGGCGGCTCCGTGGTCACCTTTAAGGAAAAGCCGCTCGCAGCTAATATCGATGCAATAGATGGCATTTCGCGCGCTCTGACGCAATTAGATGTTCCCATCATAATTGTACATGGCGGTGGCTCGTTTGGCCACTACTGGTCGGTAAAATATGATATGCACACCAAATCGGCCAACTACGACATCCATGGCGTCTCCATAGTGCATGAGTCGATGATTGCACTAAATCAGATAATCGTCAATTCCATGATAAGGGTGGGGCTTAATCCATATGGCATGCCACCATCGGCTCTTACGACAGGCCACAAGCCAATTGTAGCAAAGATAAAGCATATCTATGCAATGGCCCAATCAAAGATAATACCAGTAACGTTTGGCGACGTAGTCTATGTTGGAGGTACCAAATATTCTATCCTATCCGGCGACGCACTCATGACAATTCTGGCAAGAGTACTGCGACCATTAAGGATCATTTTTGCGACCAATGTCGACGGCGTATACAAAGACAGAGTAAGCAGAGAACTTGTAAATGAGATACAGATCGAAGACAAGAGAAGATCGATTGAGTTCTTCAAGGCATCAGACACAGACGCAACGGGTGGAATGCAAAGAAAGGTTACAGAAGCATTTAAGATTGCATCGCATGGAATGGATGTAGTGATGATAAACGGACTTTTGCCCGAACGCATTACAGAGGCAGCAGAAGGTACGTTAAAGATTGGCACAGTAGTAAAGGGGAGAAAGAGCTAGTTGCCAGACACTTTTGACTCCTCCTCTGATATCGAGGTAATCAAGCAGCGCAAAAAGGAAGGGATAGACATTCCCCTTCAGAAGAACGTACAGGCGAAAACTACTTCGACATACTTAGAATACGTCAGGCTAGTGCATAACGCGTTGCCTGAGCTAGACTATGATGATATTGACACTTCAATGACTTTTCTTGGGAAAAGGTTTTCCGCACCGCTTATAATCGACTCTATGACTGGCGGTACTGATGAGGCAACTATCATCAACGGCAGACTGGGCGAGCTCGCAGAAAAATATGGCTTTGGCATGGGGCTTGGGAGTCAGAGGGCAGGACTCAAAAGTGAAGAGCTTGCTGCCACCTATTCGATAGCAAGAAAGAATGCACCAAATGCGTTTTTAATAGCAAACATAGGTGGTGCACAACTTTCCAAGGGGTTCACGGTAGACGAAGCTAAAAGAATAGTAAAAATGATTAGGGCAAATGCACTTGTGGTGCACCTGAACCCGCTGCAGGAGCTTGTACAGCCAGAGGGCGAGCCGCGCTATAAGGGGGTTCTTGCCCAGATTTCAGAGCTTGCCAAGACCATAGATGTACCGCTGATAGTCAAGGAGGTGGGTGCAGGGATTTCAAAGGAGGTTGCCATAAAACTGGAGATGGCCAATGTTTCAGCGATCAATATCGCTGGGGCTGGTGGCACTAGTTGGGCTGGTGTTGAAAAGTTACGGGCGGAATCTCTCAAAGACGATCTAAAGACGCATCTCGGTGAGATGTTCTGGGACTGGGGTATTCCGACGGCAGCAAGCCTCATAGAGGTCAGGCGCGCAGTGAAATTGCCGCTTATTGCATCAGGTGGTCTGCGCAATGGGCTCGAAGTCGCAAAGTGCATAGCGCTTGGTGCCAGCATGGCCGCAATGGCATATCCATTCCTTCAGACAGCTGCGCAGTCACGCGAAAGCCTCTTTGCATTTGCCGATACAATTCTTGCAGAGCTTAAGAGCACGATGTTCCTTGTTGGAGCCAAAAACACCGCTGCACTTGCTAGCTCAAGATATATATTGACAGGAAAGCTAGCACATGAGGTTAGTAGCCGTACATGAAGGCAGACAGCATCAAAAGCGAGCTGGAATCTTATGCTTCTACCGTGAATAACTTTATACTTGCATTTGTTGAGGGCAAACCAAAAGAGCTTTACCAGGCTTCGTCACATTATATCCGCACGGGAGGCAAGCGTTTGCGGCCATTCATGGTCCTCAAGGGCTGTGAAATGTTAGGGGGAAGTGCCGAGAGGGCTCTTCCTGCAGCTGCTGCAGTTGAGCTTGTTCACAACTTTACGCTTGTACATGACGATATCATGGACAATGATGAAATGCGGCATGGAGCTGCAACTGTGCACAGATACTATGGCATGCCGCTTGCAATTCTTGCAGGCGACATTCTATTCTCAAAAGCGTTTGAACTGTTAACGTTTAACTGCAGAAAGGCAGGAATTCCAGACAAGTCGATAATTGACATGGTGGAGCATCTTTCATTTGCGTGCACGGAAATATGCGAGGGACAGGCAATAGACGTAGAAGTGGCATCAAGCGCCAAGTTTCCAAGCGTGCAGCATTACATCGACATGATTGGCAAAAAGACTGCTACGCTCTTTGAAGTATCGTGCGCACTTGGCGTGCTGTCATCTCCAAATTACACTACTAGTGATATAAGAAACCTCTCTTCATTTGGCCGCAACATTGGTATTGCTTTCCAGTTAGTAGATGATCTAATAGGTGTGATAGGTGATCCTAAGCTTACAGGGAAGGCCGCCGGCAATGACATTCGAGAAGGCAAGAAGACATATCCAATACTACTTGCTCTGAAAAATGCCAACAAAGAAGACGCAGAAAAGATCAAGAGGGTGTTTGGTACAAGAGATAAGGCCTTGAGCCAAGATATCAAGGAGGCTGTCAGGGTCATCTCTCATATTGGTATAGAGCAGGACGTGAGAAATGAGGCAAGAAGGTACCTGCATGAAGCAATCAAGTCAATTGAAGGTTATAGTAACTCTGATGCCAGAAGAGCTCTTCAGTTCTCGGCAAATTTTGTAGTGGGCAGGAGTCTGTAGTAATACGTGCCAATCGATCCGGATACTGAGAAATTAATCAAGATCATTGCATTGAAGAATTCAGTTGAGCATCGCGGCAAGGCACAATCTGATGCAGTGATCGCCAAGTTTGTCGGCTCGAAGCCAGAACTGCGTAGCCAAATAAAGTTACTTATCTCTGAAATCAAGGCAGTTGTGCAGCAAATAAACGCACTTTCGTTTGCAGATCAAAAGTCACTTCTTGAAGAGCTTGTACCGAGCAAGGTGACTGCAAAAAAGCAGCAGGTATCAGACCAGAAACAGCATCTGCCTCCGCTTGAAGGAGCCATGCAGGGCAAGGTGGTTACTCGGTTTCCGCCTGAGCCAAACGGTTACCCACATATTGGACATGCAAAGGCAGCTATAATTGACGAAGAGTATGCCCGAATGTACAGCGGCAAGCTGATTCTCCGCTTTGATGATACAAACCCGCTCAACGAAAAGGTGGAATATTACGACGCCATAGCTGAGGGACTGAAATGGCTTGGAGTCAAGCCTGATATTATTAAGAATACTTCAGACGACATTGAGCTTTTGCATAATTATGGAAGAAGGCTTATCGAGCTGGACGGCGCATATGTATGCATCTGTAGCCAGGAAATGATACACGACCTTCGAGCGAGGGGAATCCCCTGCGAGTGCAGGCACAACCCTGCAACCGCGCTTGATAGGATTGGAAAATTCTTTGGTGGCTCATACGAGCAAAATGAAGCCATTGTGCGATTCAAGGGTGACATGGCCGATCAGAACACTGCTATGCGTGACCCAGCGCTTTTCAGGATAATAAACTCTGATCACCCAAAGCTGGGCAATAGAGTGCGGGTTTGGCCGACCTATGACTTTGCGGCTCCAATTGAAGACAGCATCGACGGCGTAACACATGCTTTGAGGACAAAAGAATACGAGCTTCGCAACGCGCTCTATTTCGCAATTCTTGACAGGCTCAGTTTAAGAAAGCCGTACCTTATTGAATTTTCAAGGCTGGAGTTTGAAGGAATTCCAGTTTCAAAGCGAAAGATAAAGCCACTTATAGAAAATGGCACAATCAGAAGCTGGGATGACCCGCGGCTCCCAACACTTGCTGCGCTTAGAAGGAGAGGATTTGTGCCCGAGGCGATACGCAAATTTGTGCTATCGCTTGGCCTTACGCTTGCAGAAACCAAGCCTCCTTTTGAAAGCCTAGAAGCTTTAAACAGGAAGATAATAGATCCAATATCGCTGCGGCTGTTCTTTGTGAAAAACCCTGTCGAAATGTATGTCAGAGGCGGTCCAGAAAAGGAAGTAA
>JAICEE010000013.1 GCA_025924355.1 Nitrososphaera sp.
ATGAGGATGATTTGCAATACCTAAAGATTGCTGGTGCAAATGGAATAATAGTTCATGGAAGAATAGAAATAAGTGGTATAATAATAACATCATGGGATACTGAAGCCAACTCCCCGATATTTCAGACAATCACGGGATCAGTTCCAAGAGCATTTATCAACTTGCGGGAAAGTGAGGGTGGATTTGTTCATGATTCAGAGATTGCATATCTAGGCTATCAGGAATTTGGACGAAGAGGGTTTGATCTTCATGGAGATGGACCTTCCCATGACTTGGAGATAAGAGGTAGCAAGTTTCATAATATGTGGTTTGCATTTTACTCTAACGGAGCATACAATATTGTAGTTGACGGAAACGAATATCATCATAACATAAAGTATGCTTTAGATCCTCATACTGGAACTTATAATATGAATATTACCAATAATTGGCTTCATCACAATCCAATAGGGATAATCTGCTCTCTTGATTGCTCCAATATTCTCATTGAAGGAAACATAGCAGAGCACAACACAAGGGCAGGCATATTCTTCTCAAGAAACATGCATGATTCAATTGCAAGGAATAATTACATCTATAATGCAACTACTGGAATAATAGTATCAGAATCACCAAATAACCAGATTTATGACAATACAATTGAAGGAGCAACCCGAGCAGGAATACGTTTGTCTAATCCTCCAGAACCAGATGATGGCTTTACAGAGGGCAATCTTGTCTATAATAATACCATATCTAACTCTGAAGATGGCATCAGAGAAATACGAAGTGATGGTAATATTTTGGAAGATAACAAGTTCTTTAACATAGAATCAGATGAATAGCTCTTGACAAGAAGTTCTACAATAATAATGATAGATTAAGATTTTTGACTGTCGTAGATATGATGCGCACCAAAGGCATGAATTGCAGAGGACAAAATAGCGGTGGTTATTATTACTCTTCTTGCTCAAATCCGATTGCGTTGTTGCTGCATGTGACATAGCAGTCCTAGTAGACATAGCTTGATAATACAGAGCTTAGTAGATATCCATTGCCAAAAGTAACATATCTATCTGGGGTAACCCGATAAAGATAGGTATGACTGACGACGAACATTCCTCCCACATTTATCTAGATACTGCGGCATCAACGCCAGTTGCAGATGAAGTGATTGCGGAAATGTTGCCATACCTAAAAGAACAGTATGGCAACCCGTCCTCTATACACAAGTTTGGTAGAGAAACAACTAGAGCGATACATCTTGCAAGAAAAAGAGTTGCAGAGATGATAGGTGCATCATCCCCCAGAGAGATCACGTTCACATCTGGCGGAACTGAGGCAAATAACCTTGCTCTCAAGGGCACAGCTATACATGTCAAAAGCAAAATGACCAAAAAGAATATGATAATTACAAGTAGCATAGAACATGATGCAGTGCTTGAGCCATGCAAGGATCTAGAAGATAGAGGCTTTGTCATTATACGTCTGCCGGTGACAGGCGAGGGACTTGTTAGGCCATCTGAACTGAAAAATATGATTTCAGATAATGTGGCACTTGTCAGCATCATGTATGCAAATAACGAGGTCGGCACAATCCAGCCAATTAAAGAGCTTGTCGAAATTGCACATCAGGCTGGCACGCTCTTTCATACTGATGCAGTACAGGCTGCAGGAAAACTGCCCTTAAACGTCAAGAACCTTGGAGTAGACATGATGTCCCTTTCATCTCACAAGATAAATGGACCTAAAGGAGTAGGGGCGCTTTACATTAGGTCCGACCTAAAAATATTGCCGATAATTCATGGCGGAGGACAAGAGTGGTATCTGCGGTCAGGTACAGAGAATGTGCCCGGCATTGTAGGTTTTGGCAAGGCCTGTGAGCTTGCTAACAAAGAGATGGGACATTACCAAGGCCATGTGGCTGGCCTGCGCAACTATTTAGTTGAGCGCGTACTAAAGGAAATACCACGGTCGCGACTAAATGGTCTGCGTACTGAGAGGATCGCAAATAACGCACACTTTACATTCTTTGGAGTGAATGGAGAAGATCTGATAATCAAACTTGATGAAAATGGTATTGCTGCCTCTACTGGATCTGCATGCTCAGTTAAGAAGCAAAAACAGTCACATGTGTTAAAGGCAATGGGATTTTCATATGAAGAAATTACTGGCTCGCTTCGGCTCAGCCTTGGGACGCACAATACAAAAGATGAAATCGACAGGGCAGTTAATGTTCTATCAAGTATTATAAAGGAGCTTCGTGAGCTTTCGCCATTTGAGAGCAAAAGTATGTAGGTTAAAAAGAGTTAAAGCAGTAAAGTATTTCGCAGAATTATCAGCAATTTATTCAAAGACTGCCCTTCTGCTTTGAAGCATTTTTGCCAAAATAATAGTATGTTCTGGAATATCTCTCAAGTTATTTTCTATTTTTTGTTGTTTTATCAATGATTGACTTAATTATGTGCATAAGTTCAGTGTGAGTCTCCATATCTTTCTTTCTCATATAATAGTACAATTCTTCTGTGGATGCATGATAATCTATGCCTAAATTTTGTGCCAGCTCAAGGGCTATCTGAGACATGATTAGCTTTCTAAGAACAATCTCGCTGCCATAATGGGAGGCATCTCCTAGAAGCTCATTTAGGGTATTTTTGAACTGAGAATCTATGCGCCTGTCTTTTGCCTCTCTACTCTTCGACACAAAAGTCAGACCCATTGTTCTCTGTTTCATGTGTATATTTTCTACCATCTCTATAAACTGGTCATTTAATTGATTGTTATCGAGAAGCACTTCTGAAAGCATGTCAGCTGCATCCTGCTCGCTTATCTTCATTTTATTTGCAATTATAAAAAGTACATGGCATGCAGCGCAGCCGTTTGGTCTAATTACCAAAGGATTTTCATTAACAATTCTGATTTCATTTTCTGCTATTCGCTCTGCTTCTATTCTTCTCCCGTTATCATCTAGACCTATCATGGAGATTAGGGGAATTTCTCTACTAAAAAGACATCGATGAGTGTGGGGGGAGGTGCGCTTTATTACTAAAGTTTAGCTCCATAATTGCTATTGCTAGACTATAAGTACAGACTCCATCACGAAGCAGATATATTGATTATGAAATTTTTAGAACTCATTATTACTAAAATTTAGTAATTGGCCCCTTAGTTGACAATACTTTATACGTTTATTAATCCCCAATCTTATGATCTAATTGAATTTTGAATGAGAAGAATTGACGATTTAGACATCAAAATCTTAAGCGAGCTTGCAAAAGACGCAAGTATATCTGTTCCAAAACTTTCTAAGAAAATCAACGTCAATTCGTCAGTAGTTTATAGCAGAATAAAGCGCTTAGTCAAAGGAGGCCTTATCAAGAAATTTACAATTATCATAAATGATGAGGCACTTGGATTTAGCGTCAAGGCGCTCACTGGCGTTAACATGGATTCCAAACTAAGAGATAACGTGCTCAACGAGCTGTTTAGAATCTCAGAAGTAAGAGAAGTAGCTGAAGTCACTGGCAGATTCGATATCTTGGTGACAATGAATGCACACTCGCTTGACGAAATGCATCAATTAATTTCAGAAAAGATTGGACGCATTGAGGGAGTTCAAAAGACAGAGACATTCATTGAGATGCGCAAGACAACCCGCGAGCTGGCGTATCCGACATCGATTGCAAAGTAGAAAAAAGTTTGAAGATATAAATAACTAGTAATTTCACTTTACTCTCGACGCCGAGCAATTGACAATACTTCGCCAGATAACAGTTGGCAGCAGCAAGCTCAAGGACTATTACGAGCTTACAAAGCCCAAGATCTGGTATCTGCTGGTTTTCACGGCATTTGGAGCAGCGCTTACGGCTTCGTTTCTATTTGACGTCCCTATAACTGCGTTAACTTGGATACTTTTGCTGGGTGGAGTAGCGGCTGGCTCGGCGGCTGCTGACACCCTCACGGGATACAACGACCGCGACATTGACGCAATAATGGAGCGCACCAAGAACCGGCCGATACCATCGGGGCGCATATCTCCAAGGAACGCCCTAATCTTTGGCCTGATATTGGCAGCAATTTCGCTCGTCTGCGCTTGGTTTATCAATATCTGGGCATTTGGTCTCATGGCTTTTGGCCTCTTTGACAACATCCTCATTTACAGCAAATGGCTTAAACGAAGAAGCCAATCAAACATAATACTAGGTGGCTTTTCAGGCGGCGCTCCTGCTCTAATAGGATATATTGCTGTAACGACTCAAAATATTGAGATAGGCCTTGTGATGGCCGGACTTGTTTTCCTCTGGATTCCAACCCACATATGGAGCCTTGCATTGCACGTCAAAAAGGACTATACCAAGGCTGGTGTGCCAATGCTTCCAGTTGTGTCATCAGAAAAGTTCTCCGTCAGGGTCATCGCTGGCACTACATTGATGATGGTGGTGTTCAGTGTGCTTCCCTTCTTTTTCAACCACTTTGGCATAATCTATTTAGTTACTGCAAGTGCCTTTGGTGTAGTCATGATCGCATTGTCTGTCTGGCTGCTGGTCAAGCCGAGTGAGAGAGCTTCATGGACTGTGTTCAAGTTTTCAAGCCCCTATCTGACGGCGCTTTTTATCGCCTTCATTGTCGATGCCTTTTTCAAGTAACTTTTCACATTCATACAATATTCTTGCAATGACTACATGTGCCTCAAGCGCAATGTTGCTGATAGAATATGTAGGACCCAGGGATGTTATGACATTTTCTGAAAAGTGACCCTTTGCAAAGCCGCCCACCACAAGGCTAGAAAGGTCTGCGCTTTGAGCATTTTCTGCCACTTTTTGCGCATTGCTTTGGACGCCAACAGTTGATAGCCCAATGACCATATCCGGCTTGATTATGTCAACCAGATCTGCAAACGTGCCATCGGACAACTCCATTAGAATAGTCCCTTCATTGCTTTTGATTAGATTGTCTCTAAACAGGCTCGCCATCAACCTTTCAAAACGAAAGTATGACTTGGGTATACGCAGATTGTCTGCAATGGTGATTATCTTGTCATTTATTGTATGAACATAGACCCTGAGCATCATATTCATAAAAAGAGGCGTCGATAGAGCTTCCATTAGCGCAAAATGGACAATATCTGGTCTGCCGCGCTTCCAGCTATATGGCAGCCGCTTCATTGCGGCGTGGTGATAGCTCCTATCAAGCAGAATTTCTGATGATTTCTGCTGAAGCCTGAGGGAATGATTCCTTACTGCGGCGTGGCTGGCAATCTCATCTGGGATAGTCTCAAGAGCCGCCTCGGCAATGATGAGCGTTATCGTATAGTTGGTGCAGACTGTATCCTATATTAAGGAGCGGCGCCAGCATGTTTTGTAAATATTTCTGCCTTTCTGGCGTACACTAGTTTTTGCACTTCTTTTGTAGATAGTTCAAGCTCAATGTCTGCTTCACTTCTATCTTGGGCGGTGACTAAAATTTCACCCGGCCCAAATTTTACCCTGCCGATCTCTATTGGCACCGTCATATGAAGGATCTCAGCAAGAAGATCAAATATTGCAGGATATGTGGCATTATTTTGGTATATGTAGGTTGTTGTTCCGTCACTGGATAATGCATCTTTTTCAAGCGGAAGAAAAAAGGAAGCAGATGATATTGAATCAATGATCCTGATAGCCAACCGGGCAAGCTCCACCCTGTCACTTTCACTGGCATTATCTTGTTGTTGTTTGAGCTGTGCATATTTTTTCGCCAGCTCCTCCAGTTCGTCAAGCTTTGCCAATAAAGATAATAGCTTTTTAAATTAAATAACAGTTACCAAGGCTTATCAACTAGGCCTACATACTTCCATTTATAAAGCGTTGAGCAGGAAGAAGCAGAAAGTTAAGCAAATAGCAAGAGAGCATATTGATCTACTTGTAGAATATGCCCTACATGAGAAGGATGATCATCTTGCTGCGAAACAGGCTCGCCAAGCCAAAAAGATAGCTATGCACCAACGTATACGCCTACCCTATGAGATTAGGCAGCTTTACTGCAAAAGGTGCAAGGCCTTTATAGTACCAGGTCGGAGCGCTCGGGTAAGGGTCGGCAGGGCAAAAACAAAGGCTGTGAGGATTACCTGCCTAAAGTGTGGCCACACCTATCGCAAAATCTTGATATGGAATAAGGATTTATAGGGGCTAAGGAAATTCCCGAACTACTATATGGCCAAGGTTTATGATGTTCCTGCTGACAAGCTGATAGCTAAACTGGCTGATCAGTTGAAGAAGGACAAAAAAATAGATCCCCCGACTTGGTCGCAATTTGTCAAGACAGGCTCGCATGTACAAAGAATTCCCCAAAATAAAGATTGGTGGTACGTCAGATGCGCTTCTCTACTTAGAAAGATTTATCTTCATGGTCCTCTAGGAGTTGCCGACTTGAAGGTTGCCTACGGCGGCAGGAAAAAGATTGGATACAACCTTGCCCACCACCAAGATTCTAGCGGCGCCATTATTCGCAATGCACTTCATCAACTGGAAGCATCGGGCTACATTGTCAAGGTACAGCACAAGGGCAGAATAATTTCAAGTGAAGGCATGAAAAAGATGGATAGATTAGCTACTGAAATCCATAAAGAGCTTGTCAAGACTGTGCCGCAGCTCCAACGTTACACATAAGACTATGTCGGTCCCACAACCCTCTCAACCAAATGATGAGGAAATAAGAAGGCGTGAAGCCGAGACTGCGGCCATGCGCCAGCGGGTTTTGCAAGTGGTACTCGATCCTCAAGCGCGCCAGCGACTGATGAATATACGACTTGTCAAGCCGGATCTTGCACTGACTGTTGAAAATTACCTTATCAGTGCAGCTTCTTCCGGCAGGATAAATCGCCCCCTAACTGATGATGAATTGAAGCAGCTTTTGTTGCGCATCCAACAGCCTAAGAAAGAATTCCGGTTTGAAAGGCGCTAAAACACCCAGCTAGCCTTATATATTTTCAACAGTTTGGGCATGAGTTAACTATTTAAAGTGTGAAACATGCTTGCTGTTCTATGAAGGCAGCAGTATTTAGAGAATACAACAAGGATCCTACAAAGATTGTCAAAATTGAAGATATCGATGTTCCTAAGATAAAGTCTTATGAAGTTTTGATAAAGATTGAGTCAGCGTCTTACAACTATAACGATCTTTGGGCTATATGGGGCGAACCAGTCAAGACGCCACTTCCACATATTTCAGGAAGCGATATAGGAGGAACAGTAGTTGAAGTTGGCCCTGATGTCCAAAAGATCAAGGTTGGCGATAGGGTAGTTTCGCATTCCAACATGAGCTGCAGAGTGTGCTATGAATGCACTTCTGGTAGGGAATACGACTGCAGTGAAAGGACTATCTGGGGATTTCAGACAGGCCCGCTATGGGGAGGATTTGCTCAGTATACACACCTTCCGGAGGTCAACGTAGTCAAGATTGCAGACAACGTTTCATTTAATGACGCAGCAGCAGTTTCTATGGTTGGCATGACATCGTGGCATATGTTAGTTGGCCGAGCCAAGATCAAGCCTGGCCAGCTGGTGCTTATCATGGGTGGAGGTTCCGGCGTTGGCATGGTGGGCATCCAGATTGCCAAATTGTACAACTGCACAGTCATTGCCACTGCAGGCAACAAGGACAAGATGGACAAGTGCATGGAGCTTGGAGCCGACTATACAGTCAATCACCGGGAAGCCGACTGGTACAAGAAAGTACGCGAAATAACAAAGAAGATAGGTCAACCCGGCGGTGTTGATGTAGTCTTTGAGCACATTGGCAAGTCGGTGTTTCCTCAGGAAGTTGCGCTGCTCAAGATGGGCGGCACACTTGTTGCGACAGGTGCAACCACAGGATATGACTCAACTATTGACCTGAGGTTCCTGTTCTTCAAGGGAACCAACCTGCTTGGATCTACCCAGGGCACTAAGGCAGAGCTTGAAGACGTAATGTATTGGGTTAGCAAAGGCAAAATCAAACCAGTAATAGATACCATCTTGCCATTTAGCAACATGGTAGAAGGTCACGTAATGATGGCAAACGCCCAACAGTTCGGCAAGATCTTGACGACTCCCCAGAAGCTATAAACACTGTCTTTTCTTTTCTTTTCTTATGTTGCGCAGCCTGATTTTTGTTCCCGGCAATAGTATGCGCTTTGTAGAAAAAGCCAAGACGCTTGCAGCAGACATAATCTGCTTTGACCTAGAAGACTCGGTGCCAGATAACGAAAAGCACGCAGCACGCAGGATAATAGCAGAAACATTGCTAGCACGACGACAGGAATACGGCGGCCCTGTCTATGTAAGGACAAATTCGCCTGAGTCTGGACTCGTACCTGACGATCTTAAAGCCGTTTTGCAAAAGGGAATAGATGGTATAGTAGTGCCAAAGGTTAATGATGCTTATGAGATGCTCGAGATCAAAAAGCATATTGTCATGCTTGAAAAAGAAAGAAAGACTGATAAAATTGCTTTAATGCCTTCAATTGAAACAGCAAGAGGAGTTGTAAACGCCTACTTGGTTGCAAGCGCCGACGAACGAATAAAGGCCCTTGTTTTCGGAGTCTTTGACTTTCTTTACGATATGCGGCTTGACTACGATGAGCATGACCCCCTGGGATATTCTTATGTGCGTGCAAAGATTCCAGTTGATGCAAGGGCTGCAGGTGTCCATGCAATAGATGCAATCTGGCAAAAGATCGATGACATAGATGGCCTTACCAAAGATGCTGCAATGGCAAGACGCCTTGGGTATTCTGGTAAGAGCATAATCCATCCAAGTCAGATAGAGCCAGTGCACAAAGTCTTCCGTCCCAGCAAGAATGAAGTTGAGTGGGCAAAAAAGGTAGTGCAAGTGCTTGGCCATACAATGAATAAAGGGACTGGAAGAGGCGCAGTAAGACTTGAAGGCAAGATGGTAGATGCCGTTCACTACAAGCAGGCAAAGGCCATTTTAGATGCAGCAGATGCATAAATCATATTGCATATAGTCATATGTTCCTGCATCAGTTACATAGATCAAGTGCAAATCTCTATGTATCTTCTTGTTGCGGATATCCTGTGCATCATGTGTGATTGCACGGTAAAGGGGTGTTAAATTAGGGTTACGTATCTGTTAGCAAGTATTGGTATGCACTGCATTATGAAGGATATAGCATTGTAGATTTTGACGTTCATTGAGTCTGCAAACACAAGCAGGATAGCTGTGATCAGCCATGACAAGAAGTTCACTCACGATAATGGTTTACCTCTATATGTCAGATCAAACGTCATTGATCCTTATTTCAGAAAAGCAAATTGCGTGTAAACTCGAAGGATTTTTTTCTGATCCCTGGGGCCGCAAGAAAATTTTATGAGTTAGACAATAAGAAATGGAGTTCCCTAGAAGTCAAATGATATACTAGTAGTTTATTCTTGAAGGATTAATACAAATAGAGTGTCTTCTTCAATTTGAATTGGCACGCAAGAGAAGCAGTAAATCAACAAAGGGCAAAGGACAGAAGAAAACGAGAAGAGCGAAAAATAGTGGCAGGCAAAATGCTAAACGATTAACACTTGAAGAGAAACTGGCCCAATATTTCAATGAAGCGCTATCTTTTGAAAATGCAGCAGTATCAAGGCTGCAATCAAGAATAAAAGAAGTACAGTTGGAGGATGTAAAGCAGCAGCTCCAACAACATTTAGAGGTGACAAGAGAGCAGCAAAATAGGCTAAAGCAACTTATCACAAATCTCGGAGCAAGACCAATCCACGATTCTGGACAGCTACCTATTCTGGTACCTCCAAGGACTCTTGCCAATACATTAAAAAAATCAATGACTTCTGCGGAACGGCAAATAAAGTCAGCAAAGGAAGACCTGATAATAGAGAATGCAGAAGTTACAATGTATGATACATTGCTTCAAGTGGCACAATTAATGAATGCCGGAGATGCTGTGCCTGTATTAAATCAAAACTTGGCAGAGGAAAGGGCTATGGCTGACTGGATAAGGGCCAATACTCCTGCTATGATAACGCAACTCTATCCAGAAATACAGTCTTCTATTGTTCTACCCGAGGGAGAAGAAGGGCGAGAGGTGGTCACAGAAGGAGCCGTAACAGGTGGTCTCTCTGCAACAGAAGAAAATGAGAGTTTGGGCGCTACTGCAACTGAGGCTTAAATCTACATTTCATTAGCCCCTCTCTTATTAGAGCAGCATAATAATATACTTTACACAAAATTAGCAATTTCATATATTTCCTGTAAAATTAGAGAGTCTGCTACAGAATCAAGGATCTAACCCCAATCAGGAGGTAGGACTTTAATGTGGTCGACCAGAAGCAAGAATAACTTTCTTAATTGCTATAATTCCGATGTAGTACGGAATATTGTACATGCAGCAAGCGCTGCGACTTGCGAGCCAAAGAACTGAAATGCAAACACTGCAACAAGTACATTGTTGACATAGCTCATGGCAATGAGACCTGCCATTTTCTCTTGAAGGCTACCTGTTGCTCCTACATATCCTACTAGGCAGTAGGCAGCATAGCACAGGAATGCTGCTGCCACAGTTTGGAGCAAGAACGTCTGTTCTGAATAAAAATCCTGCGAACTTGGCAAACATACCCCAGTTTATGAGTATAATGAAAACGAGCGATAGAGGAAACGAATTCTTGTCTAAAAATTTTGAACCTGCCGGAAAATACTTCTTGGTAAGCCAGCCAGCCGCTAGCGGCGTGAACAGTGCAATAGAAAGCAAGAACATCATATGTAACAAAGGTATTTCAAACTGCGAGTGAACAAATGCATAGACAATAGATGGCAGTACAAATGGTACTGCAACTGAGGTGATAATTATCATGCCTATTACAAGCGGAAGTTGGCCACCTATGAGGTTTACAACGAATGGCGCACCAAGGCCTGTAGAGATGCCAGAAAGGAGCAGGATTGGTAAAGCGAAAGGCTCGTAAATAACATGTGCAAGAGCATACATCCCAGACGGTAATGCAACTAGCTTGATAATTGACAGAACGGCAAGCTGTCTTGGTTTTTTAAACACCGCGATAAGATCAGATGGGTTGAGCCTTAACAAGTTTAGAAACAATAGGGCACCGAGCCAGACAAGGATATATGGCTCGATCATCCTGCCAGCTGCAGGTAACAGGACGCCTGCAGACATAGACGCAGCTATGGCTGCAATTAGAATGATGTCATCATGAAGCAAGAGCTTTCAGCTGTTGTATCATTTCTTGTACATAGTCAAATCCCTGCTGCCAAAATTCTTCTCTTGAAATGTCAATGCCTGCTTCCATCAGGAGTTCCTCTGGCTTCCTCGATCCGCCTGCAGACAATATGTTGAAATACTTGGGAACAAAAGACGATCCACCTTCAAGCTTGTACTGCTTG
Organism: Nitrososphaera sp.; assembly: GCA_025924355.1. Lineage (GTDB taxonomy): Archaea > Thermoproteota > Nitrososphaeria > Nitrososphaerales > Nitrososphaeraceae > Nitrososphaera. The sequence continues at coordinate 11,362 of JAICEE010000013.1, forward strand.
TAAAGGGAAAGAACGAGCAAGTTGCCAAACGAGTAAGCGTAAGTGTAAAATGGCGTGTGGTAAAAATGAGGGATGTATATCCATTCCCATTCAAAATCAGGAGATAATGTTATAGAGGTGCCAAATTGCTCCTTGAGATTGTCCACGTATATTTTTGCGACTGCATCAATAGTAGCATTATTTTCTCCTATCGCTTTGTGCGCGTCAATTTCAAAAAGCGTAAAATATGCCTGACGGATTATTGTCGCATAAAGGTTGTCTATTTGCTCTGCTAGCAAAATTCTGCGCTCCTTTTTCGACATCTTTTCTGCAAGCTTTTCATTAAGCAGCATCTCGGCAAACACTGAGGCAGTTTCTGCAAGCGGGAGTGGCGCATGGAAGACTATTAATGGCATGTCTGAGGCAAGCATGCTGTGTATTGCATGGCCAAACTCGTGGGCAAGAGTCGATACGTCCCTTGAAAGTCCATCAAAGTTTAGGAGCACGTAGGGTGTCAACTTGGGGGTCACAGTATAGCAAAACGCACCACCGCGCTTTGCTTTCCTTATTTCAGAATCAATATGGTGCTCCACAAACACTCGCTCGGCCAGCCTGCGGAACTGAGGGTCAAAGTCCCCAAAGCTGTCTAGCACGGTCTCGACTGCTTTGCCATAGGTGAATTTTTTGCTGTCAGATGCTTTGTTTGATATAGGAGCGTAGAGGTGATATCTGTGCAGTTTTTTCATTCCTAGCATCTTAGCTTTTTCTACAAAATAATCATGAAATATTGCTACATTGTTTCTACATGCTGCCAGCAATGCCTCAACAGTTGCATCATCAAGGTTGTTGGCTATGTTACGTACAGAGATTGGAGATCTATATCCGCGCATCATAATTGCCTCGTCTCGCCATTGCATGATAATGTTCTGATAAATCTCGCCCAGTACACCGCTGTTCCTTTTATAGACCTGCAATAACGATTTGTAGGCAGCTTCTCTTTTATTGCCATCCGGGCTTCTGACGAGCGACACTAGCTTTTCCTTGTTATCAAATTTTTTCTCTATTGTTTTTCTGCCGTGGCGAAGCTTCATTGTAAATTCAAAACTGCTTGTCATCTTATCATATATCTTGATAAGTGCCCGGATACCCGTAACTTCAAGAGTGCTGATTATCTTTTCCTCCGGCTCGCTGAGCGAATACTTGGCGACCAGCCGCTTATGGCGGAGATGTTCCTGATACGCCTTTGGAATGGTGTTTATTAGCCTGTTTGCATTTTCGTCGTCGATCTGCTTTTTGAACCATAAATCAAAAAATAACATCCTGTTGCTGATTTCTGATGCCAGTTTCTCCATCTTGATGACTAATGCAGACGCCTCGTTTGAAGACGTGTCGGCGTAGTAGCTCAGGTATGCATGGCCGCTTGCAATTGACACTTTTTCAGATATGCTTTCGAGCATGTGAATAAGGCCTTCAAACTCTTCTGGTGAAATATCGGGGCGCAGGAGCTGTCGGCTCCCTTCAAATTGCACAACCTGCTCTTCAATTGATCTCAAAAACCAGGAAAAGTCTTCACTGGAAGGATCTTTGACGAGATCACTTATGTCCCACCGTCCCACCTTCATATTGGCATAGCTGCTAGTCATATGGGTTACAGGCACTTACGATCTGGTAGTCACATAAGTATCTTGTTGAGCCTAAGGTAAAAAATTGCAGCCAAGAACAGCTATATGGGTTCTTGCTGTGAGTGAAGCTTACTTTGCATTCTTGGAGCAGATTTGGACGAGAGGCCGAGTATGTAGTAGCTCTTTATTTAAAGTCTTTGGGGTGGAACGTCGCTTTGTCGAGAGGAAGCAGAGGGCCAGCAGATATTATCGCTACATGCGGCAATGCGTATTGGTTCATTCAAGTAAAGTCAAGCGCTGGCGTGCCGCGGATCCGAGGTTATGAAATAAAAAGGCTCAAGGAGATAGCAGCATGCAAGGGAGGTCTGCCTGTAGTTTCTACCTTGCAGCCCTTCCACAGCGGGTTTAGTACAGGTAACTATTCGATACTATTCTATATGCTTGACAACTGGCAGGCTCTTGACCCTGTAAGTGCGCTGGAGAGTTGATAGTTGAATTTATTCGCTAAAGCTACACAATATACCACTCGAAAATATCTCTGCAACCAAAGAAAATGGACAATAGGACACATTTTTTCAATATCCTGAGTAATATCCCCAAAAGAAGATTGTTTTTCAGTTCATTTACGTGATAATTGTCACCAAATCCATAACTAGGATTACAGCGGTCTCCTTATTACCCATGACAAGAAGAGGGAATGATGAATACCATCTTCATCTTTTTCTTGATAGCGCCATTAATGACAGCAGTAGTAATAATAATAGTATCGGAGGAAAGATTTTTCGACAACTTAGGGCCGTAGCAAGCCAAAGGGTAGCCTATATAGACTATGAACAGCAGATATCTAGATGGAATGAATACCAAGAACTATTGGACAAAATAGACAAGAAATGCAGTAGACAAGTAGGCGTTAGGCTTTCTAGAAATGTGAAACATAATGTAAAGACATTTACTGATGCGACAACTGCTGCACTTGGCATCATTGCTCTGACAGCTTTAATGTCAATGTGGGGGTCATTTACAATAAATAGTCTATATGGAATATTTGGCAGTGCTATAGCTCTGGGCTTTATTGGATGGCAGTCATTTATTAGGCTGTACCATCCGTCGATAATCAATTTCAGGTGCTCTCCAGTTTTGCATATTGACGAATTTGCTTATATGCGTCAAGCAATAAAAGGTATTCCAGCAGTTGAACACGATCCAATAGTTAGGCTTCCTGTCCTGGAAATGGATATACCAAGAGCATGGCTAGGGCAGCAGGGCATGCTAAAATTTATGGAGAGTCTGAGTGATTTGAAACTAGAAGATGAGGGAAACAATAGCGAGACAAAAAGGATCCCTTAGGAGATAATAAAGAAAAAAGAGGAGAACAGGGAGAAAGAAAAAGATGGTAATAGAAAGATGTGACAAATGTGGTAAGGCTTTCATAAGCCACTCAGAAGTAGAGCGCCATAAGATGTACGAGCACCCAGTGCCAGTGTCACCTTTTGAAGAAAGATTTGCCTCTGATACCCGCAAGAATGACAGTAATATGAACATGGAGGATGTGCAGAAGATGACAAGTGCTGTAACGACTAGCAAGAATAATAGTAATAATGATATAACAACAATTGGCAGCGGACAAATAAGAAAAGTTCCATTTAGACCGTTTAGAGCTTGAAAAGACCAATCACTAAAGCATATGTATGCAAGTAAGCAAGCTCTGTTAACTAAGCTCTGGTAACTTTGTATCGTCCAGCTGTCAAGTAACATATCTCTCTGAGGTAACTAGAGAAAGAGAAAGATAGACATGTCCTGTCTGTCTTGTTACTCTAGTACTTCTATCCTTTGATCTGGTAGTTATATAATATCGCACAATACATTTACTTAACGATTAGACCTAAAGAAAATAGAGGGTTATAGTTCAAGTTTTAATCAGATCTAATATACTAATTGTTTTCCTCTGAATTAACAAAAACGGAATATGATGTGACATCAAACATCTCTTCGCCGTCCTTGACAAGTGCAAACAGAGTATAGGTGCCATCCTTATCTACTGCATCTGCAAGGTCAAACATGACATTAACAGTGTCACTCTGCTCAGTCCATCTATCGGCTTCGATCAGATTGTAGCCCTGCAGGGATTCATAGTAATAGCCGGGCGGTAGCGGCTTAACTACCACTCCTACAAGCTCGCCAGCGGAATAGGACAGTAAGTCCTTGTTGTGCTCATATACTGCCCGACTTGGCATTTCATCATAATATATGGCGATTTGGTCAAGCTGTCCATCCAAAAGTGTGCCTGAGATCTCAATCTCGCTATCCTCCGCGTCTACATCAAGGCCATAGTTGTTCTCAAAATTCTGGACTAATGCAAGGTAGTATTGGTCATACACTATGCCGATGCTTACATGAGTATGACGTGGATCTAGGATGTTGTTCCTGTGGCCGTCATTACAGCACTCTTTGTCATTGTACATCATTTCATACTGCAACTGCTCGATAGTGGACAGCGGCTCTACCTTTTCACATTCCACCAGAATATTCGTGACACACTGCTCATACTGCTCTGGGCTAAAGCCGGCAATGGCTACATTTTGTTGCACACTGCCTTCACCGTCATATTGGGTGTAGGTCATGTAGGGCTTTTCTCCATTTGTCATCCAGTGAGATATCTGTCTGGTTCTGAAAACATCTTCTGCATGTATTTGCGCGGCCTGGTTGGAGCTAAGTTTGACTGGGTGCAAGCCGAAGTTGGTCCTATCTTTATTTATCTTGTCTAGTACATACTGCATAAGCTCTTCGCGGGGCAAAGTCCTGGGCTGCTGACTCGACGGCTGCAGGATCGTAATTGCCGGGTTATCCTTCTGTTGGAGTACAAAGTTGGCAAGAGTAGGAGCAAGTAAGATTATGCCTGCAAGAACAATTATGACAACCGCTATGCCTATCGCTACTTTACGAGCGGCAGTACCTTTCTTCTTTGGTGGTGGTACAGACACAGAAATTAAACTGTTCAGGACGCCGCACTCTGGGCAAGCCGACAGCAACGAGCCGTACCTGTGTCCACACACTATGCAGTCTATATATGAGCCTGTCGTCTGCTAATTACCACCCTATTTTGCGGAGGATACTACGTAAATATTTTTTGCACAAGTCATCACGCTGATACAAGACCGAATATCGACAGTTGCATAAAGATGAGTTTAAGAAATCCTTGATGATTTTCTAGCAGTTAGTTAACCTTACAATAGCAGCTATTCTCTGTGATGTTTCGATACCATACTGGAAACAACGATATAGAGGGGACAGTGATAAAATGGATGGAGATATATTGTGTATGACTAGTGGAACTGCATGTATGATGTTCATTCTTTCAAAAAGAAGAAGCTGATCCTTACAGCCTAGATATTTCAGATTTAGGGTTATAGATAAGTGCAAGGACCTGTTCGCGGACCTCTTTCTTCTCTATTATTCCACGATGTGCTATAGTTGTGATTGAACTGTCATTGCGAACGCCGCGCATCTTCATGCAAAGGTGTTCGCCCTCTGCTATCACAAGCGCACCCTTTACTCCCATCCGTACAAGCTCATCGGCTATTTGCTTTGTAAGCCGCTCTTGTATCTGGAGCCGGCGAGAATACTTTTCAACCAACCTTACCAGTTTCGATACACCAAATACCTTGCCGGATGGAATATAGGCAACATGTATCTTTCCAAAGAATGGCAACATGTGATGCTCGCACATGCTGTAGAACTGTATGTCCTTTGCAATGACAGCCTCTGTCTCTTCTGAAAAGCTGACATCCAGCTGGGCATCCATCCTATAACCTCCAAATATCTCTTCATACATGTCAGCTATCCTGTTTGGAGTGCCTGCAAGACCTTCCCTGTCAGGGTTCTCGCCAAGCTCTATCAATAATTGCCTGACAAGCTTGGCAACTTTTTTTCTGTTGATATTTTTCTTGTCTGTTGTCATTTTTTTCTTTTTACCTAGCTCCTATAATCTTGTGTAGTTGTGGTACAATGCGCACCTGATCGTACATAGGGTAAACGGCATCGTAAAAGCCAAAAAGCACATCCAATGTTGGCTCGTCAACTCTATAACTTGGCTGTATTATAAATCCTGCTAGCTCGGACGGCTTGGCGATTCTGAACACTTTACGTACTATATCTTTGAATTCCTTAAGGTTTGACGAATTTGTTACTACTACTTTAATATAGGTAGTTTTGGAGCTGTTGACTGCCTGCCTTAGGCATTCAAGTTCATTCTTTAGCAGGTTGCAGTACTGCTTTTCATTTACTATCTTGGAATCTCTTAGCTTGAGCTCGACCTTACATATGTCAATGTAAGGTAAGACCTTAGAAAACCTCACAGCGTCATAGCAAGACGACTCCAGGTATACCCTTAAGCCTTTTTGCCTGACGAATTTTGCTAGCTCTAGGACTGCTTCGTACTGAACCAGTGGCTCGCCACCAGTGAAATTAATCTTGTATGTGTTTGGCTGAAGGCTCTTTGAGATAATCTCTTTTACCTCTTCAACGGAATAATCAATCCCGCTGTCCATTGGGAGGGCATAGGGTGTGTCGCACCAGTGGCACTTAAATGGACAGCCTGCCAGCCTCACAAACATCGTTTTGGTGCCAAAAAGTATACCCTCTCCTTCAATGCTTGTGAATATTTCACTTAGCTTTGTTGTTATTGAGCCCGGCGTGATTTTCTGTTGCATACTGAGTCTTGTCCTCTATTTGAGCAGTGGTAAATGCATTTTTCCTATTTATACACGATTCGCACATGCCGCAGTGCAAATAATTTCTATCCAATTTAATACCATCAGAGTAGCAGCTCCACGTGTGGAATATCTTATCGCCCAAAATCTTATAGCCTGTCCTAGCCAAAGTTGATTTGTCAAGTCCCATGACGGCCGGCGATAGTATCATTATTTGCTGCCGTAAACCAGACAAGATGCTATCTGACTCAGCTGTGTTAAGAGCTTCCGTCATTGCACTGACAAAGGTAGGTCGGCAGTCGGGGTAATGCAGAGTGTCACCGGTGTGTGCACCATAGGCAACAACCTTAGCATTGATGCTCATAGCCCATGCAGCCGCTATTGTCAGAAACACCGCATTGCGGATGGGAACGACTAAGCTCTGTGAAAATTCCTGTGACAGTTTTTGCATGCCATCTGTCAAGGCATTACTGTTGCTGTATAGTGATTTCATAAAGCCTATATCTGCTACCTTGTGGTCCTTTGCATTTAGCACTTTAGCAAAGTAGCGCGAACGCTCAATTTCGCGTTCTGCTCGTTGGCCGTATGCAAATGTCAATAAATACAAATCATAGCCATCGTTTGCTGCAAGTGAAGCAGCATAGCACACTGAGTCAAGCCCTCCGCTTACAATACAAACTGCTGCAGGCCTTGTAGTAGTGCGAGTAGACAACGCGATCTAAATTCATCTTGTGACTATTAAACAATGGTTGTTGTATACCTTTCAATGATTGTCCTGTGTTGAGGATACATCTTTATAAGCTCATTCCTTTTACCAAGCTCCCAGTCACTATAATCAAAGCCAGGTGATACTGTGCAACCAAGCAGACAGTATGATTTATTATCGTTGAGTGAGGCAGCAAACCATGTGTTTGCCTTTATAGCAACTTGAGGTGCTTCGCCCCTGCTCTTTCCCATTTTGATCTTGGACAATTTTCCATTATCTATTGCGTACAGTGTTAGCGAGCCTCCCATGTAGTGATGCCACAATTCATCAGATTTAATTCTGTGAAAAGCTGAAAACTGGTCGCCAACTAGCATGTAGTAAATCGCTGTTGAAATGCATCGTGGCTTGTCATACCCTACAAGGTTTACTATTGTGTCTGCAGCGTATGTCTGCTTGAAGTAGCCCCCTTCTGGGTGCTTCTTGAGCCTGAACCTCTTGATTAGCTGGATCGCATCCTTCTTCAAGGCTCTTATTATATGATGCTTGCATTTTATTAGATGTCGAAAGAAAACATTAATGGCCGGATGAGCCAAAGTGTAGCAGCTACATGATAATAGGCTTGATTGGCAAGGCCAACGTGGGCAAATCTACTTTCTTTAATGCAGCCACCGACCTTGCCGTTCCTGTAGCAAACTATCCATTTACAACAATCGAGCCAAATGTAGGTGTAGCTTATGCTCGAACAAAATGTGTCTGTCGAGAGTTTGGTGTGCAGGATAACCCCGTCCACTCAGTATGCATAGACGGAAACAGGTTCATCCCTATCAAACTGGTGGACGTAGCAGGTCTTGTGCCAGGGGCACATGCCGGCAAGGGACTTGGTAACAAGTTCCTTGATGATGCAAGGCAGGCCAACGCTCTCATACACATCATAGACGCTTCTGGTTCAACAGATAACAACGGTAGACCAATTCGAGCTGGAACTGGAGATCCGGTATTTGATATCCAGTTTGTAGAAGAGGAATTTGTTCTATGGCTTGAATCAATCATCGGAAGAGACTGGGGGAAGACTGCAAGGGAAGCCGAGAGTCAAGGTCAAAAGCTGGAACAGCTACTTGCCAAGCGCTTATCGGGTCTTGGAATAAATGAGCAGACGATCACAAATGCAGTACAAGCATCAGACTTAGCTTCAAAAAAGTCTGTGGCATGGACTCATGATGATATACTCCAATTTTGCAAAGTGCTACGTACAAGAGCCAAGCCGTTTGTGATAGCGGCCAACAAGGCTGACTTGCCAGCAGCAGATGATAATATTAAGAAGATGAAAGCTGGCGGCCTGGAGCTGATTCCCTGTGCATCAGAAGCCGAGGCGTTATTAAGAAAGGCATCCAAAAAAGGTATTCTGCATTATCTCCCTGGCGATGTTTCATTTGAAGTCAAGCCCGAAGTGGCGCTAAGTGCCCCACAGCTAAAGGCGCTTGACATTGTCAAGACTTTTATGCAAAAATATGGTTCTACAGGAGTTCAAGAAGCTATCAACATTGTCTGCTTTAAGCTACTCCGCATGGTGGCGGTGTATCCTGTAGAAGACGAGTTTAAACTCACAGACAAGAAGGGGAATATTCTACCTGATGTCTGGCTTCTGCCTGAAGGCTCAACGGCTAAGAATCTTGCAGGAGCAATACACGCCGATCTAGCAAAGGGCTTTCTATATGCAGTTGACGCAAGGACTAAACAAAGGATCGCTGCCAACCATCAGCTAAAAAATGGTGATGTGATTAAGATAGCGTCAGCGACAAGCCGGGGATGAGAGATAATAACTATGCTGTGCCTTGGAATTGAAAGTACTGCGCATACATTTGGTTGTTCAGTAGTTAATTCAATGGGCAAGATACTCTCTGATACACGCGAGGTCTACAAGGCACCAGAGGGAAGTGGTATACATCCACGCGAAGCATCGCGGCACCACATGGAACTGTCGCCAGATATTTTAAGAAATGCTCTAAAATCAGCCAATGTTACAATGGAGGACATTGACATTGTCGGGTACTCAGCCGGACCGGGCCTTGGGCCATGTTTGCGCGTTGGTGCAGTTATAGCAAGGACAGTTGCAGGATTTTACAAGAAGCTGCTTGTACCTGTCAACCATGCCCTTGGCCATATCGAGCTTGGAGCAATGCTCACAGGCGCTTCCGATCCGCTTGTGCTGTTAGTGTCAGGCGGTCATACGATGATACTTGCATTTTCCCATAGCCGCTGGCGGGTCTTTGGCGAGACACTTGACATCACAGTAGGACAATTGCTCGACCAGTTTGGTCGGGCTCTTGGCTTTGCCTCCCCTTGTGGCAACAGGATCGAACAATTAGCGAGCCAGTCGGCTGGAAAATACATACAACTACCGTATGTCATTAAAGGAAACGACGTCTCATTTTCGGGGCTGCTGACTGCAGCAGTCAAGCTTGCTTCACACAAGACTGAGTTGGCAGATGCATGTTACTCTCTGCAGGAAACAGCATTTGCAATGTTAGCAGAGGCTGTCGAGCGGGCACTTTCGTTCAGTAGCAAGAAAGAAATGATGATTGTGGGTGGGGTAGCAGCAAACAAGAGACTTGCTCAGATGCTTGATAGTGTATGCAGTCGGCAAGATGCTAAATTGTTTGTCTGCCCAATCAAATTCGCCGGTGACAATGGTGCTCAGATCGCGTGGACTGCATTGCAGGAGTACCTGGCTACAAAAATGAACGTTCAAGTGGAAGAATCCACTGTGCAGCAGTCGTGGCGACTTGACACTGTGCATGTCAGCTGGCGCCGCTAGTGATCTGCTTTATCTGGCGCTCCCACTTCCCATTATTAAACACGCCAAACTTGTAGATCTGATCTCCTGCTACGATTACCACCAGCTTTTTCACAAGGAATCCTTCAGACCTGACGGAAGATATTTTATTAAGCGGTATGTCAAGAACAACTTCAGTCTCCTTTTTTGAAAGAGTTGCTATTCTGCCTTGTGTCCTTTGAAATACCAACCTATGGTCAGTCAGCACGAGTATACCGCTTCTGAGCTTGTCCTCAGAGCAGTCCTCGTCAAGCAGTATTTTTTCCCCCGGTGCTGGCTCAAAACTCACCACATTTTTATCTTCAAAGCAGAGCCTATATTACTATTGCAGCCATTGCTGATAAAAAAGGGAGCAGAAGCTGACATATACATTGTAGAATGGGACAGCAAGAAGGC
>JAICEE010000014.1 GCA_025924355.1 Nitrososphaera sp.
CTGTTCGATCATTACCAATTCATATGTCTATTCTCTTTATGGCGTCATTATCGGAATTACGCTTATAGTAATAGGATTAGTAAAAAAGAGGAGGGGTATGCATACTTTTTAAAAAGATATATGCTCTTGGAGAACAAGTGATGATGACGATATCTTATGGCGGCAGCACAAAAGCATGATGACTCACTTGAGAAGATTGCCGCTGATGTAAGAGGTTGCCCTCTCTGCAAGCTGGCACAGACAAGGAAGAATGCTGTGCCAGGCGAAGGTCAGCTTTCTGCCAAGATAATGTTCATAGGAGAGGCACCAGGTCATAGCGAAGACAAAGAGGGCAGGCCATTTGTAGGAGCCGCTGGTCGAATCCTTGACGACCTCCTGAAAAAAGCAGGCATCGAAAGGTCGCAGGTGTTCATCACAAACATGGTCAAGTGCCGGCCTCCAAACAACAGGGTGCCGAAAGAAGACGAGCTGACCGCCTGCAGACCATATCTTGATAGACAGATTGCATTGATCAAGCCCAAAGTGATCTGTATACTTGGCAGGACTGCATACTCTTCGCTTTTAGGTGGCAGTTCGATAACTGCAAGCAGAGGCAAGATAGTAGAGAGGGCAGGCCAAAAGTACTTTTTGACTTTCCACCCAGCAGCTATTATTTACAACAAGGGCCTTCTTTCTGCGCTAGAAGCCGATCTGAAAAAGCTGGCTGAAGAAATCAATAAGGAAGAAGAGAGTAAAGCATCATTGGAGGATTATTTGTGAGCTGCCAAAACAGCTCGTTTTACCAGCGGCCAACTGAAGTCGTTGCAAAAGATCTTCTTGGTAAGAAGCTTGTCCGCACGATAAGAGACAACAATAAGCAGTTTCGGCTCGCTGGCATAATCGTGGAGACAGAGGCATACGGCTATAGTGATGACCTAGCAAGCCATGCGTATGTTGGTCCAACAGGTAGAAATAAAATCATGTTTGGCGACGTTGGAAGGGCCTACGTGTATTTCACCTACGGCAACCACTTTTGTTTAAATGTCTCTGCAAGAAGAAGCAAGGTAGAAGCAGGCGCAGTCCTGATTCGGGGAATTGAGCCGGTTGAAGGCGTCGAATTGATGAGGCAGTTCCGGCCAGTAGACTATATTTTTTCACTCACCTCTGGCCCTGGCAAGCTCACACAGGCTCTCAATATCACATCTTCGCTCAATGGAACTGATATGACCAGTTCTGAATCGGAGATTTATATCGAGTTTGGTAAGAGGCCCAAGCGTATTGTCACCACGCCAAGGATCGGCATCACTCAAGCAGTGGACAAAGAGTGGCGTTTTGTAGACCCATCGAGTCCCTTTATATCACGCAAGTTCCAAATCAAAGTGTCATAATCATCATTATGACAGTGATGATGAGCTAAGCTAAGCTCTATCAATAGTTTTTTATTATCAAATGAATGTCACATGAGATACAAAAGAAACCAAAGAATAACTTCCATCTTATCTTACAAAGGACGACATTTAGCTTAGAGTCAAATGCAGATGCTGATGCACCAAAAAATATACTACAATTTACTTAACAACTAAGTACCTGCGATCCCTATAGAAGTGTTGGAATACAGCTAGTGCGGTACGGCCTCTATAGAGATTTCATATTCTTTTTCAATTGCATTCATTAGTTTTTTACCCGTTATTTTGCCTCTTGACTTTGTGATAGCCACAATTGAAGCGCCGCCTGCACCGACGCCTTCCTTTACGAACCCCTTTGCAAATGCCTGTAGGCCTGGCTTGCTCGATTCGCCTAGATGAAGATCACAGGATAAAATTGGAACTCGCTCCGAAATCATTCTTACAAGGCCAGACAGATCTGAAGACGGATCTTTTGTGACATATGTTGTAGTGCCAATATAAAGACCGTTTAGCGACCTGTCGAGGAGCTTCAATATTGCTAAGACTGCAGACATCTGAGTGCCTCCGGCAAGCATAACCTTGCCACTTGCAGACAGCACCCCACTTGCAATGCCGGCTACAGAAGCCATCATTGGATCTCCAAAAGCGGATATAGCTTCAAATGGCGAGCTTATCCTTCCAATCCCATCAGCGGTAACTCTCTCTATTGCAGAATCTACTACCCTGTTTTTCAGATTATGAGGATTTTCCGGCATACTACTGCTTACCTTGAATCTTGCATCAATGCCAAGCCCTCTCAGCACGGCAAGTGCAGTTGTAGTGCCTCCAGGAATGCTCTCGCCTATTACTATTAGATCTGACATGATGGCCAGTTGTTTTCCAAGCAGCTCACCATGCTCAAATGCACGCTTGACGCTTGAGATGTCCATAGCGTTTTCATTTATGATGTTTCTACCTGGTTCAACTCCAAACGATATATATGGTATTGAGGGCTTGACCTTTGCCCCTGCATCAACTACCAGAAGTGGGACCCTTGCCAATTGTAATGCAGTTCGTGTAATTAGTGCCGGCGTAGGCTTGCCATCAGGTGTAGCCGGTACAACATTAATGCAGCTGCAGCATCCATGATACAGAAATTCCGCGTCTGCCGGCGATGTATATTTCACTAGTTCGGCGTTTGCCCCTGCTACGGTAAGCCCCGAAATCTCACTGGTGGCAGTGTACGAGATCACACACACAAAAACAGGAGTTTTCGTAGCAAAACTTTTGACTGCAAGTCTGTCAGACGCTGTTATGTCGAGCATCTATTCACTACCGGTCATAAGCTTCAAGAATTCTCGTTTTGACCTAGACTGGAGCACAGAGTTGGTTTTCTTTTCATCTCCTATCGTAGATATAGAAGTCGGACCATAGTTGTGACCGGGATACAAGATGAGGTTTTCGTTCAGTTTTGCCAGCCTATTAAATAGACTCTCGTACATCTCTTTTGCATCACTTCCGGGAAGATCCACTCTGCCACAGTTGCCCACAAAGAGTGTGTCACCGGTAAAAATAAATTGATCATCAAGTAGGAGGCAGATGCTGTCCTTTGAGTGACCGGGTGTGTACAAAACCCGTAGCCTGATGCTCCCTATTTCAATCGTATCTCCATCACATACTGCAATATCTTTTTCCAGCTGCGAGTTTTTGTGCTGTACTATCTTGGCACCGGTTAGCTCTGCCATCTGCTCGTTCCCAAGCACATGATCAAAATGAGTATGAGTATTGATGATATACTTGGCCCGCCAGTTGTTCTTTTTTAGTGTCTGGAATATTTTATCCAAGTCCCACGAAGGATCAATTACTGCAGCTTCGCCATTTTCCTCATCAGCTACTATGTAGGTAAAATTGGCCATCTGGCCTACTGCAATCTGCATTACTGCTGGCTTCATACGACCCCCTTTTCAGCCTCCGGTGGTATCCCTATCCATTCCACATATACAGGACCTGTGTATTTGTTTTTGTTCTTCTTATTATCTGCAAGTCCAACCTTTAATCGATGAAAGGTTATGGTGGCGTCTGCCATGATGCATTTTTTATGGATCTGCCCAGTATTTGGGTCAAATCCTGAAGGAACATCGACTGCCAAAACATAAGCTTTAGAGTTGTTTATTGCATCTATTGCAGATGCGTAGGGCTGCCTGATCTCGTCCTTAATGCCTGTGCCAAATATGCCATCCAAGATAATGTTAGCATTAGCGATACGGCTCTTTATCTCGCTGGTTAACTCTTTGCCAAATATTAATTCAATTGAATCCATTTTTTCGATTATACTCCAGTTAAGCCTTGCCTCTTCGCTTCTTAAATCAAAAGGGCTGCCAAGTAAAATGACCACGATTTTGGCTCCATACCCAGCAAGGTGACGTGATGCCACAAACCCATCGCCACCGTTGTTGCCTGTGCCGCATATCGCAACTATTCTCTTGTTCTTTAAGGTCTTGAACTTTTGGACAACAAAATCCGCTACCCCGTGGCCAGCATTCTCCATCATAAGAAAACGTCGCATTCCAAAAATAGAATGGCCGTTTTGTTCGATTGCATACATCTGATCTGAAGTAATTGGCTTCAACAACACATATGACCGTCTATTCAGACAAACATAAAACTATTTAACAAAATTTGGACTTCTTGATAAGAACCCTCTTCCGTTCATTGTAAGCTCTCTTGAACCGAAGACCCCTCAACTGTCTTGTTGTTGTAGTTTAATTCTCTTCTTCTCATTTTCATAAGACAGTTTTTCAAACAATATTGGTCAATATTCGTTTTAGCTGCAAGAATGGAAGAGAGTGAAAATAAACACATGCAGTATTTTGGTCTTGGTTACACGCAGTTTGCAGCCTCTAATAATAATATTGCAACAATCAACAATATCTGTCCTATTTGTATTCTTCTAGATATTGGAACCAGATAGCTAAACTTAACATAAGATCTTGAGACATCAAGTTTAACCTCTCTATATAGTATGCTTCTTGAGCAGTTCTTTTAGGTCACTACTCATCTCAGCTACCTCGCCTAGCGTCAGCCGTCCTGGATCTTCATTGCGCATCCATGTGATGTAACCATCAGCGTCAATAACTATTGCCCCAGACCTTTCCAAGTACTGTGCTATAACGTTTATCTGGACTGGTGTTAGGGATGGAAGCATCCTCCGAACATCTCTTAGCTTCGGATAGCCCTCAAAATCCCTGATCGCTTGCAAAAAAGCGTTAATGTCATCCTCTGAAACTTCATTTGCCGGTCTTGCCTTTCTCGGGGATTTTCTGGATTTGATAGAAAAAATGTATTTGCCTTGCCCTAAAACTTTTTCTCTCTATAGGGTGGGAAAGACAAGAGTAGATTTTTCGAGCCCTAATATAGGAACATACAGTGACTGTGCATCAGTTCCTATGCTGTCTACAAATGTGAATTCTCCAGAGAGCCTTTTTAGCTGAATGAACTTTTTGGTCGGCTTTTCATTCTCAACAACATAGTGAATTGTCACGCCTCCAATTGCACCTGTCTGAATAAAAAGGACATGCTTGCTATTGTAGTGAATATAATAGAGCATGGGAATGACTCCAAGCATCGACTGAGCAGAGTAGATTATCACCTTGAGCATGTCTTCTAGGTTCTGGTACTTTAGATACACAATCTCATTTTGAGACATGGCATTAACATAAATCTCACACCATATCTTCTTTTGGATTATCGCAAATTAGTTTTGTGCTCGCTGCAACGTGATGCATTCTTTGAGGTGGGATAACATATATAGCGCCTGCATACCATGAGCATAGCTATACAGGAGAACTCGACCTCAGAGAACCGGTTTGCAGCAAAGTCATTCTAGAATGTATAGGCTCAATGCTTAAAGTGAGTTTGCTGGTTTGGTCAGAATTCTCGTACAGTTTTTATGTATGCAATAGAAATAGAGGTCTGTACGAGTTTCTTCCAATGTTGCAACATTGATGCAGACCTGACAAGACAAGCACTCTGGACGTTTTAGAAATCCAATACATCCTTGAGCAGCAGTTGCATAGATGTCTGCAAGTAGGAGGTTCTAGTTATTCATCTTCCCGACATTGTAATCAATGTCACTTCAATATTTTATGCATGAATTAAGAGCTGAGTGCTCTCTCTCTTTTCGATCAGTCTTGAAGCTCACCATGTCTAACATAATCTGGGAGGCCTCAGGACTATGCCATGCCCTCAAGTCATGGTGGTGGACATTGCGTTCATACAAGAATTTTTCTACGGCAGAATTCAGCAGATCATGACCCTTATGTTTCTAAATTCTGAAGTTAGTAATTTCTATTTTGTACTTCTGTTGGCACACTTTTTGCAATCAGTTGCGAAGCTAATAGGCGATTTTTAGTTTCCCATAGCCACCTTGACTCTTCGCACAAGGGTCTTGACATCAACTGGCTTTCGGAGGAAGTCATTTATTTTGACTCCGGGTATTGAAAATTCAAAGTCACTTACTTCAAATGCAGACATAAAGACTACTTTTGTATCTGGCTTAATAACTTGAATGTTTGCAGCAAGCTCAAAGCCGCTCATCCGCGGCATCCTGACATCTGTTATTACCAAGCCATAATCTGCGGAGTTTACCTTAAAATGTTCAAGAGCCAGCAAAGGATCAGTAAAACCAAAGACGGTATAGCCCTGCCTACTCAATGCCCGTTTGAAGATCAACACTATATCCAGCTCGTCATCAACCACTAGTATAGAATGAGCAGAAGACAACAGGCTATAGTCACCTCACTTTAATGCGATGCACTTTACTATTAGCGAAATGGCGCGACGACATTAAATCACAGTTGAGAACAATACACAAACTTATATTGTCTGCGAAAAAATATTATATAGAACGTATGTCTAGGCCTGGGCACATTATAAAAATGTCAGTATGGTGCTGGTTGCAAGAGATACAAAAACATGACAGACTGGAAAATTAATAACTATATGTAGAAAGCAGTTCATCAACGATGGAATTGTCACTGATATCAGTATTTTTGAAAAATTTCAAGTGATGATTTTGAAGAAGCAGACATGTTATGATGACATGTTATGATATTGTAAGAGGGCTACAAAAGATAACTTTCTTATTCTCTTGAGATGCACGAACCATCAGCTGTCATGACAAACCTAAATATTTGATCGACTTCAGAGTTTTCAAAAATTTCAGAGTCATGAGTTATTATTATTAGCTGGGCCAATGGTCCGACACCTTCTCTAAATGCCTCAGATAGTATTCTGACAAGCCCTCTCCGCCTGTCTTCGTCAAGATGTGCAGTTGGCTCATCTAAAATGATGAAATCAAGCTTATTTGAACCCATCATATATGCAATACTAAGTCGAAGTGCGAGGGCTACGGCCACCTTTTCGCCTCCGGAAAGTGAGTCTATATCAATTTCACCCTGCCTGCCGTAACACGTTACCGCTACTTCTCGTGCTCCTTCTGTAAGTTCGATCCTCGAAATGCCAATATTAAAGAGCGAGGCATATTCTGACGCTTTCTGCGATATTACTCCAAGCGCCCATGAGCGAAGGCTAATGCCCACCATCCCGTCCCTATTGAATATCATCGAACGCATCCTTTCCAGCATTTTGGAGAATTCAGATGCCTGTCTTAACTGCTCCATTGCATGCATGGCAGAATCTATCGCTGTCTGGGCGTCAGTTATTACACGTCTATACTCACCAGTTTTGACACTTGCAGTCTGCAATTCTTGTATCAGCCTTGTCCTCTCTAGCTTCGCATCTGTGTATTGAGGGAGGCTCAAACCACTCACCTGCCCCCGTAATGCATCAATTTCTTCAGCAAGTGTCTTTGAGACCCCATCTATTACCAGCTTGAAAGGATCATCTCCTACGTAGGCTATTTGCAGAGGGAGTTTGGCCAGATACTTTTTCTTGCTATTGAGATCGTCTTCAATCTTGACCAAGTCGTTTTCAGAGCTTATAGAATTGTTTGATAGGAACTTTTCTGCTGTCACTATCTTTTTGTCCTGCTCTGCCAGCTGTTGCTCTTCTTTCTTGAGCTCAACCTTGGCTACTTGCAGTTTGTATTTTTCTTCCGATCTACGCCTGATCTCCAGCTGAATATGGCCTACGTTAAACATTTCATTAACCTTTGTAACAGGAGAGTTGCAAACGGGGCATTTGCCATCCGCTATATGCAGTTTGCCGGCACACTCTAGAAGGCCAAGTAGCTTGCCCATCATGCCCTCATTTTCCTCCAGCTTTGAATGGATCTCCTCTGATTCAGCTTTTATCATCTTGAGTCGTATGTGTACTTCTTCTTTGGTTTTCAGCACATCTAGCAAGTTCTTTGCTTCTATAACTACTCTTTCCATTTGTTCCACTTCTGTACCAAGGTGGCTGCGCCTTTCAGTGACATGTCGTATGAGCAATTTTTCGCAATTCTGAAGCTCCTGTGTCTTTTGGATGACTGGCTCCAACCTCTCGATTTCCTTGTCAAGTTGACCTATTTTTTCCTCAAGCAGCCTTCTTTCATCTTCAAACTCTTTCAAAAGCAATGATCCCTCCTTTAGCTTCTTCTCCTTTTCCTCAAGCAGTCTTTCCACCTTTGGAATTTCCTCATCAGTGTAGCCTATTTCATCACGCAGCCTTTCGCGGAAGCCTACGATGACATTGCGCATCGTTTCATAAGCTGAGTCGAGTCTGTCAATGCCAATCAGGCCATTTAGCAATTCCTTAAAGTCTTTTGGTTGTGCTTCTACTATCCTGACCAGCTCACCCTGTTGCACTACCGCAGCAACGCGCAGTTTTTCATAGTTGAGCCCAAGCACCTGTGCTATTTCCACACTCATTGACTCACCAAACTGTCTGCGCTCGCCTCCGACAATTGGCTTATTTACTATCTTGTCACCATCTGATACAAGTACAAGCTGCGAAAATGACTGGAGGCCGGAGCCGTTTAGCGTTCTTATCGCCTGGAACTCTTTAGAGTTGAGAGCAAAGCGTATCTCCGCCATAGCATGGTTGGCGCCTCTTCTTACAAGATTCTTGTTTGACTTTCTTGTATGCTTGCCAAAGAGCGAAAACGTCACTGCGTCAATGATTGACGACTTGCCAGAGCCGTTATGTCCTAGAAATATTGTTATACCCTTGCAAAATTCTATCTTGGTGTCTTTGTGTGCAATGAAATTCTTCAGTTGAATATCCTTTATCATTTAACATTATGACCTCCAAATTTGTTTAATTTGTACGCCTGCCACAGTAATTCCAGAACCGACTTGTCATCTCTCTCAGCTGCAAGTGGCAATACTTCGCCTATCGTAAACTTGGCAAGCTCGTCTGATCCAAGCGCTTCTGTCGACAGCCGATAGAGCTCACTATCAAGGTCTACAGGCTTGGAATCATACACAGTAGTAGCAAGATGCTCTTCTAGCGGCTGCCAAATGTAATGAAGACAAGAGTTGTTGAGCTTTTTCAAGTGCTCAGCTATAACCTTAGAGTCAATGTTGCTCCCAGCTATCTCTATCCTTGCAATGGGCTTTTTGTCAGAGGCTGTTGCCTTCTTGATTATTTGCTCTACTGCATTTGCAATGTCTTTGTAGTCTATTCTGGCAGAGAATTGCGGACGTCTGCTCTCAAGCAGTACCCATTGTGTTGATGGCTCTTCGCCAGACATGTCGGTTATGATGAAGCCCTTATCTGCCTCCTTGATCCCTTCGCTTGGAGTCAGGTCGATTGAGCCAGGATAAGCAAGGGGCCCGCCAAGGAAATCAAACCTCTTTTCGAGGTGGTCATGATAGTGACCCAGTGCATAGTAGTTAAATCCTGCAGGAAGATCGGCAGAATTGAGCTCACCTGCAAACTTGTTAAAGTCAGCCAGACCCTGATGCAGCACAAGCACCTTGTTGCCATCGTGTTGCTTTGCAAGTTGCTCTGCATGACGCATCTTTTCGATTAATGAATCAATGCTACTGCGCCGCTCCTTGTCTGCCCCAAACAATACACAATTTTCAACTTTGAAAGGTTCATCATATCGGAGTTTCTTTGCAAGCCCAAGGTTGCTGTAAATGTGAACAAATGGCACATCTCTAAGCCGGCTTATGTCATGTTCGCCCAGCACAAAGACCACTGGGATCTGCTTTTCCTTCAGTTTTTTCAGCATGTTGCCAAGTGTGATTATCGCCTTGCCGGACGGCCTAGGATTGTGGAATAGATCGCCGGCTAAAATGACAAGACTTACTCTCTCCTTTATTGATGCATCTATTGCCTCATGAAAAACTTGGTAGACATCTTCCTCTCTTTCCTCTAGACCGAATTGTGAATATCCAAGGTGGAGGTCAGAGATGTGTGATATCAACATTTCTATTCTTTAGGATCATCAACTGCTAATCCTGTATATAGCCTGATGGAATGTATGACTCCGATGATTCTTTGGCGGCTTGTTGCTTCAATGCTGCCAGCTGGCTCCATTGTTCTACTGCTTTCTGATCGCCGCCTATCTTTCGCTCTTTGACTTCGTCTACCTTAACAAACGTAGGTAAGTTGACCCACTGACCGGCAAATATAGCCTCGCCGGGGTTTAATGATGTAAGCTGATCAATAAGATCTCGGCTAAGTGCTTCGCTTGCTGCAGAAATATGCATCTGGTCGTCCTGCTGGATCATGCGCATTACTGCAAGCGAGCCCATCTGACTCAAGATATTGGCATCGATTCCTCTTGGGCGCTGTGACACAATGACTAGCCCTAACCCAAATTTTCTCCCTTCACGTGCAACCTTAGAAGCGAAATATTTTGTATCTGTGTCTTCATCCTTTGGTATGAATACATGTGCCTCCTCTATTGCCACAAGTATCGGAGCTGGAAAGCGCGGCTGCGACTTAGCGGCACCCTTGTTTTGCCGTGTTGCCTTTTTCCTATCGTCGAGCAGCTCTTCAAGGTAGAATGATACAGCAATGTTAGCCTGTCGCTCGGTAAGTTCTACCAGATTGATAATATTTATCTTGTAATTCTTAAGAAGCGCCAATGGATCTGTCATACTAGGATCCAAAATGGTATGAAACTTGCGCCTTGCATCATCGATCTTGTCAACTACCTTGGCTGCTGCTTCGCGATATAACTTGTCGGCACCAACTTCTGATGCAGCGTGGATCAGTGCATCCCAAAAGTCGTCGCCCTTACGCTGCTTGACATCTTCGGTGAACACCAACCTAAGCACATGCATCTGGTTTGAAGCATTTTCCTGAATCTCAATGACCTCTGCGAGCTTGTCTGCCGACAAAAGCCGCGGATTTATCCTTCCGTCCAGAAGGTTAATGTTGTTAGATCCCATATCAAGCGTAGAATAGTCATCGTGGTAGTCAAAAATCACCATCGTGCCGCTTATTCTAGCTATTTCTTTAGCCAAAAGCGAGACTAGGTTGCTCTTGCCCATGCCAGTCATGGCAAGCACTGCAAGGTGACGAGATACGACTTTGTTGATATCCACTCGAGCACCTACTCCAGTATTCCGGAGAAGCGTACCTATCATTACCCACTGCTGTCCAGAGGGTGCAAAGATGGCATCAAGATCTTTAACTGATGCTTCGTACACTTCAGTACCAGGCTCTGGAGGCAGTGCAGGCAATATTGCCTTGCACTTTTTTAACTCAGCCACATAGCCAAGAATACGTACGTACCCCTTGTAACTTTTATCTCGACGGTTCTCGGCGGCAACCTGTTTGCTCTCAAATGCCTCTTCATAGTTGCGAATGCTGCTGCCTAGTGCATCACTGCTAATAGATGACTTTTCGACAAGCCCAAGCACCTTGTCTATACCATAGTTGAGAATAACGTATTCGCCGATACTAACAGGCCTTCTTGATTCAAATGTCACCTGATCCGGCTTGGTGACACCGATAAGGATGCCTAGTTCTTCACTCATTTAAAGCATCCCTTGCTCCTTGCTCATTCTGCAGGTCATATATGCTTGCAAGTCTGTCTATATCTTCATTGGTTATCTTGCAGGTATTGTGCGCAAGCTTTAGGCAGTACGGATAGCCGGCTACACTGTGGTACCGTAGCTTATTCAAGGTCGATTTTACTTCTTGCTCAGTTGCATTGCTCATGATTTCAATCCGAATAACAGGAGTATGGTCGCGCAGTCTTGCATAGACTTCAAATAAGGGCGCATGGCAGAACTGTGTTTCAACAGGAATACTGAAGCCAGCCTCCTTGGAGGTGTGTCCATAATAGTAAATGTCTCCGGCCTTTGACCCCATCGGGCCAAATTGCAGCCTGCTCTCAGAGGTCTTTGATATAAATATGCAGCTTGTACACTTCTTCACTATTTCAGACGCTGCTTCAGGCTTGCTTTTAGTCAAACGCGAAACAAGTGAACCATCGAGGCAGATATTGTCAGCCTTGCCGGCCGCCTTTTGAGCAACAGATGCCTCCATTACCATCGCTTTTGATTCTAGCAGCTCGCTTCTTGCAGAGCCAGCTATGTCTTCTTCCCACTCTATAGCTAAGATCTTGTTAGTGCTAGTGACTGCCACTGCGTCTATGACATAAAGTTGAAGACCCTGAAAAGCACGCCTGTTCCAGCTGCTATCAATGCCTGCAGACTCGCATATTTCTGGCACAGACTCATATGAAATCCAGCGCGATGATGCTTCTGCCAGAATTTTGTGAAAATTTGAATCTTTTATCTTTGATATCTTGACGTCTTTATTTCTTAGGGCACCAAGAAAAACTTCCTTGAGCAATTTATGCTATCGTGATGGGCAGTACCTTAAAAAATCGATCATGCTTTCATTCTATCGGCAATTACGGTAGCATCCCATAGTGATCTTGCCTTGTCGCTTGTTTGTAGTACATGTGCTCTTATTATCTTACTTGCGATGTTGGCTGCCATAGGCAGTGCACCTGTGGCTCCCGGCGAATTATAGTTGAGCACATGGAGCGAGGAATCACGCTCGAGTATGAGTGTGTCTGGTACGAATCTGCCGGTCTTGTCAATGACTGACGATCTTATGCCGGCTGTCCCACGCTGGGTAAAAGCAGATGGCCGCAGCTGTGGCAAAAATTCACGCACTCTGTTTATCATCATTGTCTTGGATAATGAGCTCTTCAGCTCGGTACTTACAAGCGACAGAAACTGTCTGTCAAAAAAAATCTTCCGTGCACCTGTCTGAGATGACTCCATTATTTTTGGTAGCATATCGACCAAGTTCCTACGCCAGCTGTAGGCATATGGGCCAAAGACAGGTATGGCGTTTGGCCCCACCTCACGCCTGTCATCTGCTCGCACGATCCAGTGTGGATCGAGAAAAGGATATTCTGGGTGCTTAGGAACAGAATAGATCGATAGCTTCGTCAGGTTATGATACTCTGGTGGTGCCTGCCAGTACTCCCCTCTAAAATGCATGTCGGTGTAACCATGTGCAACACCCATCATCTGGGCAATGTCCATCGAGTTACCGCCGGCCACATTGACAAGATACTCTGCTTTGATCTCTTTACCCTGGTTCGTAGTTATCGAATACACTCCTTGGCCGTATGATGATATTCGCTCGACCTTATGTCCCAAAAGCAACTTGCTACCGAATGACTGAATGTCTTCTAGAAGTCCAATCGTAAATGCACCATAGTTAACCGATGCATCTTTGGAGCAATAGATTGCAGAGACACACCGCACGTTTGGCTCAATTCTTGCCACTTCATTTTTGTCAAGCAATTGTAGTTCATTTTTTGTAAGGCCGTTTGCCATCCCCCATTCCATGTACTTGTAGAGTCGGTCTATTCCCTTGTCATTAAGTGCAACCTCAAGGACACCATCACGCCTAAACGGCATTCTCTTATGACTGGAATACTTTTGCCACATCTCGTAGCCAAGCGCTGCAGCCTTGGCAAAAGTCTTCTTTCTTATAGGGTCGTAGAGAAAGGGCGCATGCACCTTTCCAGTATTCCTGCTGCTGCTGTGCTGCGCAATGTTGTTTTCCTGCTCTAGCAGTGCTACTGATTCAGGACTCTTGGCGTGTGCTGAAAGGAAGTATGCAATTGACATTCCAAGCACACCACCACCAATTATCGCGACCTTGCAGTCCACATGTAGCATGAATCCAACTGTTAGATAAAACGTTTAATATCGATCCATGGACAAACACTCAGTATCTTGGTTCAGCAGCAGGAATTTGTATCAGATCGTAGAAAAGGGTTTGACAGCTTGCCGGAGTTGCCCAAAGATAGCAGGCCAATGCTGTTGCTGTCCGCCGTTTACTCTGGGGAAGAGAAGAAAGTCTACCTGAAGTTTTACGATCCACAAGACAAAATTATCTACCAATGGCGCGACAGGACTGACCACAAACCCTACTGCTATACAAAGATGGACTTTGCGAAGCAGGCCGAACAGGTTGCGCAAAAAGAGACCAAATTCATACTCAAACGGGTCAAGAAACAAGATATCATTCTTGACAAGGAAATTGAAGTCCTCAAAGTGATTGCACCTGATCCTCTCTCAATAGGTGGCACCGACTACAGCTTTCGTGAAAAAGTGACGTCATGGGAAGCCGATATCAAATACCATGAGAACTATCTCTACGACCGGGCGCTGATACCAGGTTCATATTACGTTAGAAATGACGAACAGATAACTCCATTTGAGTACCCTATTTCTGAGAAGGTGCAATTTGCACTCAGAAGTTTATTGTGGGACAAGATAAAAGAGGCAGGAGAGGCAGGCAAGGAATATAGACAATACATTACAAACTGGGCCAAACTTCTCAATCAGCCAATACCAGAGCTGAAGCGAGTAGCTATCGACATTGAGGTCGAGACGGAAGAGGGAAGGATGCCAAATGCACGCGATCATGACAGGCGTATAACAGCTGCAGGGTTTGTTGGAAGTGACGGTTTCAAGAAAGTGCTCGTGCTTACAAATAACACACCAAGCGATGGCGCACCGCTAATTCCTGAAGCAGAACCCTGTGCAACTGAAAAAGAGTTGATAGAAAAGGCATTCATGATAATCAATGATTATCCAATTATAATCACGTTCAATGGTGACGACTTTGATCTGCCCTATCTCTATGCGCGCTCCCAGGATTCTCGCATTGATCCTAACGGTGTTGCGATCCCAAAGGACAAGGTGCCCATAATGGTCAAAAGAGAGTCATTTATCAAACATGGAATGCAGGCAGAGCCAGTCGGCATCAGGCATGGCATCCACATAGACCTCTATAGGACATTTGACAACAGGTCGATCCAGATCTATGCTTTCAGCCGTGCCTACACTGACCATACCCTCAATGCTATCAGCGAAGCACTGTTGGATGACTCAAAAATAGAGTTTGAGGGGGACATAAGCGATTTGCCCATTCAGAGATTAGCAGAATATTGCCTCAAGGATGCCGATCTCACATACAGGCTGACTAGCTTTAATGATAATCTGCTAATGAAACTGCTGGTCGTCATCGCAAGGATTGGACGGCTTTCAGTAGATGATATCGCCCGCTTTGGCGTCAATCAATGGATCAGAGGCATCTTGTACTACGAGCACCGCCAGCGAAATGAGCTGATACCGAGCAGGAGTGAGCTGGAAAAAAAGGGGACTGCATCGACTACAGCCATTATTAAAGAAAAAAAATATCGAGGTGGCGAAGTTGTTGAGCCTGTACCAGGCATACATTTTAACGTCATTGTCCTAGACTTTGCGAGCCTCTATCCTAGTATTATCAAAGTGCATAATTTATCATACGAAACTATCAATTGCTCTCATGAAGACTGTAGGGAAAAGGAAGTGGAAGGTACAACTCACTGGGTCTGCAAGCACAGGAAAGGTTTGACTTCGCTTCTCATAGGATCGCTTCGTGACTTGAGAGTCAACTATTACAAACACCTGGCAAAGGACAAGACACTTCCCCCAGAAGAGCGCAAGCTGTACAATGTGGTAAGCCAGGCTATCAAGGTCATTCTCAATGCCAGTTATGGCGTCATGGGCGCAGCAATATTTCCACTCTACTGCCTGCCGGTGGCAGATGCTACTGCTGCCCTTGGCAGAACAACCATCAACAGAACCATTAACAAATGCAAAGAGATTGGAATTCGGGTTGTTTATGGTGACACTGACAGCATTTTCCTCAGCAATCCGGATCAAAAGCACATAGAGCAACTGGTGCAGTGGGCTAGAGAGACGCTAGGCGTAGACCTTGAAATAGATAAGCAGTACCGCTATGTTGTATTCAGCGACCTCAAAAAGAACTACCTTGGCGTCCTATCCGATGGAACGGTTGATGTAAAGGGTCTTACAGGCAAAAAATCACATACTCCGCCATTTATCAGGAAGGCATTCTACGATATCTTAGAAATACTTGGAAAGATTAACTCGGAGAAAGATTTTGAATATGCCAAAGGAAAAATTAAGAACATTATTCAAGAAAATGCCAAGAACTTGGAAGTACACAAAATTCCACTTGAAGAACTGAGCTTCAATGTTACGATCAACAAATCATTGAGTACATATGGCAAAAAGACTGGCTCCAAAACTGTAGACGGCAACAGCAGTGACATCTACAAAGGCCTGCCACAACATATCAAAGCTGCCAAGATGCTTGCGGACGCAAACAAACGCGAGGTTCGAGCTGGTGACATCATTTCTTATGTGAAAATAAAGGCAGGCGACGGCGTCAGGCCAGTCGAGCTTTCTAAGCCGGAAGAAATTGACACTGAAAAATATCTTGAAACAATGGAGTCTACATTTGAGCAGGTGCTGTCTGCCTTGAACTTTGACTTCAAGTCGGTACTAGGCAAGCCGCGACAACAGAGTCTTGACGAGCTGTTTTGGAGCAAGTCGGCATCATAATTTATTATCAACGGGTCTTGAAGATTGTGTGAGTGTTGGACATACTTTCGCTCTTTATGGTGCCGGAAGGGACAAAGGCAGGTTATAGCTTTGCGGACATACCGGTCAGAATTTCATTCAGGGAATCAAATGTAGTTATTTATGGCGTACCTCTTGACATCACCACCAGCTTTGGCAAAGGCACATCGAGGGGACCGGAGGCCATAAGGCGAACTTCTGCTCTCCAGAGCGAGACATTCATGCTGGATGAAAAGACCAATATTTATGACCTTGTTGACATATTTGATCTTGGCGACCTAAAGCTGCCCAAAACAAAGAGCATCGTCAAGATGCTTGACTATCTTGATTCAACAATCCCAAGGGTAGTTGCTTCACTACGCAACAACAGCAAGATCCCAGTGATGCTCGGTGGCGAGCACACGCTATCATACTATCAATTGAAGGCGCTTGCCGAAGAAGAGCCAATAGTGATACATTTTGATGCTCACCGTGACATGAAGCCCAACTATGAAAGATTGAAGATCTGCCATACCACCCCCTTCTACCATTTGCTGAAATATATCCCCGGCGAAAATTTGATCCAAATAGGTATCCGACAGACAGACAAAGAAGAAAACGAAACCGCTAGCAAAAACGGTGTTACAACTTTTGATGCGTGGGAGGTGCACAATGATATTGACAGTGTAGTAAGGTATTTGCAAAAGGCAACTGCCGGTAAAAAGATATACATTTCATTTGACATTGACGCCTACGACCTGCCTTATGTACCTTGCACTGGCACGCCAGAACCATTTGGTCTCGATCCATTTCAGGTACTGAAACTGATCAAGGCGATAGATCTATCAGCCTGCCTGATTGGAATGGATATGGTCGAAGTTGCTTTGAAAAATGACGACTACCGAGAAGGCACACTGGCTACTCAAACATTGTATAGAATATTATCTCGAAAATATGCTAGACAATAATCTGCGGCCTAGCTGATAGACGCAGTGGAAGGTTCAACGGAAGGTAGGGCTTGTCCCTTGTTTGTGCCTTGACTTCATTTATCAGTTCATGCAGAGTAAACTCGCGCTGTTTGCCCTCATTTCTGTCGCGTACAATCAGCTTGTCAGAGTTGATCTCTTTGTCGCCAATGACTATAGTGTAGCGTACCCATTCGGTTTCAGATTCACGTATCTTTTTGCCCACTGTTTCATCGCGATCGTCTATGTCGGCCCTTATCTGGTTTTCAGTCAGCTCTGCCAGTACCTTTTCACAGTATATGATATGCTCGTGGCTTACGGGTATTACACGAATCTGCGTGTGTGACAGCCAAAGCGGTAGCGAGGCGATACCACCTTCTTTGGATATCTTGGCCGATTTTTCCAATAGCGCATAGATTACCCGCTCTACCGCGCCTGAAGGCGAGTTGTGCAGAATTATCGGGTTCTTTTTGGTGCCGTCTTCTTCAACGAACTCTATGCCATAACGCGCGCCGTTCTCAACATCTATTTGGTCAGTTGAGAGAGCTGATGCCTTGCCAAGGCCGTCGATGAAATTGAACTCCCACTTGAGTATGAAGTAAAAGAAGCGCTCCTTCCATGTTTCAACTAGCACCGGCTTGCCAAACCTGTTGATAAGTTCAGTCAGAAAGTCTTTATTCTCATTGTAAAAGTCCTCTGTGAATCTTATGGCCATTTCCACATCTTTGATTGTTAGGCCAAGATCGTTGAGCACGCTTATTGACAGCTCAAAGCGCTTGAGAAACTCCTCCTTTGCCTGATCCAAGTCTCTGCAAAGTGCGTGACAGTCAGGCATAGTGAACGCCCGCAATCGTCGCAAGCCTACTAACTCACCACTTTTTTCGCGTCTAAATGAGTATCTTGTCAATTCGTATAATTTCACTGGCAGATGCTTGTATGATATATTGAAGTCCTTGGCCATCAGAAACTGACCAAAGCATGCAGCAAAGCGCAAAAATAGCTGTTTGTTGTCAGAAGTGATGCTGTATTGCCTTGCAGGAAACCTGTTGAAGTAGCTCTGAAGCGAAGGGTGCTTGGTGTCATACATTATGGGTGTTTCGACCTCAATTCCACCATACTCCATTACCCGCCTTGTGACATATTGCTCGATAAGCGACTTCATCAGCCTGCCTTTTGGGTAATAGCGAATATTACCAGCGTCTGATGCAGGTTCATAGTCGGCTAGGGCTAATTTCTTCATCAGCCGGACGTGAGCAGGATGTTCATTGACTGTCCTGTTCTTTGCTGTTTCATAGTTTACTAGCAACTGAAGATTCTGGTCTTGTTTTTTGAAGTTGTATTTGCTGACGGGAGTCATCGGTCCATCGGGCTGCGCGATGTACCAAAATGACTGTAATTTTTCCTCATCCTCGAGTGCAGATGATTCCTTTTCTCTATGCAATGGGTCAGCATGTTTATGCTCTTCCTGCTTTGAAATCTCCTTAGAGTTCTCAGCCAGAGGATGGCCCTTTACCTTGATGTTAAACGACTTTGTCCACCCAAAAGGCGCGCGGTAGACTTGGTTTATCGATCCCTTGGCCAGGCTTTCAACAGATTTGATGATATCAATTGCAAGGATTGGTGGCGCAAGGTCAGAGCTCAGATGAGCGTAAGGGTAAAGTAGTAGGCGACTGCTCTTGACCATATCAAGATATTTCTTTATCTCATCGACCGCTATCTTGGCAACGCTTTCATCGTCTCTGTTCTCAACTGCTATAAAGGCTACAACCAAATCTTCGAGCCTGATGTTAGATTTGGACACGATCTCTTCGGCATCTCTGATCTCCTTTTCAATTGGCTCATATTCAATAAAATCTGAATGGAGTTGCAGCAGTCGCATATATCCTAATCCTAATCCTAATCTTATATCTAATTTAAGCCCATCTGGCCCTTTCGTTTTCCCTGTCTTCCTTGGTAAGTTTTTTCCATTCTTTATAATGATCTCTGCAGAGATAGACTCTCTTGCTGCCGCCCAATCCCAGATCTGGGGCCATGCCGGCCTTAATTCCGCTCATTGAGCGCTCAGCCTGATTCCCACAGCTATCGACACTGCAGTTGACGCCCTTGTCTACTCGGCCCATATGATTGCATGAAATTATATCCTAGCTATAAAAAGCTGACTGGATTAGCTTAATACCTCAGGGAGCATATAATAATTACGGCAGTTGCTATACAACGAGCCTCTATGTACTAAATGTCTCCACCCTCAGGAGCTTCACACGCAGATAGTGACAAGCTTACCGCAGGATGCGGGACAGATAAAGCGGTGCACTGTGTCTATTTGCTCTTGCATGGTGACTGTCAGGCAAAAGGCGGATAAGTAAAGAGCCCAAGAAAACTAGCTGGTAAAATTTATAACAAGCGTTCAGTGGATTAATCTCAGTCAACCATGTCTGAAGAAGTCAATAATAACTTTGACGACAACTTTGATGAAGAGTTTGATGAAGAGGAGGAAGATGAGTTTGGCGACGAAGATGAAGGCGCCAAGTTGTATCTGACTCCAAGTTCTCCATAAACTTGAGAGCTTGTACGTCGAACTTGAGGACTTTCTGTTTTCACTTATCTTTATTTTGACTAATCTCTCTACAGCAAGTTGATTGCATGGGAGTAAAACATTATGACTGAGCCTCTGTGAAGGGCATTCGAATGGTATGCATATGACTGACCCCTGTACCTAAGTCATATTGGATAGCTGTACGGACCTGCAATAAGAAGGACGTCGTTATACCGTTATTGGGATTGTCTTAGAGCTTGCGGGCTTTGTTCTTACATTATAGCGAAAAGTGTTTAGGCAAGAGGTGCTATAGAGGGGTTACCTCCCCTAAATTATAGAATTAGTGTCGATTACGGCCAAGTCGAATTAGCAAAATCCACAAGTTCACAGAGCGATGATTTATTCGGATCAACAATGAACATGTGTGCAAAGATCAATTCAAAGGCATCGCCTAACAGCGTTGTAATAGGCGATAATCTGTACCAGATTGTAAGAGCATTCGACGAGTACAGCTTTGAACCAGTAGGCGCATATTCTGGTCGGAGCACAACATCTGGCCCGTACCTTATCTATTGCGTAGTAGCAAAATATGACAGGCATATTTTGAATCCCTTTAAGCGGAAACCCATTAGATAGGTAGTCAGGGGACAATACCATAGCTAGCCATCACGATATCGGTAGCTCAAATAAACCCCTTCAACCACAGTCTTGAAAAGTTTTCTATCTTTATTTGTAGTCTGAAAGTATATCGCGGTAGCGTGAGTCCTTATACGCTATGTACTTTACATATTCGCCATAAGTCATATCAAATGAACAGTTAGAGCACTTGACAAATGAAAAATCGTCTGCCAGCTCTGCAGTTCCTTTGCAGTCAGGACAGTGAACCTTCATGTACCGTTTTTGAAGCCAGAAAGTATAATAATGTTGTCAAATTTTGGTCTGACTTGTAATAATA
>JAICEE010000015.1 GCA_025924355.1 Nitrososphaera sp.
CCCATTGTCCAAAGAACCTCTGTAGAGCCGGCATCAGAAATGAACAACCTATTGTGGCAAAAACAGCCATCATGAATGACTGAGGCGTGAGTGGAATAAAACTTGTCAGAGCTATCATGACTAACACTTGATTGAAACCATGCAGTCCCAGCCTTATTTCAGCAGTAGGCAACTTGGTAAGTATTGCCATTGCTACTCCAATGCCTGAACCCAAAAGCGCCATCAAGCCAGCCAAATAGAGAGGGGAAAATTCGTTCCATTGGGAGGTATATCCGTTGGTCCACCAAGGCCTTCCCTCCTGCACTCCAGCTATCATTGGCGCAAGCTCAAATGCAAGTGTTAGTCCGACCACCCAGAATACACCTGTCTTCCAGTTTTCTACAAACGTGACCTGTGAGACACCCTTTAGTGTAGCTATTATGAACTCCTTTGCTGTCCACTTAAATGACTCTACTTCCCTTGGGTTGCCGCTTTCAGACAATAGCTCCTCCTTAGCAGGAGGCGGTGGCGCTGGCCATATGTCGTGCCCAAACCTCTTGGTGGCGTACATCAAAGCCCAGGTCGTGAAGATGAACGATGATGTAAAGCCAGGGATAGCCCACGAGTTGGCTACTCCATCTAGTATAAACATGTCTCCCATCAGGTGCGAAAATGCCATCCACGTGAACGCAGTTATGGCTGCCCCAAAGACTGATATAAAAAAAGTGGCCTTATTTGCCTTGACAAAAGGTCCTGACCAAAATGCCATTCCAGTAAGTATTGAGTTATAACCGAACAGACCGAAGGTGACCAAGTCATAAGGAGCCCCAGCCAAAATAGCAATGCCCGCTCCTATCAAGCCTGAAAGTACCATCATCGCGCCAGCTTTTCTTGATGCGATGAAGACCCCTGCCAGTATCAGTATGCCGGTTATCGGTGAGCTAAAGAGAGGTACCTCGGCAATACCATTGAAGAGTGTAAAGAAGAAGTCCAGAATTGGGTCTCCAGTGGAATAGGTTGGAATAGCCATTTGTTTTGGGTCTTGCGATTGTAGAGTTTAACATTTGTACAATATATCAATTTATTAACAAGCTTAAGCCAAAAATTTAGCCGATGTCGGCAGTGGAGCCAGCAATCTTCGGCCGTGCCTTAATTTTTCTTATTAAAAAGAGATCTTGCGTCTAAAGATTAATGTAAAGATCCCGGTAAAGGCACTCAGGCTTGATATTGGACACGATCAATACCGTAATTGAGCCTCTCTTTAATAATGTGCAAAGCAACATCAATGTAGCGGCGCCAACAGGAATCCTTCTTTTGGGCCTTGTAACAGGGTTGCGCCATTCGATGGAAGCGGATCATGTCGCAGCGGTGCTTTCAGTTGTTGCATCAAACCACAAGAACATCAAGCGTGCTTCTATGCTTGGTGCAATATGGGGGCTGGGTCATACTACGTCGCTTTTTATTGCAGGGCTTTTGGTATTGCTGCTTGCAGTCAATATCAGTGAGACAGTAAGCAACAGGCTGGAATTTGCTGTAGGCATTATGCTGCTATTCCTAGGTGTTACTACTTTTACGGGATGGAGCATTGGCAAGTTCTTAAAAGGCCTGCGACATCAAAATTCGTCACACAAGCACATCCACCACCACCATCATGACAATGTCGTCCATTCGCATGGACATGTTCATGATGCTGAACACGGACATGGACATAAATCCCTCATAGTTGGCATGGTTCATGGGATGGCTGGAAGTGGAGCATTGCTGCTTATTGTACTATCAACAATCAATTCAATCCCTCTTGGGTTGGCATACATAGCAATCTTTGGAGCAGGTTCTATTGGTGGCATGGCGGGAATAAGCACACTCATCGGGATACCCTTTGTCAAACTTGCCAATTCAGCAAAGGTTAGCCTTCTACTCAGATATGCTGCCGCAATAACAACGCTTGCAATTGGCGCAGGGATGATGTATGATTTGGTCTGGATAGATCAGATATTCGCTTCATAAACATAACAAGAATAGACCTCGTCTTAAGACCTTGTCACTTACATGACCTACATCTTTGGTGCTTCGATAACTTCTTTTGGATCTATAGCTATCGTGTCGAGCTTCAACCTACTACTAGTATTGAAGTAACATTGCCTAGAAGAGCGTAGGCCTAGCCAGTGTGTTATTGATGCTGATAGTATCCGATACAAAGCGTCCGACGAAGCAAGTTATAATTAATTAGTATATCTAAATCTCCTTAAAACATCTATTACTTGGCATAAGGCATATACACATTTAGCAGTGACTTCATTAATGCTCGATAACATTGATGAACTAATTCTTTCTGCGTTGAGCAGGAACTCAAGACAAGACAGCAAAGAAATCTGGGACTTCCTCAAAGGTTGCGGTTACAACCCTACGGAGGAAGAGATCGAATCAAGAATTACTAGGCTAGAAGCAGAGGGGATCATAACTGGCTACACAATATCGGTTGATACCACGAAGATTAAACGCCGCGTGGTAAGAGTTGTGCTTGTAACGTTCAGGTCATCGCAGCACCTTCCAAGAAGGCTTGAAGGTCTGAAGAAATATTCAGCTGACGCACCTTTTGTCCTGTATTCTGGCAGGACAAGGGGTGGATATGATTGGATATGTATACAAGCTTTTCCATCAGAAGAAATGGCTGATGAGGAAAGTGATAATTATAGAAACCTATTTGGAGACATCATACAATTATATGAAGTATATGATTTTATACCAACCAAAGATCCGTTATTGCATTCTCTTGTATACACTCGTAAAGATTACAAAAAATTCCTAGATGAGTGGATTTCCCCGTTCCTTCCAAGGTAAGCTGGCTGGCTGGCTACGAGCCAGGTTTTTTGTTTTTGAAGCGTATACTCTCATCAATGAGTGAGTGAATCTTTAACCTTATGCCCATTAGGAAGTTGATTATTTCTGCTCTCTGATCCGGCTCTATAGTTGTGTGAACTTCATTTATCAAATTATCAACTCTTGCCAGTGTAATTTTGAGAGTAAGTGATGCTTTCTTTGCTATGGCTGAAGATCTTGATTCATCATTTGCAGAAGCAATTATTTTGTTAAATGTTTCTTCTTCCTTTAGTGCCATTTTCAATTCCCGGATCTGTCTTACAGTTAAATTGTTATTAACGACTTCACTAACTATTCTTTGCTGCTTGTCATGAGGGACTTGCACTATTTCTATAGCTTGGCTTACCTTAAGGGAGTTGTCCATTATCTTGTGCTTGATTTCATCTGGCAATTTGAGCAACTGCATATGGTGCGAGACATATTCTTCACTTTTGCCGATTTTTCTTGCAAGCTCGCTTACTCCACCCCAGCCAAAGTCAATGATATATCTCCTAAAGGCCTCGGCCTCTTCTATGGGATCCATTGACTTTCTTTGAATATTCTCAGTAAGCTGAATTTCATATGCTTGCTTGTCAGATAATTCCCTTATCTTGCAAGGTATGAACCTCCATCTAAGAGTCCTGCATGCCTGAAACCTCCTGTGGCCTGCAACAATTTCAAATCCATGTTCAAGAGGCCTTATTAGAATGGGCTGCAATAGGCCATGCTCTCTTATGCTATTGACCAATGTCTCACAATCTAGATGAGATCTCTGAAATTTATCTCGTATAGCGAATTGAGATGGACGAATCATTTTCATCTCTATTTGTTCAACTACGCTTGAATCGACAAATTCCATTGCGTTTACATCCTATCAGCAGTACTTATCCTTGTCTGTCATGACATAGTCATAGAAAAATCATGATATATTTTCGTAAAAAAGCTTAGTAGTGAGACTCATATTGGAAATTTCTCGACGGAGCCTAACCATCATCATCACCATTATCTTCTAGTATTGTTACTGCCTCTTCAACACCACATGAATTTTGAAATACTTGTCATTATAGCTAAAGGTCATTTTTTGTGCGTGATCTTTTTGTTCCTGTGCAGTAATACCAGCATTCCAAATGCACACACATAGTACTGCAGTATATCAATTAATTCTCCTTTTGGCCTTTGTGATTGAAATAGGCAATGACGATGTCTCCAGTCTCCCCCCTTTCTAGTAGCTATATGCTGAAGATAATATTCTCTCCTTTACTTCTTTCCTGCCCAAGGATCTTACAGATATATATCAATGGGGGACCTCAGTGTGGAAAATACAAACTATCATTTCCACTCTTATTTATGGTACCTTTTCTTTGAGTAAAAGAATTCTTCAGACTCAAAAAGATCTTGAACATCCCTTGGAAGCAAATCATATTGCACAGAGGCTTTTCCGACTGCTAAATCTTTGAGGAACTCATCCCCCACAATTTCAGCGAGCATATTGACTGGATAGACATATAGCACATCTACCCAAGAGGGGTAGGAGGGTCTCACATACCTGTATCCCTCAGTAAGCTTCAGAGTAAAGTACCACGCAAGTCCTTCTCTAAGCTGATGAGGATGAGTCTTACTTATTATTCCATGTATTAATTCGTGTAAGTAATGGCCAAATCTTGCAATATCGCATCTTATTACAATTTCCTCAAGATGATAATCCGTAATACCCACGAATCTTGTATCATTATACATTGATAAAGCAGATTGACTTTTTCTAGATATGACTTGCACCTCCATCTCCCATCTTCCGCGACATATTAGAATATCAAAGGATGTTATTGTTCCAAAATAATCATTGATTATCTTGTTTGCATATTCGACCCACGAGGATACTTTCTTAACCTCTTCGCGGGTTGCACCTGTAAGAAAAGATACTTCACATTTGCTTGGGTAGGTCAATGTTTGTTAATAGATATTCAATAAAACAAAAAAGATATATATAATTATCTAGGCTTTTCAAAAAAAGTTAATCTGTACTGATATTTTTTGGAGTCCATGAGCAAAGAGGAATCTTGATTATGTAATCTAGAAGTTAGTGTTTTCGCGGTTGCATATATATACATGTAGACTTCGTATTTCTTCTCAACTTTTGTTGGATATGTGGCGGCAAGAAGGAAGAACGTCACCAAATGTGGACAACTGCAGAAAAGTGGGATATACGGGTGAGAAACATCGAGTGTGGTCTGGCGCCTGATAATACAGATTCTGAGCATCTTTCTGGAAGCAGTAATAAATATTTAGTTCAAAAAAATGTAATATCTGAACAAGAAGCTAACTACATAAAACAAGCTGGAAAGGATGCTACCTTTAGACAGGACAGACATAAGAGAGCATAAAACTACAAAGAACTTAGTGATGGCTCTTGCCAGATGTTATATCGTCACCTACTACAAAGTCTTGATGTATGTTATTCCTGCTTCTTCTTTGTAGATGCACGCAATGCTGCATAAATGAAGGGCAGCAATGTGCTAGCCTCGCCATGTATAGTAATTTGGGAAGCCCTACTGTTCACCTTTCCCCACGATATTGCCTCTGTGACTGGCGCGCCGCTCAAGCTGCCATCCCATTCATGAGCAGTAGTTATGTAAACAGCATAGTCAAGCCCACCTCTGAACTGGTTCCACCATAAGGTATGATGCTTTGAAATCCCTCCTCCGATCATGAAGGCGCCGGACTTCTTGGCCTCAAAGACAACATCGGATAGCTTGCTTTGATCCTTCAATACGTCTATTTTGAAGTCTTTGTGTTGCTGGTAAAACAACCACACTTGACTTCCGACTGCACCGTCTACTATGCCAGGAACAATAATTGGGATTTTGTTTTTGTTGGCCCAATAAAGGAATGATGATTCGTCAAGGGTGCTCCCCATATAGCTAATCATCTCATAAGTCGCAACGTCACGCCTGCCCTCTTTGTACATATCGTTTAGGCACTTTTGCACTTTCTCTTCAATAAGCGGACCATAGTTCTCCATTGGTACAAGGACATTGCCAAGTCTGTGGATCTTGTTTTCAAGCAGCATGCCGTCATCCATGCGAAAGTCACCGGCATAATACTTGTCATATGTCCTTGCAATATCGTGGTCGATTGCACCACACGTAGTGATGATGACATTAAACATGTTGTTCTTCAGCATATCACGTATGATGCCTCTTGCACCTGTTGACATTAGTGAACCAACGAATGAAAGGAACTTGGTACAGTTGTGCTCACTCATCATACTCCGGAGGATGTCAACGCCATAGGCAAGATTCCTCGATTCAAAGCCGCCAGAATTTGCCATTTCGGAAAGGATTGATTGGATATCATCATACTGTTTTATGTCGTAATCCCTTACAGGGTTGCCCAAAATGTCCCTGTTGGCTTTCTTTCTGCCGTCCACCATAAAGGCTCATTCAGAGCATCTATACTAATGAGTCTTTCTTGTCGACATTATCAGTAGTGGCGGCGGCAGCAGTACAAAGCAGTAATTAGTCTTGTTTATACTATCGACTTCTTGTTTTTGTATGCAAGCATGAGCAAAAAGGAGATTATGATTACTATCTTGTGGTCGCAAGCCAGACTATAATTATCACTATGTGTTATAATGCAGGTAAATGGAAAAAATGCAGCCAGGGCATTGCATACAGGAGCATAGCATATGATGTGCAAGCTCCTTTGCGCTTTCATAGCTTGACATGCGCCTGTATACTCCTAACAAAGCGCTGAATTTTTAAGGGCAGGTATAATCTTACAATAATGGTGTGGACAACAATAACAACAACAGGCATTCATTTACTGGAAGAAAAATTGATCCTCCAATAGTTTCTGAGAACATGACTGTACAGCAGCTGATTAATTTCTATGGCTCAACTGGTTACAATGCACGCAGGTTAGCTGAAGCTGCTAAGATGCTGAAAGAGATGATAGATACTGATTCGACTGTGTGTTTAACTTTGGCAGGTGCTATGACCCCGATAGGCATTGGTAGAACTATTTCTGCCATGATAGAAGCCGGCTTTATCGATTGGATAGTATCTACAGGTGCCAACGTTTATCATGACCTACACTTTGCTTATGATTTGCCGGTTCGGCAGGGGCATTTTGATGTTGACGATGACATCTTGTATTCGAAACAAATAGTCAGGATTTATGATGTCTACATAAAGGAGATGGGAACACTCCAGGCTCAGGACATAGTTGTGCAAAGAGAAATCAAGAGAGCCAAAAAAATAATACCTCAAAATGCATCCACAGCTGACATCGCCTATGCACTTGGTAAGGCAGCCAAAGAAAATGGTAAATATCCTGAAAAGTCGTTTCTAGTTAAGGCATATGAGCACAAGGTGCCTGTCTACATGCCTGCAATAGGTGACTCTTCAATAGGACTCAACATGCTTCCGCTCTTGTTTGAAGATAAGGGCATTCTCCCCAACGTGATACTTGATGTAGCCGAGTCCGCTGCAATACTGTGGAAGAGCGAGCGCTCTGGGGGTTTGGAGCTTGGTGGCGGAGTCCCAAAGAACTTTTTCCAACAAACTGGTCCAGCACTTTATCAAATATTGAAGATAAAGGAGGGGGGTCAGGACTATCTCATCCAATTGACAGATGCTCGACCAGACACAGGCGGCCTCTCAGGTGCCACGTTACAGGAGGGCAAAAGCTGGGGTAAGATCAAGACGTCTCACAAAGACAACATCATTGTGTACGGCGATTCATCAGTGTACTTCCCGTTGCTCTGCTCATATGTTCTGTCGATGTGTAAGCCAAGGAAGCAGAAGCAGATATACGATAAAAAGAATGCATGGATAGGAGAAATGAAACTGATATACTTAAAGAATAAGAAATGATCAGATATAGCTTTCCTCCCTGGCTATCCACCTCCCGGCTTTTTTGTTCATCTCTATTTGGCCAACAAGCTTGCCATTAGAATACACCTTACCATATTCAGACGAGACTCCAAACATCGCTGACAGCAGGCCGCGCTTTTCATGGTAGCCTGATTCGATCACTTTGGCGCGCAGCTGTTTGCTTGCTTTCTGAATAATATTGCGCGCAGCAGACCAGTCGCCACTCCACGTTATCATTTCAAAGCTGCCGAACTTGACAGTCTGCATTGAATAGCCAGTCAGCTTGCATTCAAACTTGTAGTTGTTCTTTTTTGCGTACGCATTTATCCACTCGATTGCTTGTTGCGCCTTCCGATGCTCTACTGCAAAGTTGTCTGCTCCAGTCAATGACTATTTTGCCCCTTTTGATGTATTTATTCTCAAATCTTTAGTCAAGCGCCCTTCAAAAAGAAGGGAAACCTCAGACAGAGAGACATTATTGCAGCAGAAAGGAGACGTCATCAATTTGTACCGAACTGTCTTATACAACAAGATGTAAGGTAGTGCATTAATCATCTCACGTTGTATCAATAGCTGGGACTTTCTGCAATAATTATGCAAGCGTCAAAAACTAAGACTGCCAAGAGTTCTTGTTTATCTGGAAGGTATGGCAGATTAATAATAATGGTAACAACTTTATCCTATATTGTGACATAACGCGCATGGATCAAGGAGAGCCGGGCCTAGACTATGACGATCCCAACCTCAATCCTCTTGTTTGTGAAATCTGTAACAAGTCATTTGATAGTTTAGACAAGCTGGGAGAGCACCAAAAGCAAGAGCACGACATGTAAATATACAAGTGCTTGGCAAGATTGGCGATGCGTACTTTTGTCGCAGTGGAGGTTTCAAGCAACGAAATAGCTAAGCTGCAAAAGGAAATACTGTCTACTACAGGATTGAATCCTAATGATGTCAAGCCTGTCGAGCCTCACAATTTTCATTTTACAGTGATTTTTCTTGGAGAAATAAGTGACCATGATGTTGATAGGATTAAAGAAATGTTGGCAGCATTTCAATTTGAACCTTTTACAATCACCTACACTGGAATTGGCGCCTTTCCCAATCTAGTACATGCACGAGTGGTCTGGGTAGGTGTTGACTCAGGGGGCGCTCAAAAATTAACTACCCTTGCAAATGAGGTTGTAGCAAGGATGTCCGAGCTTGGCTTTAAGGCGGACAAGCCTTTTTCAGCCCATCTGACATTACTTCGGAGCAAGGGCAGACCGGTCAGCGCAAGCTACATCTCTTCAAAATATCAGGGGAAAACATTTGGATCTGACTGGATAGATAAAGTGCATCTCAAGAAAAGCGAGCTTACACCATCAGGCCCCGTATACTCGAATGTTTATACTATAGAAGCTAAAAAGTGAAACACATACAGCATATGCCAGATCCTAGCACCTTAATCTCCAAAGTACTGCCTCTCTGTGAACCCTCTCAAAGCCAAGAGCACAGGATCGCTGAGGTAGCACAAGAGGCAAAGGCACTCGTAGACAGCTATGTTGCACGGCTGGATGACGTCGTCGATGTTGTATTTGGCGGCTCTTTTGCCAAGGGAACTTGGCTTCCATATCACGCTGACATTGACATTTTCGTCAAGATCAAGCCATCAGTTGGGATTAAGAAATTCGAGGAGATGGGCAGGCAGATTGGGAGCAAGGCACTCAAAAAATACGGGCCCAAGCTTCGATATTCAGATCATCCTTATGTCGAAGTATTTGTGAAGAAGATCAGAGTTAATGTCGTTCCCTGTTATGATGTCGAGCAGGGCAAGTGGCAGAGCGCAGCGGATAGATCACCTTTCCATACGCAATACATTAGCAGCCATTTTGATAACGAAAAAAGGAGACATGCTAGGATCTTGAAAAAGTTCTTCAAATCAGTAGGCATTTATGGCTCAGAGATTTCCACAGAAGGCTTTAGCGGTTATGTTTCAGAAGTATTGGTGCTGAAGTACTCCTCATTTGAGAATGTCTTGAGCTCAGCGGCTGACTGGCAAGAGAGACAGATAATAGCGGTTTGTGATTATGATTTAGATTTTGTCAAGGAGTTCAACAGTCCACTGATAATTATCGACCCAGTGGACAGCAGAAGAAACCTTGGTACTGCAATCTCGCCAGAAAGTGTGTCCAAGTTCATGCTAGCTGCTAGGACATTTCTTGAGAAGCCGTCACTTGAGTTCTTCAGAGAAGGTGATAAAAAATATCGCTGTAGTGGCTCAAGCAAGAAGCTGCTGCTTCCAAATGTGCTTGTAGTAGAATTTTCGCATCAAAAGAAAAGTCCAGATATTATCTGGGGTCAGCTGAAGCGAAGCAGAAATGCGATAGCAAAGCAATTAGAACTGGCACATTTTGAAGTACTGCGGATCTCATGTGTCACAGACGAAAGAAACTCTGCTGCCCTTGCGTTCCTGCTTGAATCAATAACCTTGCCGGCATACACTAAAAAGAAGGGGCCTGAAATTTTCAGAAGGAAGGACACAGCTAGCTTCCTTTCAAACAGGAAAAGAAGCAGACCACTTGCGACGTGGGTTGACAGGGAAATGAGAGTCGCAATGGTTATGGAGCGCAGGGCTACTGATGCAAGAAAGTTTGTCAAATCACTTCTATTCAATCATCGTGAAAACAGTGGTATTTCGAAAGATCTAATTGTAAACAAGCTCCAAATTTATAGAGGAAGCGACAGGAAGATAATAAAGGGACTGGCAAGGGAGGCTGTTAGTGACGTTATCTCAACAGAACGTCTCATTTTTAGATGAGGAGCTAGACATAAGGTCGCCTAGGCTCATTCCAATTATATCGTATCCTCATTTTTTAGAAAGTGAATACAAAGATCGAATTATCGAAATGGAGTCACTTGGAATAACATCAATTATTTTGGGCGGAAAAACAATAGTAAACGGCGCTCATATAGCAGGGAAGGGCTGTGTAGGGATTGTAGTAAAGGCAAAAGCAGGGAGCAAACTTTGTGCACTCAAGATAAGAAGGACAGACGCAGACAGAAAGACAATGGACAACGAAGTTCGCTTTCACAAAATAGCAAACAGCACATGCATAGGCCCAAACCTTGAAGGGCACACAAAGAATCTGATTGCAATGGAGCTTGTCACTGGTCAGAGTATCATTGACTGGGTAGTAGGCTACAAAGCTACAAAGAGCAAAATGTGCTCACTAGCGGCGGCCATTCTTGAGCAATGCTTCAGCCTTGACGAAGCGGGCCTTGACCATGGCGAGCTTAGCAGGCTTACACGACACGTCATTGTTTCTGATAAACCATATATAATTGACTTTGAAAGTGCAAGTACCACAAGAAAAACATGCAACGTAACTGCAGCAGCACAGTCGTTATTGCTCTATGGCATAATTGCAAATAAAGTGAAGAAGATCATGGGTAATACGGACAAGGAAAAAGTTATCCAAGCGCTCAGAACTTACAAGCATTTCCACACAAGAGCTAATTTTGACGCAATTCTTCGCTCGCTCCCTATATAGTATCTACAATGGCCGTATAACTCTCACTATGTTTAGAAACGAAGAGTCTTAAGAGAGATCCATATTAGAACTGCTTGAGCAGTTTTTTGATAGTGCAGACAGGCGCATTGCAAAGATAATGAGGTTAGCTAGTAAATACTAAATCA
Source organism: Nitrososphaera sp. (assembly GCA_025924355.1). GTDB lineage: Archaea > Thermoproteota > Nitrososphaeria > Nitrososphaerales > Nitrososphaeraceae > Nitrososphaera. The sequence goes on from JAICEE010000015.1 coordinate 11,392, forward strand.
ACTTAGCATAGATCAGCTTTTGTCAACTAGGCTTGCCTATCCTTCAAGACGCAGGATATTAGACGGTCCAGTCGTTTGAGAAATTTTTTTCGTTCTGCTAACCTTATTGATAGCGGCAACTAGGCCAAGATCCCTATGACACGCTACTAAGAACAACAGCCCTCTCCTGCTTGCTGACAAGCAAGGCTATTTCCTTATCTTGGCCGCCGCTGCCGCAAGTAGGTCTTTTGTATTCTTTGGTAATACATGTTTGTCTTGCTTATTCTACTACATTATCTAGGCAAGAACAGCATTTATCAACTTCATGAGTAATGAATAGAAAAACAGCAGAAAGACAAAGATATGTAGGATTCTTATATTTGTATACCTATCCATTCTTTAGTTAAAAATTGACTAGTATTGCCTCTGTAGCAGTTACCGATAGGCTGCGATATGTCCCCAGACTGGGTGAGAGATCATCCGGTAACGCATAATTATCTTCGTTGATTCTTCACTGGCAGAGCCTCTGCAGGCCATATTATGGATAAGAAATGGAACCATCCTTGCCTACTTCATTATTGTTGCTCTCTATACTCGCAGAGGGTTCTTGGTTCTAAGGTTAGAAAATTTTTTTCAAGTCCATTACGCAGACCCGTAAGCTCAGAAAGCAGTATCTGAGATGTTCTCATTAGTAAATGCTTTGTCATAGTTAACAACAAAGTTTTGTCCCTTCTACAAAGAAAAGAGACGGAGAACTTGTTAGATTATTGTTGATAATTTACGCATACATTAATTACGCTATAGCAAAACCTACAAAGCAGTCAATATATCCTTAGAATCCCAAGAATGCTGTTGCAATCTTTCTGATAGCCCTAGTCCTTAAAGACCCCTGGTATCATGCATGATATTGCATGCATACACAGACATCCTGCAGTCTACTGTAGGCATAGCTATATCTATCTATTAAGAATTCAGTGGGCTAGTCCAAATGGAGAGGACAAGTCGTTTACTTGATCTCCGCGATGATCATCTTCACTGTGTTGACATCAAGATCAAGCTGATCTGCTATTAGGTCTTCTGAAATCCCAGATTCGTGAAGATTCCGCAGCACCTCTTTTTTTTCCTGATTCACAATATTGCTGGGCGGATAAAGTGAGAGTTCATTTTCTACAGATGTGATATATTTTAATATCTTTTCACATATGTCATCGACCCTTGCTGCAGCCTCTGCAGATATCACAAGCAAGTGATCCTTGACTGGAAAATTGATAAGGTTAACCTTGTCGTACATGTATGCAACTGTCTTGAGCTTGCCAAGTTCTGGTGTGAACATCTTCCTCAGGTCGACAATGTATGCAGACTGGGCGTAACTGATCTCAGAACTTCTGCCCTTTAGATGCTCTTCAATGCCTTCCCTCTGGCTTCCTGCATATAGGTGGCCGGATTTTTCCATTACTCCTGCAAATCGTATCACAGGATCGAGTGCTAATACATTCTTGGAAAACTGTTCCGCTTTCATATTTACTACCGCTAAAACAGGAAACAGAATATAGCCTTTACGCGTACTCTTCCACAAAGAGGAATAAAGGGAGGGCCTCAGCCTTACCTTTGCCGCTGTTGCTGATGAATATCCTTGATTCTGCCCCTGCCTGTCTTTCTTGGAGCGATATTGCCTACCTTGCGTCCCGGCGGAGTTGTCCTGCCTACTGATGACTGGCGGCCAATATGCTGGTGCCTTCCACCCCCATGTGGATGGTATACTGCAGCTTGGGCAATGCCTCTAACTGTTGGGTAAAGTCTGCCATGGGCTTGCATGTATTTGGCACGTGTGCCTGCCTTTAAGAATGGCTTTTCCTTATGCCCTCCGCCAGCAACTGTTCCGATCATCGCCCTACACTTTTGGTTGAGCGTTAGAAACTTACCGGACGGAAATTTAATGGTCACACCTTCTGGGCTATGAGCAAATACGACCGCTGATGAGCCCGCGGTCTTTATGAGCTTGCCCCCATCGCCGGTGTTCTTTTCAATATTGCATACTACAGTTCCATCTGGAACTGACTCTAGCGCAAGGATATTGCCTGCCCTTGCAACTGTGCTGGTGCCAACTTCGATTGTGTTACCAACCATTGTGCCCTCGGGTGCTGGGATTAAAGAATACCTTCCATTGTCAAACTGTATTTTTGCAAGGGGAGCATTGCGCCCCCTCTCATGAACAATGTCAACTACTTTACCAATATGATGTTCTTCTAGCCTGAAATTTGGATACTTGGCTGGCGCAATCTTTCCGACAATGATTGCTCGAAATTGTTTGCCTCCTCGGCCCCTTCGGCGAACTAACGTTCTCTTTCCCATTGCAGTGAACAAGCCAGAGAATAGGTGATTTTAATCTTATGCTATTTTTTGCCGCTCTCACCTCTTAGGAAAGGACGGGTCTAGGTCCAGCATTCTACATGTATTTTGCTGACAGGTTTAGATATGGCATTTTAAGCTTCTATGCTTGTCCATAGAAATCAGTCACATCTGCCCATGGTAATCCCTTAATAATCTCTCTCCTAATAGGAACCTCACCGTGGCAGCATCGAGAACCAGAGTGACTGCCAGTGTCAACATCTTCAATGCAGATTTGCATGCGAGACTGATCCTGCCAATATATTTTTGCAATTTACTGCAATTTATTGGAGACAGGTCAACTATTAGCATATGAGTAAAGATTCACAATCTTGATTCCTCCCTACATTTTGCTTTGCGTTGCCGTCATGCATGACACATTGAAAAGATCATTTTGCTCCAAAAGCATCTTTCTTGTCAAAAAAAATCACATATTATTGACTATGCAGGATTTTGAGTTTATGAGTGAGCAGTTTTCAATAGAGAATCATTTTAGAATCGGGGTTGTTCAGCTTTTTTCTTCTTTTTACAACTATTATGATCTAGGAACAGCAAGTCGTGTTAAAGTAAATACCTGTGATAATATGGCTACCATATATTGCCGCGCGTCTGGAGAATGGCTGCTAATATCTCCCACATCCACAGAAATATATATGATTGAGATTATGCATCTTATATATATTAATGAAGAAATCTAGAGTGGCTGCATCTGCTGTCAGATCCAAATCTGCCGCCCCAAAGCCTAACCCAAGATGGGGTAGAGAAGAGGAAACAGAGATATTTGCTAAAAATGTCAGGCTATTTAGACAAGGCAAGATTTCAGATGATGACTTCAGGCGTTTCAGACTTCAGCATGGAGCCTATGGATCGCGTCTTCGAATGGACTACAGCATGGTCAGAATAAAGGTGCCGGGCGGCGAAATAACACCTGAGCAGCTTGAGAAGATCGCAAGCCTATCTGAAGCATTTTCAATAGGCTCTGCTCATGTTTCGACCCGCCAGAACATTCAGCTCCACTGGGTTCAGCTCGAAGATGTCAGCGAAGTCATGAGAGGTCTAGTCGAAGTCGGCCTCACAACTAGGGAGGCATGTGGAAATACTGTCAGAAATGTCATGTGCAGCCATTTTGCCGGCGTGTGCCCGAGCGAAGCGTTTGACGCTACTCCGTATGCTAAAGCGATTGCAAGGTTCTTATTGCGCAACCCAATGTGCCAGAACCTTCCGCGCAAGTTCAAGATAAACTTCTCATGCTGCGATAGCCATGGTCTGGTCAGGGTAGCTGACATTGGACTTGTGCCTACAGTCAAAAAACCGTCGTCATCGTCATATACGACAACAACAACTGAAACTAGTGACGAAACGAGTAGAGGATTTAAGATTTATCTTGGCGGCGGATTGGGAGCTGCCTCTTTTATAGGGCATTTGCTTGAAGACTTTACACCGGAAGACAGGCTCCTTGCAACATGCATGGCAACAATCAGGTTGTTTGATAGACATGGCAATCGTGAAAACATGGCAAGGAACAGAATGCGCTATCTTGTACATGAGATGGGCTGGGAAAGATTCCAAAAGATGGTTCTCAAGGAGCGCTCGATAGTGGAAATGACAACTTCGTATTCGACAGAGCAACTCTTTGATGTCAAATCTCATGAGGATACAAGGCAGCTGCCAAAGGCGTCAGGGAGGATGACGACGATGACAAAATTGCCAATGCTAAATGTGAAGGTTACAAAGGATAGCCTTGGATTTGAGCGATGGCTCCATACCAATGCCGTTCAGCAAAAGCAGGAAGGATACTTTACAGCATTTATTACTCTAGGGGCCGGAGATATTACAGCAAGCCAGCTGAGGGTACTTGCTTCCGCAATCCGTGACTATTCTGCAGAAGGCGTTGCTCGTAACACCCCCCAGCAGAACTTTGCATTGCGCTATGTGCGGGAAACCGATCTTCCAAACCTTTATGAAAAGCTTGCATCTGCCGGCCTTGCCAACCCCGGTGCCCTGACAATTGCTTCTGCTGTTGGTTGCTCTGGAACCACATCGTGTAACCTTGCAATTACTAATTCGCACAGACTTGCAAAGGAAGTTCAGCGCAAGTTCCTAGAGCTAGGGCTAGATATCGATGATTCCTTGCGAGATGCCACCATCAAGATAAGCGGTTGCCCCAACTCTTGCGGCCAACACGAAATTGCAACAATTGGATTCTTTGGCGGCGCGACTAGAATGAACAACACAATGACTCCAACTTACACTATGTTGTTTGGAGGCAGCGCAGGCGAGGCTGGCGAGCTTGGAAAGGCTGTAATGCGAGTGCCAGCAAAGAGGGTGATTGACACAACATTGAAGATAATTGAGCTATATAAGAACGAAAGAGCAGCGGCAGCAGTTGCTGCTGCTGGTGGTGGTGGTGGTGACGAGGATCACCATCATGAAACGCTGCACCAGTGGATTATCCGCTTGATAAAAGGCCAGGGGTCTGGAAGCATCAAGAACCTCGAAGGCATGAAAGCAGCCCTTGCACAGGTGATACAACTGCCTTCTTCTCCTCAGCAGGATCCCGATGCCTATCGAGATTATGGCAGCGACTCAAACTTTACTGCCAAGACTGCGAGAGGAGAATGCGCAGCTTGACAACAACAACAACAGCAGCAACTGCAAGAAAGAAAAAAGAAGCCAAAGTCCCGGATGAAGATTTCAAGCTTCCAATAGTATGCGACGCCGATACCCTGAGGTCGCTCATACGCAGAAAAAAATCAGTGCGAGTAGTCGATGTACGCAAAGCAGAAGACTACCAAAGAGAGCACATACCTACCGCAGTTTCATTGCCTCTTGCACGTGTTCTTGAAAATGATCAACCGGAGAAAATAGTGACCTTATTGGAGGAGCTTGGTATATCTGACAGTACTCCCGTAGTAGTATATGACGATACATTTGGCGCGCTTGCAGCTAGGGTAGCGTGGACATTTCAATATGTTGGACATGACAACACTGCACTGCTAGAGATGACATTTAAGCAGTGGAAGGAGCTTGGTCTTGAAACTGAAAAGCAACAGCACACTTTTTCAAGGGCGAGGCATTTGCTCAACATCAAAAAGGAGATCTATGTCGATGCTTCATATGTTGAGGCAGCTGCCAAGTCTAAGCCTAGCACACTCCTTGTAGACTCAAGGGAACGGCTTAACTATCTAACAGAGCATATACCTGGTGCAAGAAATATACCTTATACGATGGTAGGGTCAGAGGACAGCATACTGCGCAATGCCGAAGAGCTAAAGCGGCTAATTGAAAACCGCGGCATAGCAAATGACGCAGAGATAATCACATACTGTGGAAGTGTTGGGACGCTTTCAGGCTTAACCTACTATGCACTTAAGCTAGCAGGGTTCAAAAATGTCAAGTTATATCCAAAGTCCTTTAAGGAGTGGAAGGCCCTTGGCAAGCCAAAGGAAGAGTTCAAAGAAGCCACCTACTGGGACCTCTCTGCAGAATGACAATATCATCATAATATGTCTAATAATAATAATAATAAAAGACTAATAGTCTGTCTCACAGGAATGCCAGGTGCCGGCAAGTCCTCCGTCGCATCTTTTCTTAAGGAAAGAGGCTTTGAGGTTGTGACCATGGGCGATGTCGTAAGGGAAGAGGCAAAGAGGCAGGGCCTAGAGCCTACTGACATCAACCTCGGCAAGATGATGCTCAAGCTAAGGCAGGATCTAGGGCCAGGAGCTGTCGGCCACATTGTGCTACAAAAGCTGGCAAGAGATGGCAGCTCTAGCAATGTGGTGATAGATGGTATACGCAGCATAGCCGAAGTCGAAGTTCTAAAGAAGGTAGGACATGTAAGACTTCTTGCAATCCATGCGTCGCAGAACACTCGTTTTAAGCACCTCAAGGAGAGAGGCAGAGCAGACGCACCTTCAAATGGCAACGAATTTGCCGGAAGGGACAAACGTGAACTGTCAGTCGGAGTTAGCGAGGCAATTGCACTTGCAAATGAGGTGATATCCAACAACGATCTTACACTAGAGCAGTTAAAGCTACGTGCCTATGATATTGTCAAAGAATGGCTTGAGGAAATATATATAGGAGTGAAAAAGGCTTGAGAAAGCCCACTATTACATCGCAAATAGACCTCAAGGTTGAGGCGACCGTCAACCCGTCAGAGCGAACACAAAAAGTTATTGACGCGGTTGTAAATCTATTCGCCAGATGTTCACCAGAGCTCTCTTATAGGAGTAGAGTTGTGGGCAGAGCAGTTGGAAGCGATTCTCTTGCCATGCTGTACGAACAGGTGCGCTCAAGGTCTGCAATGGGTGTGCTAAGAAGGAAGCTTCTGGACAACCGAGCAGGCGATAGCACATGGTTTTTGCTAAACAAGCAGGCTGCCACATCCGGCATTGCAGCAGTGATAGAGGACGAGCAGGAATCGCCACTTGGACCAATCAGGGTTACGATAAGCTGCGAAGAACTAGATGCCCTCATTGACTGGCTGGTTCCTGAACAATAGCCATTGCACGAGGAAAGCTTCTTTTACCCCCGTCAGTATAGGGCTCCATGGCAACAGAGGCATATTGCGTCAAATGTAAAGCCAAAAGGACGATGAAGGATGAGAAAAAAGTCACAATGAAAAACGGCAAGCCAGCCACGCAAGGCATATGCACGGTCTGCGGGACGAAGATGTTTAAGATAGGAGGCAAATGACGTTTTTCTTCTTCATTTTTTGTTTTTGTTCCTATGAAAAAAAACATCAAGGCATAATATACCTGTATCTCTTATAATCGTGTAACTGTTCGATGATAAAGATAAGGAACCTAGTCAAAAACTATGGTAATCACATTGCAGTAGATAACCTTACGCTTGAAATTAATGAGAATGAAGTTTTTGGGCTGCTGGGCTCAAATGGCGCCGGCAAGACAACTACTATACATATGCTTGCTACACTGCTCAAGCCATCTTCTGGCAGCGCTACTGTGAATGGCTATGACATTGTATGCCAGCCAGCGAAGGTACGCTCAAGTATTGGAATTGTATTTCAGGCTCCAAGCAGCGATGATATGCTTACTGGCTACGAAAACCTGCAACTGCATTCCATGCTATATAGTATCCCACGCCACACAAGGAAGCAAAGGATAGACGAAGTGCTCAACTTGGTTGGACTGACTGAGCGCAGGCACGACCAAGTGAAGACGTATTCTGGCGGCATGCGGAGGCGCCTTGAAATTGCACGCGGATTGCTTCACAAACCAAAGGTGATGTTCCTTGATGAGCCAACACTTGGACTTGACCCGGCAAGCAGGGAGACAATGTGGAAGTATATACAGCACCTTGTAAGAGAGGAGAAGATGACTGTGATTTTGACTACACATTACATGGAAGAAGCCGACATACTCTGTGACAGAATCGGCATTATTGACAAGGGAAGAATAGTAGCCCTTGACACTCCCAAAGGGTTGAAGGCAGGCCTTGGAGGCGATATCATTCGGATAAAGACACGCAACAATCCAGATAAGATCAGCCAGCTTGACTTTGTTCACAAGGTCGAGCAGAACGACGGGTTTTTAATATTATCAGTCAACAACGCCAAGCGGGACCTGCCAATGTTGCTGCGGCACATTGAGGCAGAGATAGCCGATTTTACTAGTCCCACGCTCAATGACGTATTCATACATTTAACTGGTCGCAATATCAAGGAAGAACCGGAAGGAGGTTTTGCAGAGAAGTATGCAAAATACGATTAGCATACAGGATCATTTGGCCAAAGTGTATGCATTATGGCTTCGCGAGTTCAAGGTTTTCTTACGGGAGCGGAGCCGGCTTGTGGCATCAACCTTTACGCCGATCCTATGGCTATTTGTCATTGGATCGGGATTGGGTTCTGCAGCACCTTCCGAGTTGCCTCCGGGCGTTGACTACCAGCAATTCATTTTCCCTGGCATCGTGAGTATGTCTATAATATTTACATCTGTGTTTTATGGATCGTATATAATATGGGATCGCAAATTTGATTTTTTGAAGAGTGTAATGGTGGCGCCGGTTAGCAGGGCCACGGTGTTTGTAGGCAAGACGCTTGGCGGCATGACTAACTCACTTATTCAGGCTATAATACTTATTGCAATTGGAGTTGCGATGGGAATTCCATTCACGCCGCTCTCCCTTGCGCAGGCTGCAGCAGTAGTGCTCCTTATGTCATTTGGGCTTACATCTCTTGGGCTAGCACTTGGTAGCTATATGTACAGCCTTGAAGGATTCCAGATGATCGTTAGCTTTGTGGTATTTCCTCTATTCTTTCTGTCTGGGGCTCTCTTTCCACTTGACAACTTACCGGAATGGCTTTCAGTTCTGACAGCTGCAGATCCTGCCACGTATGGAGTAGATGCTTTGAGGAACTTGATGCTTGGTACTGGCAGCTATGGAGTTGAGCTTGACTTTGCAATTCTGGTCGGCTACACCGCTGCGCTTGGAGCGTTTGGTGTCTATTCTTTTGGCAAGATGAAGGCCGTCTGATTGAATTTTGATTGGATTTCGGTTTTTAGCTATTTGCGCCAACCTTCAATATGCCCTTTTAGGAGTTCTAGGAAGTAAGAAGTTTTTTACAGTATATAAGAGGTTATTACAACCAAGGAAAGCGAGGGGTCGTCGTCTAGCTTGGCAGGATGTCAGCCTGGGGCGCTGGAGGTCGTGGGTTCGAATCCCACCGACCCCACCATATTTA
>JAICEE010000016.1 GCA_025924355.1 Nitrososphaera sp.
GGCCGCTTTCTTGTAAAACGCTCGCTAAACATGGTCATAGTGCTTCTTTCTACCTTGATCCTAACAATGGCGCTCGTTGGTCCTACCATGGATAAGATACTGCTTGATGCGACGACAGCCTCTGTTGTGGAAGAAACAAATAACAGCGATATCAAGTTCCAAGATACTGAGGAGCGCCAAAACTACATAGACCAAAGGATCGACCTTCAAATCAAGGCAATCGGTCTTGACGAGCCATGGTATTCTCCCAAGCGGTTTACAAACACTATTTTGAAAGTGATGATACTCGACCTTGGGAGGTCTAATTACCTTACAAGTGAGAGTGGGTCGGCAAATGTACGTGACATCATCTTGGAAAAGGTGCCAAAGACAATATTGCTTTTTACTACTTCAACTCTGATTATTACTGTCATAGGCCTTTACCTTGGCGCCTTTGTGGCAAATCGCGCCGGCTCCTTTTGGGATAAGTTCAACTCTGCTTTTGCAGTATTTAGCAGCAGCTTTCCCGCCTGGTGGGTAGGAATGCTCATGATCTTTGCTTTTGCCTTTACATATCATATTTTTCCTTCTCAGGCGACGCCTCTTACTGCACCATCCGATCCTGGTTATGCATTGGACCTGCTTTATCATATGATGTTGCCTCTTATCACAATAGTGCTAGTTAGCTTTGGCTCATGGGCTTATATTGTACGCTATTTCGTAGTTGGGATCTTGGGAGAAGACTATATCATAGCCAAGAGGGCCGCAGGTATACCACAAAAGAAGATCCTATATTCCCATGCCCTAAAAAATGCTGCACCGCCGATCATTACTGTCGTAGCCTTTAGCCTCGCTAGCTCGTTTGGCGGTGCGATTACTGTAGAAGCAGTTTTTGGCTGGCCAGGAATGGGGAGCTTATACTATGAGGCAATAGGCTTTATGGACATCCCCGTGATAATTGGACTGACCTATGTATCCACACTCATTTTCATCTTCACAGTATTTCTCACTGACATACTCTACGCTTACTTTGATCCAAGGGTGAAGATCGCCTGACAGGGCCTGTAGAAGTTGTTTCTACATCAGATATTTTCAAGGGATTTAAGCACTCCAAGGGCGGCCTTGCAGGTGTTGCGATATTATTTGGACTTATCTTTATAACCATTTATGCATTCGTAGCGATTCCGCTAGAATCCTTCACACAATGGAATAACCCAAACTTTTGGATCAACCAACCCCAGTCGGCTATGCCTGTATGGGTTAACATGCTGGGGCTGAATCTGCCAGAGCATTTGATCATGACTGCCAAGGATGCTGACAAGACCAGTCTTCTAGAAGGTGGCGTACGGATCGAGAGCCATTCTTACAACTTCAATTTCAATTACGATTCATACCCAAGCGATTTTATGGTTATGTATTCTGCCAGATATGGCGCTGTTCAACCAGCAGTTCAGATCGATGTGCTTAGGCCAGATGGTAATGAATTCCAAATTTATTTTGCATCTCTTCCTCCATCTCAGAATGAGAGCAACGAATTCTCTGCCAGGATCTTCTCTACGGACAGACTTATTGCAGATAGCCTTGCAGGATATAGCAGTCTCTTCACATATAGAGTAGATCCTACTAGCCCACAAGCTATGATCTTTTCGCAGACAGATGAAAATAAGGTGCTTAAAGGCACATACGTCATCAGAAATACCTTCTATATGTTTGACCCAAGCGATAATGTCGTCGATTCTGGAATCATATTAGGTGGGAAAGTCTATGGGATCATGGGTACAGACGACTTACGTCGCGATTTAGCTGTTGGCCTCCTATGGGGAGCACCTGTTGCACTCTTTATTGGCCTTACTGTGTCAGGAGCAGCAGTATCTATCGGCCTGATATATGGTGTCGTCGCAGGCTATAAGGGGAATCGCACAGACGAGGGGCTAATGCGCATAAACGACGTGTTTTATTCTCTTCCCACTCTTCCCCTTCTCGTGATTTTGTCGGTAACCATAGGAAGTAGCATATTTTTGATAACCGGATTTCTAGTAATATTTGGCTGGGTCGGAATGGCAAAGATAAGCAGAAGCCTTGCGCTGCAGATAAAGAGCCTGCAGTACATAGAAGCAGCAAGACTGATGGGTCAATCAGACACAAGGATAATTTTCAAGCACATAATCCCACAGCTATTGCCACTAACATTTGCCAGCATTGCCATTGCGGTTCCAAGCGCAATTCTAGGTGAGGCAGCTCTTTCTTTCTTAGGTCTTGGGGACCCATCAATCCCTACTTGGGGTCAGATCTTGCATGATGCACATTCTGCTGGGGCAATGTCAAGAGGCCTTTGGTGGTGGATAGTGCCACCCGGTATGATGATAGCACTAACGGGGCTTGCGTTTGTGCTTATCGGGAATGCCCTTGACAGCATAGTGAACGTTAGAGCGCGGAGAATGTAACAACAATAATGTGGGTTTTGTCGTCTTCAGGGTAGTAGTATGGATGCCTCAGGATCTCATAATCTTCATCAGTTGATATATTTTCTGTGCGTGTATATCCAATCAGCCGGCTCTTCCATACTCCTCATCAGCATCCATGCCGCAATAAGATGCTCTTACGTATGAACTTTAGCTTTAGATTCTAGCCTTTAATCCTCACTATCTTGATTCTGTCAAGCACCTTCCAGTACTCTACATCTCTGCCCTGTACGTCTCCCTGCGCTATCCAGTCCTTTATCTCCTCCTCTACTGCGGTTGTTTCAAAGGTTCATTATGAGCAGTAGTCGATGGCATTTTGCGAGATCACATATGGGTTATATAACCCAAAAGACACATCATCATAAGTTTATAATAATTGAAAACTCCGATCTGCTCCTTTGATGCTAAGTCTGGTGTACTTTGCAGAAAGTGCGAAGCAAAACTGAAGTCAGGAAGTTTAACGCAAGATGACGTTGAGGCTGCAACAAAGCTAATTGGTTTGGCAGATCGCAATCAGGAAATCAATAAGTTTACCCTTGTGCGAGGTACAAGAGTCCATGGCGACTTTGTACTTGTGTTCCGCAGTTCTGATGTAAGCGCGCTGCGAGGTAATGAAGAGCTTGCCAGCAAGATTGAAAAACAAATGGGACAAAAAGTCTGGTTCGTTGAAACCGAAGCCTCTGACAGGCGATTCATTGAAAGCCTATTTCATCCGCGCAAGGTGTTGTCAGTCAACTTCTTCTGGCTTCCGGAAGCCAACAAGCTTACGAAGGTCATTATTGCCGACGATGCCAAGAATGCCCCAATCAATATAGAGAAAGTTCAAAAGATAGCAAAGGCTATCAGAAACATCGAACTGCTAGTGGAGTTCAAGAATAATAATCAAAAGAGGATCTAAGGAAAAATGGCCCTGAAAAACATCAAAAGGACTCATTATGCGTTCCAAGTTAATGATACTCTGGTTGGCCAGCAGGTAAGAGTGGGAGGATGGATAGAGGACATCCGCGATATTGGTAAGCTTGCTTTTGTAACAATTAGGGATGTTACAGGTATATGCCAAGTCATCGTGACAGGTGGCAATTTGCAATCTGCCCTGCAAGCCCCTAGGCAGAGTGCAGTAACTGTTACAGGAATTGTACAAGAGAGCAAGGCACGAGACTTTCCTGTTGAAGTGAAGGTAAGTGAATTTACGGTGCTTACAGAAGCGCTCCATCCCCTCCCAATAGACCCGACGGGGCGAGTAGAATCTGCGATAGATAAGCGGCTCGATGCACGTGCACTTGATTTAAGAAATCCAAAGATAGCAGCCATTTTCCGGCTGCGCTCAGTAGGACTTAAGATCATAAGACATGCACTTTCCTCGCAGGGCTTTATTGAAGTCAATACTCCTAAAATAATTGGCAGTGCTAGTGAGGGAGGAGCAAACCTCTTTGGATTTGGCTACTTTGGTAATAGAAAGGCATACCTCGCACAAAGTCCGCAGTTGTACAAGGAGCAATTGATGGTTGGTCTTGACAAGGTTTTTGAGATTGGGCCGTATTTTCGCGCTGAAAACTCGCACACCGTCCGGCATCTATCGGAATTTACAAGCGTCGACATTGAAGCTGCTTTCCTAGACTATGAAGATGTTATGGATATTTTAGAAAAGGTAGTAAGAAAAGTCGCTATCGAATTTCATGAAAGTTACGAGCCTGACCTTCAGGCAGTTGGCGCAAAGGAAATCTCAGTTGCAAAGATAGATAGATTGACTTATGAGCAATGCCTAGAGGAACTTGCTAATGAGGGGGAAAAGCTGGAATTTGGAGACGATCTGTCAGATTCTGCGCTTAGAAAACTTGGAAGCTTGCATCCTGGGTTTTACTTCATCATGGATTGGCCTCTAAAGCTCAAGCCGTTTTACATACATGGAAAGGAGGATGACAGGAGGCTTTCAAAGTCTTTTGATCTCCAATACAATTACTTGGAGCTTGCGTCAGGGGGGCGACGTTTGCACGAGCCTGCAAAATTGCGGACCAGGCTTGCAGAGCAGGGACTTAACCCTGCTACATTTCAAGACCATGTCAGAGCCTTCGAGTGGGGCATGCCTCCGCATTCTGGGTGGGGTCTTGGCTTTGATCGGCTGATGATGGTCCTTACCGGGGAACAGAATGTACGAGAGGTTGTTCTGTACCCGAGGGACACTGAAAGGCTTACGCCCTAACACCAGTAATTATTATATCAATTTCTTTTATGAGCTCGTCGTCATCATAAACAAAAGCCTTCAGCTGGGACTCGGTCGTTGAATAAATAATCCATACGACAGGATTTATCTCCATAAATTTTATATCAGTACTGGACGGCCATGGCTTTGCGGGATGTGAATGGAAAATTGCAATAACTTGCATCCCTTTACTCTCAGCAAGGTTGTATGCATGTAGGAGTTCTGCAGGCTCGATGCTAAATGTGACCGGTGATTCATCAATATTTCGCATGGGCAAAATCTTGGCTACCTTATCGTTATGACCTAGAAGAAAAGCACAAGACTCATTTGGAAGTGCATCTTTAGCGATCCCTACAAGCTGTCTAATCTGCGCGGCAGTTAGGGAAATAGTATTCATTCAATTTGAAGTTATCTTGCTGGTCACCCAGGGATGAAACGTGCGATAATAGGGAAACTCGCCGGCTTTATCAAAAACAAATGGAAAGCTATCTCCAGGGTTCATATTTCCCGAGTTAAAGTTTCCATCGGGTGCTGGTCTATTATTTTCCACGATCCCTGATGTCACTGTATGCGGCGCACTATCGTCGTTAACCCATGTCACCATACTGCCAATCGTAGTCTCCACATTATTTGGCTCGTAAAATTGTCCGTTAGTAGGAACCGATGCTCCAACTATTATTGATACTGTAGTTACCGAGCCACCTGCCGGAGAAGCACTTGTAGCAGTTACCGCTGAGCTACTAGTATTGTTGCCTGCTGCGGTATTATTGTCTGACGTGCTAGACTGATTGTTGCCTGCTGTGCCTTGCGTCGTTGTGGCATTTTCAGAGCTCTGAGAGGGCGTGGCTGCTCCATCTGAAATTGCAAGGGTCGCGACCATAAAAGGGTGTAGTGTGCAAAAATATTCATAATCTGCAGGTGCAATTTCAGCGGAGTTTAGTAGCCAAGTGTCGCCTGCGTTGATTAGGCCAGAGTCAAATAGACCTTGCTGACTGCTAGTTACGGTGTGTGGTGCATTGTCTTCGTTTGTCCATTGAACTCCATCCCCTTTTTTTATGGTAATGGGATCTGGGTCGTAGTCGGGGTTGCCCTGTGCAGAAGCTCCTGGAAGTATTCTTGCGCTGATAGTGTTGGCAGGCGGAGTTGTTGGTTCCTCAGCAGGAAGCGATTCGGCTCCCTCTTCTGCCTGTTCTTCCTCCTCCGGAGCCGGGGGCTTAGGAGTCACCAATCCAAATGCATAGAATGTTGCGCCACCTACAATCGCAGCACCGACAAATATAACAGCGATGGCCTTTAGGTACTGACTACCTCGGTATGAGGCAACCGCAAGCACTGTAGCAGGAATCGAGATTATTAGCATGAGACCGATGTATGCAAATATGCTTGGAACCTGCGTGCTTACTGTCACGGCAGCAGCAAAACCAAAAGTGACTAGGAAGCCCAGTGTGACAAATGTGGCAGATTTGGCTCTCCCTGAGGTCGGAAAGCCATCCTTGAACAGACCCGAGGCAAGGAAGATCATACCGATGAACATTGTCAAAAGAGTAACAGCATGCATCCCATCGAGGAATGTCTTGGCAATGCCTGAAAGAGAAATTCCGACACCGACGATCCCTATTGAAGTAAGACCAATACCGGGTGTCATAAGGTCCCAGTCAGTCATATTCTTGTACGGTTATTGGGATCTGTTTGGCATACTTAATCGTTTCCTCAGCTACTTAGATACCATTTGAAATCTTGCTGGAACGCATCTTATGCTCGTAAAACATACGGTAACTTTACCACTTTGAGCAATTAGTCAGAGAAATGAGATTTCGTAGCAAAAAGAGAGGTTCACAAGTGAAGATTCTATACGATTAGAATAGAGCAAACGAAATGGAGTGACATCCAAGTGACCTATTAGTCGTTGTCTTTAATCTCTCCTATCTAGAAATAAAGGCAATACTGGTATCACAATTTCTATCACAATTCCTATCAACGCTCCTAGGCCTCTTATTTAGTGCATTAAAACAAACTACAAATCTATAGTTGTTCATATCAGGTCTTAAGAGTGCATGTAGTGTACCAAAGAGGTATGCCTTTGGCAGACCTTTTTGACATAAGCGAGAGCGATACAGTTTGGGATGCTTGGTTTAACACCGTGACTCTGCTAGATATACTCGAGAACACTCAGCAGATTAGTCAATATTATAACTTTCAGCAGGCACGCAACAAGATAGCGAAGATCTATATGCTTGCTGAATCTCACGCCATAGACAAGAAGAACACAAAATGCTTATGTGGCTTATCAGATGGGGAACACGCATTCTTGAAGCGAAAGATGATGAGGTTCTTCAAGCTACAGGTGGCCAACTTGAAGCATTTCATATATTGACCAGCGAGAGAACGAATAAATTAAATGCGAGCAAGGGGAGAACTCCGATCGAGTTAAGCCTGTGACTGTACGTGACTACGTAGAAGTTTCAAAACCAAGAATCGTGGTTGTCCTTGTAGTAACTGCTATTGCTTCACTTTTAGCGGCTAGCAGGTTTGATTCTACCCCTGCTATCTCATGGGATGTCAGTGCTTGGCAGATAGGCTTTCTCGCTCTTGCAGGGGCTCTAGCATCAATGGGAGCTAGCGCTCTTAATCACTATTACGATAGAGATATTGACAGCATGATGCAGCGAACTGCAAAGCGACCAATACCTGACGGGAGGCTTTCTGCAAAAAGTGTGTTTGTGTATGGGTTTTCACTATGCACGCTTTCGATTGTTGTTGCATTTTTTACCCTTAATCCAGTGGCCACCGGAATGATTGCTATTGGGATCCTCTTTTACGTCATAATATATACGGCTTGGCTCAAGCGTATTAACGCCTCAAATATCGTCATTGGAGGTTTTGCGGGAAGCGCCGCTTCTATGGCGGGCTGGGCCACTGCAACCGGATCTATTGATCTGTTGGGCTTTTTGGTAGGATGGCTCGTTTTCATGTGGACGCCTCCCCACTTTTGGTGCCTCGCAATAAAGGCAAGAGAGGAGTATGCAAGCGTACATGTTCCGATGCTACCCGTTCTGATTGGAAATCAGAGGACAGCAAGCTATATCATGATCAATACCGCAATCCTGTTGCCATATTCACTCGCTCTGGTGTTTTTTGGACTTGGTTTGCTATACATCGTAGTTGCAGCAGTTTCGGGCTCACTAATGCTAGCCTATCACTATAGGCTGACAAAGAGCCCGACGCCAGAATTTGCATGGAAAGCATACAAGGTCACTGCACCGTACCTTGTCGTGATATTTATCGCGTTAGCACTTGACGCCTTATTTTACTATCCACTAATGCCACCGTTTTCTATCAATCTCCCTCCTCCTATCGGTTAAGAACTAGGTTCGGAGTCCGCTATCAGCTCGATTCTACGCTTCTCCTTAGTTACCCAGGAAACCCTTACAAGGCCATATATTTCGAGGTCCATTAGAGTCTTATTAAAGTCAGAATCTGCAAGTGTTAGACCCTCCTTTTGGAGCGCATTCATAAGGTCAGTATCTGTCATCGTGCCCGCTTGGCGGATCTTCTCATAAACAACGTTCCGAATTGGATATTTCATTATTATCATTCATCCCTGAAGGTTCTAACAACTAGGGAAATCAAAATGTATACACAAAGATAGATAAGGATTTCGGCTGTCAGAATCCATATTGACAAAACTAAATGTCTAAAAAACCATCAAGGGACCGTCATGAGGCTAAGTGCAGTCTTATAACAACAGCCGTCATAGCTCCTAAAAATTCATCCATCCTATCAAAAAGTCATTTCATCAACCGTGAGCAAACAACCAATCGAACCGGCCAAACAGACCTAGACTCTCTGTTTTTAATTTTTTCATCTTCGAGGAAAATATATAGTAGCAAATCTTCTCTTGACCTTATTTTTCATACGGTGGATCTTCTAAACGGAATTGTTGCTAGATATCTTGGCTAGCTAGCTGGGATTCTTTCATGGAGAAAGAATCTCTTCTGAGATAGAAAAAAGCGACACCAACGAACTACCTATTATATACTCATATCAAATAACATTTTTTTCACGCATATTAAAGCTAACACAACTGCTGCAATTATTGTTATGGCTCGATCGCAAAGCTCAAAGGCAGATAACTTGACAGATAGAGGCAACTAAAGAACGTAATAGGAGTCTATTCATAACATGCCTGTATTATCGTTAACCGTAAAAGGTCCTATCAATGGGCTTAGGCATGGCATACGTAATGTTTTTCTTCATCGATTCGTACCAGTCCTCTACATCCTTTGTTATTGATGGACGTACCAGTCTTAACGCGTTAGCAAAGTTTGCACTTGAGATGAGATCAGACCTGTTCTGGAGAGCTAGGACACCAGCTTCTCTACAAAGAGCAACCAAGTCTGCTCCGCTAAAGTTTTTTGTGGACTGAGCTATCCCCTCCAAGTCTATCTCGGCTGCAAGTGGCATCGGCCGTGCGGTTATCCTCAGTATCTCAAGCCTCGCCTTATCGTCAGGGGGTCCGACATAGACTATCTGATCGAGTCTGCCTGGCCGCAACAGTGAAGTGTCGATTAGATCTGGCCTGTTTGTAATGCCAACTACTATTACTCCAGCACTTCCTGCATCATCCATTTCTGTCAGTATCTGACTGAGAACCCGCTCGTTTCCTAATACGTCATCTTCATGCGCCCTTGGCCTTGCAAGAGAATCGAGCTCATCAAATACGACTATGCAAGGTGAGGACGCCTTGGCCTTTCTAAAGATTTCTCGTATCGCCTTCTCGGACTCACCGACCCACTTGCTGAGCACTTCAGGTCCCCGCACAACGATAATGTTGGCATTGCTCTCTGTGGCTAATGCCTTGGCAAGGAGACTCTTGCCTGTGCCTGGCGGACCATAGAGCAATGCTCCTCTTGATGGTCTAATGCCCATCTTCGCAAACTTGTCGGGTTCTTTGATTCCCGTTATGAGGTTGTCGTGCAGAGTCCTCTTTGCTTCATACAAGCCTCCAACATCCTCCCATTTGACACCTGCTGCTTCAACATAAAATTCCCTCATTGCCGTCGGGATGATTTCTTTCATCCCTTCCTTAAAGTCGCGATCAGTGATCATCATGCTCTCAAGGATCTCCGATGAGATCCTCTCACCCTCTAGTTCGATCTCAGGCAGGCAACGCCTTAGGGCTTTCATGGCAGCTTCTCGGCACAACGCCTTAATGTCTGCGCCAGTGTATCCGTGAAGTGTAGCTGCAAGCTCTTGCAGGTCAATGTCTTCTGATAGCGGCATGCCACGCGTGTGAATCTGCAGTATCTCAAGCCTGCCCTCTACATTTGGCACACCTATTTCGATTTCCCTGTCAAACCTGCCTGGTCGCCTTAGTGCTGGATCCAAGCTTTCTGACCTGTTGGTGGCTCCAAGTACAATAACTTGACCACGGTCAGACATACCGTCCATCAATGCTAGTAGCTGTGCCACCACGCGTTTTTCAACATCGCCAAATGCCTCTTCTCTTTTTGGAGCAATAGCGTCAATTTCGTCGATAAATATTATACTGGGGGCAGATTCACGAGCCTCCTTGAAAATGTCTCGCAATCTTGCCTCAGTTTCGCCATAATATTTATTCATGATTTCCGGGCCATTGATTATGAAAAAGTTAGCTTCAGACTCTGAGGCCAATGCCTTTGCTATAAGTGTCTTGCCACAACCTGGAGATCCGTACATCAGGATGCCACTATGAGGCTCTATTCCGAGCCTTGCAAAGACCTCAGGATGGCGCATAGGGAGCTCGACTATTTCTCGCAGTCTTTTTATTTGTTCTTTCATTCCACCTATCTCTTCGTATGTTACGCGCGGCTTTCTCTCACTTGTGATCTCCGCCATTATAGTGAGTCTTGTCGATTGCTCAATTCTAGAAATGACCTTAGGTATTACTCTTTGAACGTTAAAGTCCATCTGATTGCCCAAAATGACTACTGAAATTTCGTCACCCTCATTGAGGGGGTAGCCCTTGAGCCTATTTTTAACAAAATCACAAAATTCCTTGTCGACGGTGATATTGCTATTGCCTAGCGGCATCAAGGCGACGCTCTTTGCTTGCCTGCAATCTATCTTTTTGACATTTAAAAGGTCGTTCAGTCCTGCACCTGCGTTCTTCCTTGTCTGGCCATCTATCCTGATAATGTCTGTTTCCCTTTCTTCCTCATCCGCTGGCCATGCAGTCACTGCTGTAGTACGCTTCCCCAGGATTTCGAGTACTTCTCCAGCCTGTATTCCGAGACGCTCCATATGTCGTGGATCCATTCTGGCTCGCCTCTTGCCTACATCGCGATGTTTGGCTTCCGCTACTCTAAGCTGGAGGGGGGACGATTCGTCACTTCCAGCGCGCATCTTTTTCAATCCTAGGGTGCCTCCGCTATTATTAGTAATATTATATTACTTCATTCTTACTGACTGCCTGCTGATATTCGTTACCTCTATCTCGCCTACACCTTCTACACTTTTGATAGATTCTTCCAACTTGTCCATTTGTCCCTCAGCGTCATCCACTAAAAAGTCGCCGACAATTGCTTCCAGCCCAAAGGCAATTGGCTCCATTGAGCTGCTTTTCATTTCCATTCCTTGTGGCACAGATTTCTTTATCGACTCGACAACATTTTCAAGGTTGGACTCAGCCTCAGCTGGAAGTATTCTTATCCTAACTACCAATCGTGCCATGACTATGGACCCTCAAAACCGCAGCCTATGCATTTATAGGGTCTTGCGAACTCACGGCAGCTCTCGCATCGCCACATTAGAACATATCCGCAATTTGCACAGTAATACTTAACGCATTCATCATTAGGCATAATTGGCCTGCCACATGAACTGCAGACTGGCAACTGCAATGGCTTGGACATCAGTGCTGCTTGTTGCAAGTAACGGAATTTATATCTTCCTTAGCTCTCTGGGATTAAACGCCTTATTTCGTTCCCAAGCAGAGCTTTAGCCATTCTGGCAGCGCCTTTTGTTCCTAAGATCTTAGCAAGTGCACTCGAGTGAAGGTCAAAGTCGCCATCGACAGACGCCTCTTGAACAATCTCTTTTGGTATCGCCGTAATCAAGTTGTCTATAGCCTTATTGTCCATCCGCTCTAGGAGCCGGCGCGCAAGTAGCATCTTGTCAAATTCGGGCTTGAACATAGAAAACCAGTCAATTTCGTATCGCTTTAGCAACAGCTGTTGCTTCTGCCTCTCATCATTCTTTTTGTCTGCTGCTCTTACCAGAGCCCGCCCTGCCAGCACGCCTCCCATGCCGCAAGTGTAAATGCCTCCAGCAGTTGTAGGTTTGCTCTGGCCTGCTGCATCGCCCACTATTATTGTCTTGTCAGAGACAAAACTTTGCAATGGCCCATTAACCCATATCGGTGCGTAAACTTTGCGCACTACAGAGTACTTTCCCTTGCTATCAATGTAAGTCTGTAGCGCACTTGCAGCATTAATCCGCCTGCCCGCAACGCCTACTTTGCCTCTTCCTCGACCAGTAGGGATTATCCATGCAAAAAAACCTGGATATTGCTGGCTATTAAATACGACCTCAATCGTATGAGGCTCTATCCATGAAGCATAAACTTCATACTGAGCCGAGT
Organism: Nitrososphaera sp.; assembly: GCA_025924355.1. Taxonomy (GTDB): domain Archaea; phylum Thermoproteota; class Nitrososphaeria; order Nitrososphaerales; family Nitrososphaeraceae; genus Nitrososphaera. The sequence continues at coordinate 12,263 of JAICEE010000016.1, forward strand.
GGAGAACACCATCTCTATTTGTGTTAATTATTGATGCTATACCTCTTGCGTCTACAAAAAAATTGCATGAAAAGTTCCCTTCAGAAGTCTTGACTACGTAGTCAGAGCCTTCTTTTCCAAACGATCGCATTGAACATTTTACTCTTATCTCAGCGCCTTTCTTTTGCGCCTGAAAGGCGATCTGCTTGTCAAATTTGCGCCTGTCTAGGACGATGACCTTTTGCCTTTCTGCCCTGATTTCAAAACAGCTTGAAGGAGAAAAGATCTTGGCGTACGCTATTCTGTTGTTCTCTATTGTGTCGATATCTGGTACGATGCCGAGGTTCTGTATGCCAGAAATGCTTACAAGCCCACCGCAGTGCTCCGGAGTGCCAATTTCCGCGTCTTCCTCTAGTACTGCAACAGAAAGGCCTCCAGCAGCAATTTCACGGGCAGCAAGGAGCCCGGATATGCTACCTCCTGCGATCACCACGTCATAATCAGGCATCTGGGAAATGACTAGTAATGTATTTTTCAGTCTGTTAATTAAACTATGAGTAAGCAAGTATGAGATATGAACTTTAAGCAGGTAATTATTGTCAGGCGTGATGTCAACATGGGTACTGGCAAGCTAGCGGCACAGGTTGCCCATGCTGCAGTGATGGGTGCAGAAAAGGTAAAGGCATCGAGAAGAGAATGGTTCAACTCTTGGTTTTCTGCCGGCCAGGCCAAGGTAGTAGTGAAGGTAAAGAATATCGAAGAATTGATGCATGTAAGAATGCGAGCCGAAGAGCTAAACCTACCTGTGGTCCAAGTACAGGATAGTGGCTTGACACAAATACCATCAGGTACCATTACTTGTATTGGGATAGGCCCCGCTCCTTCGGCCGTAATTGACAAAGTAACATTCGAGCTCAAGCTCCTTTAGTATCGGCCTATTAGAATTATGCCTACAACTATCAGGCCTGTGGCAATGCCTTGAAATACACTTATAGACTCTCCAAGTGTCAGCGCCGCGATGACTATGCCAAAAATAGGAGTCAGAGAAAACATTGACATCGTCCTTACGGTTCCAATTCTCTTGATGCCTTCGAGAAATAACAGGAGCGCGCCACCAAAGCCTGCGATTGACATTCCAACTATTAGTATCCACATCTCAAATCCGATCCCTGTTATGATGCTTCCTTTTCCAAGTGCAAATGCCACTGCAATCAGAACAAGACCGCCGAAGAGTGACTTGACCATAGCTATCTTGGCAGGGCTTGCCCTTGATGTAAGACGCCTGCTGACGTTATTGTCAATTGCCCACATGAACATAGATCCCAGTATCATGATATTGCCTGCGTTCAATTGAACGATGGTCTCTAAAGCTCTTAGGTCTTCTGTGGTAGCTATGATTAGACCTATCACTACCAAAAGGACTGCAAACAACCCAATCCTCCCATGGGGTTTTTCCCCAAAAAATATAGATGAAAGTGCTATTGTGAATACGATTTCGCCATTTGTCAATATGGCTGCAGTAGAAGCGGCTGTCTGCTGAAGGCCATACATCAAGAGCGTAGGTGCCAACACTCCTCCAAAAATTGTTACGATTAGGATATAGACATAGTCGTCTCTTCTTTCAAACGTAAATGAGCCCTTTGCAAAGGGAATCAGGGCTAACCCGGAGATAGTATAGACTACTGCTGTTAGAGCAAGCGGGTCTATTGTAGCAAGAGGAACCTTTGCTAGGCTGAATACGGAGCCAAAAAGAACCGCGGCAAACAACACAGACAGGTAGCCTATTAGAAGTCGCTGCTTCTGGCTCTCTTCTCCTTTTTCTGTAACCACTCAAATCTGGTAATAATCTAGATCGGTATTTCTGTCTATAGCTCCCGACAAGAGATATAAAGTGGAAAGGCGGCTGTTTTTCTAGCCGTTGCCAGAATCGTCCCGGAAAAAGACCACGAGCCCATCGTCAAAAAAGATCGCTATTTATGCTATAATTGGCATTGCAGCCGTTGCCGCAGTCTATATTGCCATGATTTCACGAGATTTACCTGAAACTTCTGGTCCTACCACAAATAGGCAAAATGATGAAGCGATGGAACAGCAGTTCAAGCAACAATTTTGCGGCACTGATACGGCGCCAAATTCCAATGCTTACATTACTGAAGTTGGTCTACCTACAGAATGTGAAATGCCGGTTGGAGTTGCGGTGGATGGCTCAAAGGTGTGGTATGTATCAACAAAACCTGGCCTTCTTGGCAAATATGATAGTGCCGCAGGTACATTCTCCGAATATGAGATCCCTTCATGGCCCACGCGTTCACTACCCTTTACCGCAGTTCCCTCATGGTCGATGTCATGGGCGGTAAAGCTAGATGGCATCAGCGGAAACGTCTGGTTCACTGACCAGAACAATACAATATGGCGCTTTAACCAATCGACAGAGGCTTTTGATATGTTCAAAGTACCAGCCAAATATCCTTCTATGATGGACTTTGACTCCAATGGTAACTTGTACTTTATAGGAATAAACTCTCAGGCTCTTTTTTTTGGCAATGTATCTAAGATGCAAAATGCAACCTCGGAAGGATTTAGAGAAATTTCACTACCGCTTGAAGGGTTTGCTGGCATCAGTTTGGATCTAGTTACCTCCGGCGGGTTGATAGTTGATAACGAGCAAAATGATGTGTGGATTTCTCTCCTTGCTTTCCAACAAAAGAAAGGACAGCTCTTCCAATATGATATTGAAACTGACAGAGTTGTCCGGATAGTGGATCTTCCGGCCGATCTTGGCTCACCTGTTGGAATGGAACTTGACAATTATGGAAATGTCTGGGTGGCAGATCACGGCACAAGCACATTCTTCAAATACGATCCTACCATGGACAACATTACAAAATTTGTAACTTCAATAGCATCCCCTAAGATTTATGGTGGCAGTACCCCTCCTAGCGCATACACACTTCCATATTGGATAGATAAAGGCGGGGACGGCTCCTTGTGGTTCAACGAGCATACAGGCAATAAGATAGCCCGCTTTGACACAGAAGAGCTCTCACTAATCGAATATTGGGTACCTTCACAAAACAGAGCCTGGGCGCTTTGTCCCCCTGAAGCAACAGTATGCGGCATTGCAAATGTTATGCAGTTTGCAGTAAATCCCGATAATCAGCTATGGTTCACTGAATGGACAGAAAACAAGATCGCTAAAGTAGATGCATCAAAGCAGGTGCCAGTTTCAGTATTGACGCCGGCTGAAGTTGTAGTTTCAAGGGGCGAAAGCACCGAAATCAAAGTGACCTTAACAACACCAAGCGATTTCGGCGGTCAAATGATTGCTGCAGGAACGTTTACCCCAAACGGGGCTCTTGGCAACTCTACCGGTATTTTCAGCGAAGAATCTGTGTCTCTCTCGTCTGGAGGTTCAAAAGAGGTTTCATACACGTTTACCGCAGCAGACAATCTAGACCAAGGGCAATATATGATAATGCTTGGGGCGGGCAATGATGACGTTTCTTACATGAAAGCAGTCAGAATCAATATAATTTAGAACTGCGATATCTTCTTGTAAGAAAAACTTGAATGGCGTGTACCCACTTAGTGGTGTTGTTTTTTTATAAAATTTATTTATGATAGAATTATCAAACTGTTGCAGTCCGCGAAACCTAATGGTCATTTAGAATGACTAGGCCAGGCATATCGTCGCCTGCTAAGTAACGCAGTGTTGCGCCACCTCCGGTTGATACATGGCTTACTTCGTTCTCAGCAACGCCAGCTCTCTTCATTGCTTCAAGTGTATCGCCGCCGCCTATGAGGGTCTTGCTTCCACGCCAGTATGCAAGAGCCATACTCTTAGCGACGTTTATCGTACCATTTGAAAAAGCCTTTATCTCAAACATGCCCATTGGGCCGTTCCAAAAGAGAGCACCTCCTCCGTTTGAACCGACTTCTGCTGAATAGCGTTCAACTGTTTCATTGCCTATGTCAAAGCCGGACATCCCATCTGGGATGTCGCCGCTGACCATGGTCACCGAGGTATCGTTTGGGAAAGTTGCGCAAAGGTGATCAGTGGGCAGCAATATCTTTTCGCCATAGCTGAAAAGCGCTTTTTCAACCCATTGTATGTGCTCCTGATCTATAATCGAGTTTCCAGTGTTGATACCCTTTGCCTTGAGAAAAGTATAGGCCGCCGCACCTCCTACTATCACCTTGTCTGCCTTTGGCAGTAAATGCTCAAGTGCTCCTATCTTGTCCTTTATCTTTACTCCTCCCAGCACAAGAGTAAAGGGTCTAATCGGGTTTTCCCTTATCATTGAAAGGTACTTTACTTCCTTTATCAGATTAAACCCCGCGAGCCGGATATCAAACATCCATGCGGCACCATAGGTGGAAGAATGCTTCCTATGAGATGTGCTAAAGGCGTCATTGACGTAAATATCTGCAAGAGAAGCAAGCTTTTTGCTAAACTCTGGGTCATTTGACTCTTCTTCTTTGTGAAAACGCAGGTTCTCAAGCAGCAGAATGTCTCCTTTGTTCATTTTGTCTATGTGCTCCTCAATTTCTATACCCACACAGTCGCTTGCAAACCGTATTGGCGGCCTTGCTCTGCCAATGATCTCAGTCAGTCGTTTGGCTACAGGCGCAATAGAATATCTTTGGTCATGACCTTCAGGCCTTCCAAGATGCGAAGCCAATATGACCTTGGCTCCCCGTTTTGACAAATACTCAATTGTCGGAAGAGACATTCGGATTCTATAATCCTCGCCTATATACCCGTTGTTTATGCTGACATTAAAATCAACTCGAACAAACACTCTCTTGCCTTCAAATTGCGAGTCTTCCAAGTCTGAAAGTGTTCTCAGATACAAATGAATAATTCGTAAAATGGTTAAGGTTTATTTATCTGTATAACAAAAAACTGATGCTTACCATAGGATGGTTCGCCATGAAGTGTTATTAATATTGCGGTTCGTACATTTTTGAAACGTTAAATATGATGGTCTATAAATACAAGACAGTATTATCGTGATCAGCAACAAGCCCTCAGCCGGTAAGCCGGCCGATCTTGTAAACGAAGGCCTTATTGCAGGACAGAAAATTGCGAAGATTTCTGTAATTACCTTGCTCAGCATAGGAGTTGCAGAAATCATTATGGGTCAAATAAGTGGTAGCGTTGTCGCAACAGCAGACGGCATAGATTCACTTTCAGACGCAATGATTTCTTTCATAGTGCTTATTGGCTTACGCATAGCACACAGACCGGCAGACAGGAAATTCCCTTTCGGTTATCACAAAGTGGAAAGTTTTGCTGCTCTCATTGCAGCAATAGGCATGATTGGAATAGGAATATTCATTTTTTATCATTCATTTGAAGCGCTAGTTGACCCAAAGGAGATTAAGCAACCAATATTGACAATGGTAGTGCTAGCTGCCGCAGGTGGCATTTCACTTCATAGAGCATTTCAGATGAATTCAATAGCCAATAAATACAACCTCTTGTCATTAAAGACAGATGCCAAAAATTCTATAAAAGATGGTTCTGCATCTGTTATTGGTTTTTTCAGTGTCTTAATTGCATCCCAGTTTGGCTTTCTACAGATGGACGCAATAGGGGGCATGATAATTGCAGGTTACATATTTTCAGTGTCATATATCTCCCTCAAGCAGTCCTCACTGATCTTGGTGGACTCGTGGCAGAATCCAAAATTGACTGATATGGTGAAGAGGATAGTGGAGGAAAAGTTCAAGGAAGAAAATATCAAAGTCAAGTCAGTCCTGCTACGTCCAGCAGGAGCACTTGCGGAAGCTGAAGTACATCTTGAGATCGATGGTAACAAGAGGCTTGCAGATGTAGAACTATTACTAGTTATGATAGAAATGTCTATCCGATCGCAGATCCCTGCAATAGCAAGAATATCCTCTATACCGCATTCGCATCCGCAGCAAAAACAAGAACAGATGACAAGAAAGTTTGGTGGAATTTTCGGTGACAGGAAAAACCAACCCGGATCCGTTGCCCACAAGTAATTTTGTTGGAGGTCGATTCTATTTGGTTCGGCCGTTTCCTAGCGGCTGGCTGAAATGAAAAAAATATGATAACAATATGCGCAGTGATATGTAAGTGGTATATCTTTTTTCGAGTTTTTCCATCAGCCTATTATGAGCATAAAGACAAATAGATTCCATATCTCTCTTGGCGTAAATCGTGCCTTGCTTTTTTCTTCTTTCTGTGTCTCAAGCATCCTACTTGGAAGCCATTGATTTTCGATATATTGGGGCCAAGCGATATAGATCATATACTCCGGAACTTTACTTCATTGGGTACTAGCTTCTTTATCTGTTGAGCAGAGCATTTGTGCCTAGTGGCTCGACTCTACATGGCTGCTCAATTCATCTTCAGTCTTAAAGTCTGCATTGCAAAGGTTGCAGACGAAGACGCGGTCCTCCTTTCCTGAGGATTCATGAGAAACAAGAAATGGTCTTTGTTCTTGGGCTCTAGGCGGTATTTTAGGCATATTGATTTGAAACCTGCGAACGACATTTGAGGCTTCAACTGTGGGGGCGCTGCTGTAGTGATACTTGTAGGGGTCTGGTGCTGCATCTCTCTCATATTTGGTCTTTACCGTCTCTTCTGGGATCTTTAGCCATAGTACCTTGCCGTCCCAACCTTCAACCCTGCGAAGAGTAATGTAGTACCGACGAACATTTATGAGTCTTTTTTTACGACTATGAAGTTGCGGCTTACTGCTTCAATGTCTCCTATGTCTTGGTCATCGCTTGTATGTACTGATTCGCCTATAAGGTCGGTCCAACTCGAATTCTCATTGGGCACAGTGGAGGTACGCTCAAAAACTATTTAGCAATTCTAATTGTGAGCAAGACTACATTTGCCAAAATGTTCAGACGTGCAAATTTATTTGGTATTTTTTATTTTAGATATTTTAGAAACTACTAGATTAGGTGAGGTAATTGCTTTCATCCTGTTCCTACTCCAAGATGGGATATATTGTTGATTCCGAACGTTAATAAACAAAACGCCAGAACATGCTTTTACCATGGACACTAATAGCAGCAGCCACAGCAGCACCTTCATTCCAAAGAAGGTTCTTGGTAATTTCATGCACGTAACTAATCAACCGCTCAAAGGACCACGTAGTAAAACATTGATGTTCTTTATGGGTGCAGGCTTCTGCCCTTTCTGCGCAAGTGAGCGATGGGCTATTGTAAGCGCGCTTGACAGTTTTGGCAGCTGGCAAGGACTTGTAGAAACTGCAAGTGCTGACCATGATGAGAAATACCTCAACATTCCAACTGTCAATTTTGCAACAGCAAAGTACATGAGCGATTATGTAGAGTTTGTTGGACGCGAAACTGTAGACAGGAACTTTGAACCACTGCAAGAACTTGATGAAAGAGACTATGAAATTCTAGACACCTTCAACCCAGACCAGATAATTCCCTTCCTTCTCATTGACGGTCAGTTTATGCAAGTGGGCTCTGGCTACAGTCCACGACTTTTGGAAGGCATGAATCATGAAGAGGTCAAAGAAGAAATTCAAAATCCTGCATCAACAGTAGGCAAGGCCATCAGAACAGAAGCAGACAACATTACTGCGCTTATCTGCAAGAGCATAGGCGGTAAGGCAGACATATGCAACGCAAAAGAGATAAAATCGTTGCCTGACAAGGTTTGACTTGATCTAATCTTCAGCTGTTGCCATTGCCTGCTCTTTTAGCGGCGTTATCCTAGTAGTTGTTGGCCGGCCGATTTTGCTTGCAGCCATCTTAAAGCCGTCCTGTGCAAGTTCAAGATTGGGAGCGGTGACGTATGCTTCAAAGATCACTTGACCCGGTCTGATTCTTGCTGCAAGACCAGTTGATTTACCAAAAGCTCTCCTCATTCCCTCCTGAAGTCGGTCTGCGCCTGCAGTTGCAATCATTTTGTTCTCTCTGAGGAGGACATGTGGGTACACGCGCAACATAGAAAAGAAGCTCGTCTCCCCTGCTTGTGCCATCCTTTTGTTTGCCGCAAGCCTGGCGGCCTCTAGGGCGTTGTGGCGTATCTGGAGCTTCTCAGTCGCTATGAGTTCTATCTTGTAATCATAATTGTTTCCTGCTAGCCCAGATGAAAACCTAGCAATTTTCATCTGCGGTTTGCCGGCTATGTATTCCCGCCTA
>JAICEE010000017.1 GCA_025924355.1 Nitrososphaera sp.
ACGCTTGCAGTCATGGTTGAAAAAAGTAGAAGATCCAAATGATAGGTTTGATTTTGAGTCTGTTCTTGATGAATGCGGCTTCCATTACATGGAGGAGCTGCCAGGACTCGCCAACAATAGGAAAGTGTGGGAAGTGAAGTTAGACTAAATGCCATTTAATCTTGAAGATCTGCGCAAGGCTAGGCATGAGCTCGCGCAATTTCGTGCCAACACATTGTCATCAAACCATGAGCGCTACATCTTTCCTTTTTTTAAAGGGTCTTACTTTGCATACAGGAAGGTCGATGTACTGCGCACCGTTGCTGTTGCAAAGACAATCTCAAGTAATCCAAAGTACCTCGATGTAGGATGTGGCTACGGAGATTTCCTAAAACAGGTACGGAAATTTATTCCTGGCGCTGAAGGAATCGAAAAGGACGCCGGGATTTTTTACGGTCTTGGCATCATAAAGCCGGATTATATTAGCATTGCCGACGCGCATTGGATAGACAAAAAATATGACCTGATTTTCGTGGGTTGGATGGAGCCAGGCCAGGACTTTCGCGATCCGATTGCGCATAGCACTGATGTTATTATCACGACGCTTGATCAGGGCATCAGCTTGGAAGCTGAATTTGACGGTCATGGCTTCCAGAGGGTGGCATGGTGGAGAACGCCTTCATGGGAGGATGTCAATACGGAGATCATGAATCAGTATTATACAAAAATGCCAGACAACAAGCGGACCGAGCTTGCAAGGATGCGAGGAGCACACAACCTTTGGTATGTCTATGCAAAGCCACAAAAAGTACGAAGAGTCAAGGCAGCACTCAAAATACAGGTTGAAAAAGAATCATCTAATGATCATAGATATGATTTTGAATCCATACTTGATGCATGTGGATATGGCTATTTGCAAAAACTTGAAAATCCTGCAATGCTAGAACCAATGTGGCAGGTGCAATGGAATTAGCAAGATTTAAAGAGAGTATTACCGACAGCTCTATAGTAACAGTAAATTGAAAGTTAAGGTTTTGGGAGCGGCAAAGGAGGTGGGCCGCTCGGCATTTCTCGTGAACTGTGACCATACCAGCGTACTGTTGGACTATGGCGTCCTGCTCAAGCGTGAACCCATTTTCCCAATGCATGTCAAGCCCAAGGAAGTTGATGCTGTAGTCATCACTCATGCACATCTTGATCACTCCGGCTTTGTTCCTTCCTTGTACCTGTCCAGCTCAACAAATATTCCTGTCCTAGGCACTCTTCCAACTTTTGAGCTTTCTGAATTGCTTATTGAAGATATGATTAAGCTCTCTGGATTCTATTTACCGTTTGAATACATCGATGTTATGACGATGCTCAGGAGCTCCAAGAATCTGCAATATAGAGAACCCTACATGGTAAATAATGCCAAGGTGACGCTCCATGAATCAGGTCACGTAGTAGGTGGTGCAAGCATTGTAATAGAACATGAAGGCAAGAAAGTGTTTTACAGTGGTGACATCAATACCCGTGGCTCAAAGCTTTTGCGACCTGCAGACCTTGACTTTGGCGAAATTGATCTGATGATAATAGAGAGTACCTATTCACAGTCAGAACAGCAACCTCGGGAAGAGGCTGAAAAGGAGCTCATTGAATTTGCATATGAAGTTATAGAGCGCGGTGGAACTCTTTTTGTTCCATCCTTTTCAGTCGAGCGCGCACAGGAAATAGCAACTGTGCTCAAGGCCTACAATTTCAAGCACAAGGTGGCAATGGACGGCATGGCTCTTAAAGCAAATCAGATAATGAGTCGCCACCCAGCATTCCTCAAAGATGCAGAAATGTTCAAACGAGCCATAGGTGAGGCTGAGTGGATACAGGGCTGGAGTAGAAGGCGCAGAGTTGTAGAGGAGCCATGCGTCATAATCTCGCCGGCAGGCATGCTGGTCGGAGGCTCTGCAATATTTTACACACAGCAGATAGCCAACAGCGAGAAGAATGGTATCGCGATTGTGTCATACCAGGGTGAAGGGACACCTGGCAGAATGCTCCTAGAAAAGCGTGTTGCCAACTTTGATGGCAAGATAAGAAAATGCTACGCTGATGTTAAGCGCTTTGAATTTTCCGGTCACAATAGCAGGAGCGAGCTTTTTGAAATCTTGGATCGTGTCAAAGGCAACCCAAAGGTGCTGACTGTACATGGTGATGGCCCATCATGCGTCAAGTTTGCCGACGAGATAAAGGAAAAGTATGGCTATGAGGCGCATGCACCCGGCCAAGGTGATGTGGTAGAGATTTGATCATCAAGAATACCGACCCTTACAAGATGAAAAAATGTGTATCATGCAAGCGCGATATCGCACTAAATATGAAATATTTCACCTACCCACTTTCCCTGCAGCAGATCTGCATAGATTGCGCAGAAAAGGAGATACCGAAAACTATTGAATTATTGCAAAAAGACTTGGAAAAGATTAGAGAGGAAAAAGCTAGAGATTGATCGTGTCTTCTTTTTTGTCAGAACCGCGGCGCTTTAAATGCTTCCACCTTGGTTCTTGTCTGACCGTTGATGTAAGTATTCTAAGAATATTGCTTAAGATTGTGCTAAGAACCTAGATATCGTCAGCCTCATTTTGAAATTTGCTCCTTATTTTGCCAATATTCTGCAGAACCTTGTGAAGAGGAATCTGCTAAGAATGTTGCCCCTCATCTTGAAGTTGCCACAGTGATAGAGGATATACATTAACTATAATAATATCTGCCGGTATTACTACATGTTCAAATATTGTGGCTGAATCACTTCATATATCATTTCGTATCATCATCATTGCCACTACACTAGATATAGGCTTAAGACAAGCTCATCAGTTTGAATATTTGCATGTACAAAAACTAAATCTGACTATTCGGGTTTTTCCCTCTTGACCCACACTGTGCGTCCCTTGTGATCTAATAGCTCAACAGAGCGCTCTAATAGCTTCTTGCGGAGCTCATCTGCCTCTTTAAATTTTTTCTCAGCTCGTAGCTTGTTGCGTTGTACCACTATTTCCTCAATTTCTTTCCTTTCTTTGTCACTAGCTTCTACAATTTTCAGTCCAAGAATGTCCATCATCTTGTTAAGAGTTGGCAATGCACTATTAGCCATATCTCTTGTTAGCTTGTCTGCTGCGATATACCTATTGAGCTTTGCTACAAGCTTTACTAACTCTGCAACTGCTAGCGAAGTGTTCATATCCTCGTCCATTGCATCTTCAAAAGCTTGCATTGATTCATCACATATCCTCTGCACAGAATCAATCTCGCCACCGCTACCGAATGCAAGCTGCAGTTCGTAGGCGCATGTTTCTATCTGGCGCCACCTTTGGATTGACTCTTTTAGCAATTCGTCAGTATAATCAAGAGGTTTTGAATAGTGTGATGACAAGCAGTAGAGCCGGAGAGGATTAGCTCTCCATGTTTTTAGGGCCTGCTCTATTGTAACAATGTTGCCAAGCGACTTGCTCATCTTTTGTGAATTGATGGTAACCATGCCAGTGTGAACCCATATCTTTGCAAGTTGCTTGCCTGTGTATGATTCTGACTGGGCTATCTCATTTTCATGGTGTGGAAAAACTAGATCATGTCCGCCACCATGAATCTCGAATGTGTCGCCGAGATATTTATGCGACATGGCAGAACACTCTATATGCCAGCCAGGCCTCCCATTACCCCAAGGGCTTGGCCATACCGTCTCATCTGAATAGAACTTCCAAAGCGCAAAGTCAAGTGGGTCCTCTTTTGAGGGATCGATCTCTATCCTTGCGCCGGACTCTAGCTCTTCGATTGACTTTTTTGATAACTTGCCGTAGCCCGGAAATGACTTGATTCTGAAATACACACCGTTGAGCGTCAGATAGGCATGTCCCTTTTTCATCAGCCCATCAATTAACTGGATCATTTCGTCGATGTGATCAGTAGCCTTTGGGTGGTAATCTGCTTGCATTACATTCAAGTTATCAAAGTCGTTGAAGTATCTGTCAATGAATGTCCTTGATATCTCCTCTGCCTTCTTGCCCTCTGCTTTTGCGCGGTTGATTATCCTGTCATCGACATCGGTAAAGTTCTGCACAAAAATGACTTTATAGCCTCTTGATAGCAAGTATCGGCGCAATACATCAAATATAATGATTGTTCTTGCGTGCCCGATGTGAGAATTGTCATAGACTGTAACTCCACAAACATACATCCTCACTAGGCAGTTCTGTAGCTTTAGCTCCTCTACTTGTCGACTGAGGGTATTGTATAATTTCACTGTTGCGATTTGGGGTGGGCTTGCCCCTGCTTTTTACTTTGCTAGGCGTCGATGTAAATGTCGTTTCCTCTAACATCTACATTGTAGGTCATGAGTTTTACTCCTTCAAGGTAGTCTAGCAACTCTCCTGTTCTAATGTTGTAATGCCATGAATGCAGGGGACATTCGACGACTTCGCCGTCTATCCTCCCAGGAGCAAGCGAGCCGTCCTGATGACGGCAAAGTGCCTCAATTGCATAATATTTGCCGTTTGCATAGAAAAGCGCAATTCTTGTGCCATTGATGTAGAGCTCCTTGCCGCTGTTCTCCTTAATCTCACCCCGCTGGGCAACCTTGACAAATGCCAATTATCATCACCTTGTAATCAATCTGACTATAAATTGGTTATCGGACAGCAGAGGCATCAATACAGACTTCTCCGCCACATCTAAATATCTCTCCCAGTGCTATAGCAGTATCAATTCCGGCATGACATCGTCATACAGGCTCATGATGGCCGGCCTTCTGGCTCTTATGATTTTTGGCATAGCTATGGCCCTTTACGGATACCAGCAGGCCGTTTACCCTGTCGACAGCGCACTTGGATACCTGAAGAGGGCTCAGACTGCTCAGACTCCGGAAGCTCTGGCAAGCTTTGTATCAAAGGCGAAGATGGAACTGCCTGAGAGCGGTAATCCGGTATGGGTATTTCCAACTGCAAAAACAGACTTGGCGCTCATACAAGGAAATCTAAACGACATTGTGAGCCGCGCCAACTCGATAGCATCAATGGAGCCCCATAGTGCAGAATATAATTCTGGCATGCTGGACATTCATGTATCGCTAGAAATCATCCAGCAAGATATGATCGATGCAATGCCGTATCTCTACGTTAGTTTCACCAACATCATGCTAAGCGTAGTGTGGATAGCGACAATACTTGTACTCTTTGCCCTCATAAGAAGGGGAAGAGCAAGGTTCCGCGAACAAGAGTATGAAAACCAGTAGCTTTTATTGCATGTCCTATCATTCATGAATCGTGCCTGGAAAAATAGCGGATAGCAACCTTGCAGACAAAGGAAGGCGGTCATATGAGTGGGCTGCCAGCCGTATGGGCATAGTTGAAAAGATAAGAGCAATGAATGAGAGCAGTCAAATGCTGGCAGGTCTTTGTCTTGGTTTTTGTCTTCACATTACAAAAGAAACATCAGTCCTTGTGATGGCTGCAAAGCACTTGGGCGCAGACATCGCAATTTGTTCAGCAAATCCCTTGTCGGCACAGGATGACATTGCAGCTTTTCTGTATAACATGGGTGTAAATGTGTATGCTTGGCGCGGCGAGACAGAATCAGAGTATCAGCAGTGCATCCGCAGTGTGCTTGCATTTAGACCTGCCATAATAACTGATGACGGAGGTGATCTCCATTCAATGACCCATCAGCAAAAGGCAAAGGGGATAGTGGGAGGCACCGAAGAGACAACCTCTGGGGTAAAGAGACTTGTTGCCCTAGAAAGGACCAGCAGACTCCTTTACCCCATTATAGCGGTCAACAATGCTCGTACAAAATATCTTTTTGATAACAGACATGGCACTGGACAGAGCACCCTTGATGGCATATTGCGGGCAACAGGCATACTATTGGCAGGCAAGAATATCGTTGTATGCGGCTATGGCTGGGTGGGCAAAGGCGTGGCAACTCGGGCAAAGGGCATGGGGGCTGTGGTGACTGTTACCGAAGTTGATCCGATAAAAGCAATCGAAGCCAAGATGGATGGATTTGAGGTAATGCGAATGTCAGATGCTGCGCCTGCCGGCGACGTTTTTGTTACATGCACGGGACAAACGTGCGTGATAAGAAAGGAGCATTTTCTTAAGATGAAGGATGCTGCCATCTTGGCAAACGCGGGCCACTTTGATGTCGAGATCGATATTGAGAGCCTCTATAACATCAGCCGCTGCCAACCGGTGCAGATCAGTCCAAATATCGAACGCTTTGATGTTAATGGAAAGAAGTTATTCCTGCTGTCAAAGGGGAGAGTAGTCAACTTAGTTGCTGCAGAAGGCCACCCACCGGAAGTAATGGCTCTCTCATTTGCCAATCAGCTGCTATCTATTTTATACATTGCAAAAAACCATGACAGGATGGAGGTAAAAGTGCATAGCGTGCCAGAACAAATAGATCAAGATGTTGGAAGCTATGCACTTGATTCAATGGGCATCAAGATAGATCAAATGATAGAGAAGCAAGAGCGCTACGAGCACTCCAGTTAGGTTAAAATGCTGTGCATTGATTGCAAGTGTGATGCCGGATAACAGCAGCAGCGAAAGCGCAGTAATTACAAGCGCACTTCCTTATGCAAATGGTGAAATACATCTAGGTCATATAGCCTCCACATATCTACCGGCAGATATTTTCACACGTTTTTTGAGACTCAACGGGTTGAAGGCATACCATATCTGTGCTACTGATGATTTTGGAACTCCAATCTTGATAAGAGCAGAAAAAGAGAAAAAAAGTCCCAAAGATTATGTTGAACATTGGAACAGGCAAGACAAAGAAGACTTTGAATCATTAGGTATTTCGTTTGATTTTTTTTATAAAACAAGCTCCAAAGAAAATGTTGAGTTTGTCCAGTACGTTTTTAAACAATTGCGCGAGAACGGCCACATTTACGACCAGAACGTAATTCAATTCTACTGCACCTATGACAAAAAATTTTTGCCAGACAGATATGTAATTGGCAGATGCCCATACTGCAATGCAGAAAACCAGTATTCAGATTTGTGTGAAAAGTGTGGCCGCGTCCCCGATCAGATACTGGAGCCTAAGTGTGCAATATGCGGCAGGCCACCTGTCAAAAAAGAGAGCAAGCACTACTTTTTCCGTCTGTCAAACTTTGAAGAGAAACTGAGAAAGTGGCTTTTGTCGAACACGCACTTGCAGCCAGACGTCAAGAACTATGTCATCAACTGGATAAACGAAGGACTGCAGGATTGGGACATCACCCGTGACCTTTCATGGGGTGTGCCAATACCCCTGCCCGAGGCAAAGGATAAGGTGTTTTACGGCTGGTTCGATAACCACCTATGCTACATATCATCCCTTGTCAAGTTCGTCAAGGACAGGGGAGGCGACGGCAAGAGATTCTGGAACGAATCTAAGATTTACCATTTTATTGGCAAGGACATTATCTACCACCACTACCTCTTCTTGCCGGCAATACGTCTTGGCATCAATTCAGAATACAAGATTCCAGAATATATCCCTACAAGGGGCCACCTTATGCTGCAAAACCAAAAGATATCAAAGAGCAGAAATTGGTATATTGGCCTGAAGGAGTTTACTTCTGCATTCAACCCTGACTATTTGAGATTCTACATTGCATCTGTAGTTACATACTCGCAAGATGATCTAAATTTTGACTTTGATGCATTCTATGAAAAGATAAACAATGAGCTGATCGCCAATATCGGCAATTTCATAAATAGGGCTCTTTCATTCACACAAAAGTCCTTTCAAGGCATAGTGCCCAAGCCATCCAGCATTGACGATACGATAGAAAAAGAGCTAGCGGCTACAGTGTATGAAACAGGCAGGCTGCTGTCAAGCAACGAGATAGACAAGTCGCTCAAGAGGATCCTAAAATATAGCAATTATATGAACCATTATTTTCAGACAAACTCACCTTGGGCAAACAAGGATACTTCAAATACAACTGTGTACGTATCGGTGAATGCAGTACGAAGCTTGGCGATCTTGCTTGAACCGTTCATCCCCTTTTCGTGTGAAAAGATATGGTTCCAGCTCAAGCTTGGAAGTGGCAGTGTTCATCAGCAGGTCTGGGAGTCGGCTAGGGACATCAGAGCAATTCCTGTAGGCCATGAACTTGGTAAGGTAGAGCCGATCTTCCGCAAGATAGAAGCAAAAGAAATAGAGCAGTGGAAGAATAAGTTAGGCAAACCACAATGACAAGACGTGGACTCATGCTGGGACGCTTTCAGCCCTTCCATAAGGGTCACTTGGCACTTACAAAGCAGATCCTAAGTGAGTGCGACGAGCTCGTGATAATAATCGGGAGCGCTCAGTTTAACTTTATCGACAAGGATCCTTTCAGTGCTGGCGAGAGGGTGCTAATGATTCATGAGGCATTGAAAGAAGAAGGGATTGATCTTTCAAGATGCTATATTATACCTGTTGTAAATGATGAAAACAATGCTCGATGGCTTGCCTACCTACGGTCAATGGTTCCACCATTTGATGTGCTATACTCAGGCAACGACTTTGTAAAGTACCTTGCACGCTCTCAAGACTCCGGCATTGCAATTAAGGAGCCTATGTTTGCAGAAATAAATGAGTACAATGGCACAAACATTCGGCATCTTATGCAAGATGGTAAGCCGTGGGAGCATCTAGTACCACCAGCAGTCGCAAAGGTAATACAGCAGATTGGAGGCATTGTAAGAATAAGTATGCTAGCCCGCTCGGATAGCAATCCACAAAGGTGGTAGTAGTATAAGACGTGATAAAGGGTCAGAGAGCATGCCCTATCTGCCTGTCATGTGGTTCAAAGAAGTTCAAAGTGATAAATAAGAGCGAAACTCAGGTAATTGTTGAATGTCTATCATGTGCCAAGCGCATCACTATTTAGTTCAAGAGATAATAATGATGAAGGGCAACAAGAACAAGATCATATATAGATCGCAAGGCTATGTATCACACGAGTGCAACTTAGTGATAGCGAAATGCTCTACTCTCGATTGCGGCCATGCAGGCTGAATATGCCATAGAAATATGCCATCATCAAGAATTGATGATGTGACCAGGTCCTGTAAAAGCAAGTCGATTAATCTGCCTAAGTTCAATAATAATAATAATAGATGAAAAATACGTTTAACGTGTTAGGAGTTGCGGGTAGCACTCGGCAAGGATCATACAGCACACGGGCACTTAAAATTGCACTAGAGTATGCCAAGAAGCAGGGCGCAGAAGTTCGCCTACTAGAGCTCAATAGAATAGTATTGCCCTTATATGACCCAAGTGCTCCAGCCTCAAAAGAGGTAGAACGTGCAGCCGAAGATATAGCTTGGGCTGATGCTTTTATCCTTGCATCGCCAGATTACCATGGCTCCATATCCGGTACCCTTAAGAACTTTCTTGATCACTTTTACGAAGAGTTTGCTGGTAAAATGTTTGGATACATAGTTGCATCACATGAAAAGGGGCTTACTGTTATGGATCAGATGCGCACAGCAGTCCGCCAGTGCTATGGATGGAGTATGCCCTATGGAGTATCGATAAATGGCCCACAAGACTTTACGGGTAATGAAACAGTGAATGCAAAATTGTCAAGTAGGTTGCGAATGATGGCACGCGACTTGGTGGTATATGGCAGGCTTGTCAGGGATCAATTTACGCGCGATTTTGGCTCCAATGAGGCAGACACATTTGCAGCGCATTATAGGCCATAAAAAATGGTTCAGGCAAGGCCAAGGCCTTTCATCTTCATCGTGTAATGTAGCACAGCTAATTTATCCCTGGGTAAACGATGCTACATTATCAATGCTTGTCTTTTCTTCACTGCCTGCAAAAACTTCAAATTTGAGCACTATTGACCTGCCTGCTTTAACATAATTTACAATTCTGTCCATTCATTTGTGGTTTGACTCGGACAATTCTTTGTTGCAAGACTTGGTAAGTAATCGTCGAGTGCTTGCTTTGTTACCTGCATTAAACGTTGCAGGAATGCAATCGTATGTTTTCTAACTGACATATTGGCATAGCATGCCACAAAATAATTTCATAACATTTCAAATCACTCTGTTCTACTCTTCTTCAATGAGTGTGACTGGATTCTAGAATAGCCGGTCAATTTACCTATTACCCTCCAATATAGTGGCATGATACCGGTTCCAGAAGACGTACTTGTCAGCGCAGTTGAAAAAGTGAGCAAGAGCGTAGTCAACATCGCAAGTGTAAGGATGCTACATGACCAGATGTTCAGGATATTTCCAGTAGAAGGAGTAGGCTCAGGGGTAGTCATAGATGAAAAGGGCTACATCCTTACAAACAACCATGTGATCGACGACGCAGAGCGGCTCAAGGTGACGCTTCCAGATGGCAAGGTACTCAGAGGAAAGGTGGTCGGAAGCGACGAGACCACCGACCTTGCAGTGCTCAAGGTAGAATCAGAAGAATTGCTTCCAGCTACACAGCTTGGCAACTCAGACAACCTAAAGACAGGTCAGATAGTGATTGCAATTGGCAACCCCTTTGGGCTTACTGGGGGACCTGCAGTGAGTGCCGGCATAGTCAGCTCATTGAATAGAAGCATACAGACAAGGAGCGGCGTGCTGGAGCTAATACAGACAGATGCTGCCATCAACCCAGGCAACTCAGGTGGACCACTTGTCAATACAAAGGGAGAAGTGATTGCTGTCAATACAGCCAACATGCCGTATGCACAGGGCATCGGGTTTGCAGTTCCTATCAACACTGCCAAGTCGATATTGAAAGAATTGATAGAGAAAGGTAAGGTAACTCGGCCGTGGATTGGCGTTGCCTCAATGAAGGTTACCCCCCAGCTTGCACGATACTATGGGCTCCCTGTGATTGATGGAGCGCTCATTGCAGGAGTTGAGCCTTATAGCCCAGCTGACGATGCAGGGCTAAGAAAAGGAGATATCATTGAGGAAATAGATGGCAACACGATAAAAGACCCTTCAGAGATTGCTTCATACGTGCGCAAAAAGCAGGTAAACGACCGACTAACAGTGACGATCAATCGCTATGGGCGCCAGTTTCAACTTCCAGTTCCGATCGACGAGCGTCCATAAAATTTTTTATGAAAACACTTTTGAGGATGAGTGGGAATAATCATTCCAGTGTCTGACTATGATTCGATGGACGAACTGATCAAGGAGATTGAAAAGGAAGAAGCAGCGATAGTGATTACCAAAGACATCAGAAAGTATAGGAAGCCTGTCACCGTGATATCAGGGCTTCAGGAAAGAAAAGATTTGAAGGATATTACAAAACAGCTAAAGACCAAGATTGGCACAGGTGGCACGTTTAAGGAGGGCCAGATAATCCTCCAAGGAGATCATCGAGAGACGGCTAAGAGTCTACTGGCTCAAATGGGCTTCAAGGAAGAGGCAATTGAGGTATACTAGTAGCATTTTACTTACCTGCTCCCCAGATGATTACTTTATAATTTATATCGTGAAGGGGCGCTTGTAATATGCAAGTGGAAAGCGAAATTCCGACTGAATCAACAACAACAACTCTCAAGGACGAGACCCCTAGAGAGGACTTTGCAGCAGAAAAGCAGATGATCGGTGGCAAGCCGGCGGCGGCTGCTCAGATCCTAGTGGAAGATGACGACTCGCAGGAATCGCTTAGTGCAACCGATTTTCATAACAACGATAACAAGATCTTGGCATTGCTGAATGAAGATGGATCAAATTACTCGTTTAAAGGCTTGATGCGTAAGCTCAACCTCCACCAGCAAAGCCTGTCAAGGGCGCTCCGTAGGCTAGAAGAAATGGAGCTTGTGGAAAAGTCTCCGGTAGGTTATCGGCTTAGTAAGGCCGGTGCAACTGCAATGTCAAGGATCGAGTTGTTGCAGCAACAACAACAACACAAACCAAAGGGTAGAGAGTATATGCAGTTATTGCAGACGTATATCCCGCTCAACGTAAAGGCCTCAGAAGTTATGCGCCAGTTGATCGGGAAGTGGTTTAAGAATCTTCGGTGGATAGGCATGATAAGGAGCGATACAGGTTATACGCTGCAGTGGACAAGCGATGATGGCGCGTTCCAAATCAACCTTCGATTGATCGCAGACTATATTGTCATCGAGACAAATGCATCTACCGAAAAAGAAAAGGTGCAGGCGATGGTGGGATCGTATACCATCTATGAGCAGATAACAAAGGTGATGCAGAGCAGGCTTGATGCATACGTACTGGATCACCGAGATGCTAGTGCAATCAATTAGCTTTACTAAATGATTCCGTTATGAGAGATAGTACCTTTGTAGGATTTGAAAGTATCAGCCAGAAGCTATAGCCGCTCTTGTCAAGAGCTCTTGCTATGACTGCCGCCGTGATCGCACCAGCTATAGTTGCCACAATGATAGAGGCAGGTAAAACGGCCATAAACGAAAGCAGAAGTCCATCTACATAATACGAGCCGTCTACCAAAAAGGGCCAGAAAATTGGGTTTGCAGGGTGGTGGAGCCAGTCTACGAAAACATGGGATAGGCTGCCAATCGCAGCAGACGCAAGAAAAGCGGCATTTGTTTTGACATTGGCGAATCCACAAATTCCTACTCTTTCAACACCAAGCTTCCCTATCATTTTGACAAGAATTATGGTGAGGGCAACGTCTATGGTTATGGCTCCTATAATTGAGTGCAAAACCAGCCTATCGGGAAGAAGCGAACATGGAAAATCCCAGCCGCAAAACACCGACCACCCGAACATCCAGGCTATCAGAGGCTCGACATCAGGGATGACTGCACCGACTGTCAGAGCCGCAAAATGCAGTTTTCTGAATTGTGGCTTAAGCACCCAGACAAAGGCTACATGAAGAGGAGTAAGCGTCATGAATTTATTTTGTCTATTGTATTATTTTTATCCATAAGAATTTTTTTGTCAAACAAGGTCTTCCATGGTCTATTAGATATTCTTTATTGTTCCTTTGTCTAATTTAGTATGCCTAGATGTCTTTTCGCCTTCTCTTGAAAAGAATAAACTGTCATTTAGTCTAATTGCCGTAAGCTTTATTGCCTGCACAATTCACAAAGCCATATCTGACCTAGCGGCAAAAACCCTCGGATTTACCGCTAAGCGCTTTGGCAATAATAGTAGCTTTATTGATGAAAAGTGTAACTAGAACAAAACTAGCTGTGACTTATTTCCAGCAATACAGGTCAATTAATTCCCTATCTTTCTATACTACTATCAGAGAAATGACAACAATCGTGGGTATCAAGACCAAAGAAGGAGTCGTACTAGGCTCGGACAAGCGGGCAAGCAAAGGCTTTTTCATTGGCTCAAAAATAACACAAAAGATAGCCAAGGTAGATGACACACTTGCTGTAGCAATAGCAGGACAGTTATCTGATGCAGAGTATTTGATTAAAGTCGCCAAGGCAGAGCGCCAGCTGATGGAGCTGCGCAGAGGCTTTCCGCTCACAGCCAAGGAATCAGCAAGATTGATCGCTAACCTTGCTTACTCCGGCCTAAAGAACTATCAGCCCTATTTTGTCGAACTGTTAGTCGCAGGCGTTGACCAAGAAGGCGGGCATGTCTATGCAGCTGACATGAGTGGAGCGATAACAAGCGAAGATTTTGCTTCGTCAGGCTCCGGCTCACCTATTGCATATGGAGTGCTTGAGAGCATGTATGACAAAGAAATCACAAACGAACAGGCTGAGGCTATGGCTACAAAAGCGGTTGCTGCAGCGATGGAGCGGGATCCTGGCTCTGGCAACGGTATAGAAGTGCTTGCGATCCCAAACCTATTGGCTACGGTGGAGGTGAAAAAATAAGAAATGGCTGAAACAGCAGGAGGAGCAAACATTGCTACTGGAGGAAGGTATCCGTACTATTACGGGCCGGAAGGCCGGTTGGTTCTGGTCGATAGTGCCCTTGAAGCTGTAAATAGGGGATCAACTACAATAGGGATCAAAACTCCAGAGTTTGCGCTCCTTGCAAGCCACATCAAGCCTGTCAGGCCGCTGATAGACCCGGCCGAAAAGATATTCGTAGTCGACGGCCATGTAGGTGCAACCGGCTCAGGGTATATTGGCGACATATTGCAGCTGATAGACGAGCTGAGACTTGAAGCACAGAAACACAGGCTCAACTTTGAAAGTCCGATAGATGTCGGTTCGCTTGCAAAGCATCTAGGGTCATTCCTGCACAATTACACTGTATACGCAGTTAGGCCACAGGCTGCATCTGTGATCATAGCTGGCATTGATCAGACTGGCGTGCAGCTCTATCAGGTTGATCCAAGCGGGACATTCTTCCGCGGCTCTGGCTTTGCAATAGGCAAGTCGGCTGATGCAGCACTAGACGTGGTACAGAGCGAGTATAGCGCGGACATGAGCGTTGAGCAAGCTGTCGCATTGAGTAATAAAGCGGTAGAAAGAGCACTTGGCGAGCGACCTATTGTGGAAATAGGGGTGGTCAGCGCAAAGGACGGCCGCCGGTTCCAAAAGCTGCACTAGCTTTTCTTTTGGGCAGCAAGTGGTTTTATTTCTGGGTGCTTCCACTTGTTTGCCCAACGCGCTAGATCCTTTATTATCACTCCTAGCTCTCTTGCCTGAGGGGTAATACTATATTCTACCCTTGGTGGCACCTCTGGATAGATCTTTTTTGTCACAAGTCCTTCACGCTCTAGTTCCAGCAGACGCTCTGATAGTACTGTGCTACTGATGCCGGGCAAAGATCTTTTCAGCTCGTTAAACCTAATCACTTCTTTTGTTTTTAGATTTTTCAAAATGTGGAGCGACCATCTTCTACCTAGCAGCTCCCATACATCCACTACTGTACATGTGGCATCTGTCCTGACTTGTCCTTCAGGTTCTTCTGTCACACCTAGTAGTGATTACTTACTTGCTAATAAAAATATTGTAGGTCAATACGCAATGTAAGTTAAGCTGTCTAAGCGAAGGAATAAAAGTAATGGATCGCATGGTTGCAGGAGCATATAAGCTCTGCGGGCGTTATATTGTCGTCGATCATCAGTTGCAGAGTGTTATCAAAGCGATAAGAAAGTAAATCATTCACCTGAACTTTTTTGAAGATCGGTTCCTATGTGTTTTCAAAGCAATAGAACTCTATATCATGACATTTATGATCGCACATATTTGCTATCGTCGCAATGATCAATGGCTTGTCGAGGCATCTATAGTATTGTAGAACTGGACGACTAGAGTATGCAGATTAATTTCTTTATAACAATAACCTGTTTTATTTTACTATTACCATTACCACCAGTATTGAGAATTGAATTTTGGATGGGGCAAGACTTTTAATGCTTTTTTGACAAAATTACTAGTGCTCAAAGCTACGTTAACTTATGATAAAGGCACCATAGTGATCCGAGGTCTTGCCCATATTCCCTTTGCCATGTTAGACCCTAGGACAAATGTGCTAAGGGCACTTGCTCTACACTATTCTAATATTATAGACTACCTTAAACAGAGTGGTATAGAATATTCAGATCATGTTTTATCAGAAGAAACGATGATGTTGTCATCGTCACTTTCATCGTCATCACCGCTATCAATGAGGGATTACCAGCAGAGGGCTCTTGACAATTGGCTCCGTGCAGGTTTGAGAGGATGTGTAGTTTTACCTACGGGTTCTGGCAAAACCATTATTGGCATCAAGGCCATAGAAAAGGCAAATGCCGCTTCTCTGGTTGTGGTTCCGACACTTGACTTGATGGATCAGTGGACGGCTATTCTCTCAAAATATTTTACAAACGCCAGGATAGGAAACCTCGGCGGAGGCAATGATGACATACAATCAATTACAGTGTCGACATATGACTCTGCCTACATACGGGCCCCTTTTCTAGGCAACAAATTTTCGCTTCTAATATTTGACGAGGTGCATCATCTGGCAGCTCTAGGTTACAGAACCATAGCAGAGCAAATGGCAGCGCCATTTCGTCTAGGCCTAACTGCTACGATTGAAAGAGAAGATGATCTTCATAAAGACCTACCGAGGCTCGTCGGCGAGGTTGTCTTTCAAGCCAGTCCTGATGAGCTTGCTAGAGACAAACATCTTGCTTCCTATGAAATTGAAAGGAGAACGGTGGAAATGCTGCCAGATGAGTTAGAAGAGTACAGAAGAAATATGAGCATTTATCAGCAATGCATGAAAAAACTCAATTTTCAAAGGTATGCGATTTCCCTTCAAAAGTTGATAATAATGTCTGGGAGAAACAGGACGGCAAGGGAGGCCTTGTTGGCCAGAAACAAGGCAATGAATGTTGCGCTGAACAGCAGGGCAAAAATAGAAGAGCTGAGAGAAATCCTTGCAGAGAACAAAGGTGCCAAGACGATAATATTTACTCAGCATAACAGTCTTGTCCATGAAATATCTGACAAGTTCCTAATCCCACTTATAACTCACAAAACAATCAAGGAAGAAAGACAAGATGTCCTAAGGGGGTTCAAGGAAGGTCGATACATGGCTATAGTCACGTCCAAGGTTCTAGACGAAGGTGTGGATATTCCAGATGCAGAGTTGGGTGTAATACTTAGCGGTACTGGAAGTGCAAGGGAATTCATACAAAGACTTGGAAGATTGCTGAGACCTAAGCCAGATAATAATAACAGCGGCAGCAGTAGCAGTAGCATTACAAATAGTAATTATAAAGACCATAAGAAAGCCAGGCTGATCGAGATAATATCTTCAGAGACAAAAGAAACGGTTACGAGCGCAAGAAGAAAGAAGGCTTTGAAGATATTGCGCAGCAATAATAATTACGATCATGCAAAATAGGAAATGAAGAGGAGGAGTGTATAGGAACATTTAGTCGAGTATCCTTAAGTGGCTTGCATAAGCCACGACATCTCAGACAGAAGAATAAAGAGTAATAGATTTATACTACATATTTTCTATCTGTACTCGGGCTTCAGTAACTGCCGCAACATACAAAAAGAAAAAAGAGAGAAGCTGACGACATACAAAAGGGCAGTTCGAGAACTGCAGGGAGGGTTCTCGAGCTAGCCCTTCTAGGCGTTAGGCCTAGAGAACAGATTTATCGATGCAAATTCTTCTCGCCGTTGCGTCCTTGCTAATGTCTTCTCACATCCTCAAGTTGCCCTTTGAATGTACCTCATTGACTGCACCCGACTTCGCCACTTCGTTGCAGCTATAGCGCGGTAGTTTTGTTGCAGGAATGCAATTAAAAGGCGCGTGTGTGTTTCTTTGATCACTATAAGAGAAAAATGGAGCTAGATACACACGCTAAGACACAAACAGACAACTTATTTTCGCTGTGATTCCGGTCGGGCATAAAATTATACACACTTACACCGCTGTGTATGAGGTGTTTTATGACCCCGACCGATCACAGTTAGTAACTCTACCTTACAAGTCTCTGCTTTTTGTGCTTTGTGGCAAGCAGCCAACCAAAAATACAACCGTCATATATGTCCATCCTTTAGACGGTATGCGCATGGGGGACTAACTAACAAACTGATTTTGCTTTATAGTAAGATCAAGTTGCGTATGCCATAGTATGATCGACATTAAAATAACCATAGCAACAACTACTTCATACAATAGAATATGCTAACTCTACAATTACTTAGAGTCAGAACTAGAAGTGGAGCGATATTTCCCCTATTCTGTACCAAAGAAGAAGATATAGAGCTAGCAAAGAAGATAATCCAAGAATTTGAACAAATCTGGAAGAACAAAGAGAACAAAGCAGTACTTGAAGATAGGATCTCAGCAATAGAAGAATCAGATGCAGGTAGTGATTACAAACTTGTGAGGGGATTGTATGCCCTCCTAGAAAGGAGATGCACGTTCAAAAGTAAGGATAGCAATAGTGACAATGACGGTCAAACTAACAGCGGCATCAGCACTATTCCAATAATCGATCCGCCTCGCATTAGAAAGGCAGTATTTGAAGAATCATCAAAAAGGGGTTTTGCACTAACTGAACTAGAGAGAAAGGAAATTGCGGATTCTGTGGCCTATAAATTGCATTTATCCTCTCATGATGATGTCCTAAAAGCAATGTGGAGTGATCTGGATGATAACCTAATACTCGATCGCTTTGATGCAATAGACCCTGAGGCTTTAGTTGGATGGTACAATTTGTCGCTCATGCAAACTTTGCTCTTTAACTGTACAAAGCTTGATTTTTACATTTCAGGTGGCTTGAATTGGAAACGTGTGTTAAGGAGTGTAAAGAGGCTTGGCTTGATGTACCATTTACAACAGCCGCAACACCAACAGGAAAATCGAATAATCTGTTCCCTTGAAGGACCATTGAGCCTCTTTAAATTAACAGATAGATACGGGACATTGCTTGCAAAGTTGCTTCCATCAATAATTTTCTCTTCGGATAAAAAAAGAGAGGGCAGTGGTGGTGGTGGTGGTGGTGGTGGTGGTGAATGGCACCTAGATGCGTGGATTGTAAGGAAAACAATGGATGGGAGGAAAATATACGAATTTAAGATTTCAAAAAATGAAATTCCGGAACTGATGACAGATCCCTATTCTTCTTTTCCTTCTAATTCCATTACGGAAAAAGAATTGGCAGGGTCGTCATCATCTCTCTACAATGATTATAATAACTTTGATAGTGCAGTCGAAGAAAAATTTGCTAAGAGATTTGAGCAGGCTGAAACTGGTTGGAGGCTGACTAGGGAACCTGATCCTCTAGTGCTATCAAATGGGGGCGCTTTCATTCCAGATTTCATGTTTGAAAAGTATGATAAGAAGATCTATCTTGAGATTGTTGGATTCTGGACAAAAGAATATCTCGAAAGGAAACTGCAAAAGTTAGCCGATATTTTTGTTTCAGCCGATAGCATGAGGAAGAGGAATGATAATAAGAATAAGACAGATCTTCTTTTCATTGCAGTAAATGAAGACTTTGCTTGCTCAAAATCCTCCTTTTCTTCAATAGTGCCAAAGGAGCAACTGATATTCTACAAAAACGATACAGTTCCGGTAAAACCCATTCTTGATTACTTGAAGTCAATAGATAGAGAAATGATTGAGAGAAAAGTAAATGATCCTAATTTGAAAATTGAATTGGATAAAGATGATTATAATAATAATGCAGCTATTTCAATCAATGAAGTTGCACAAAAGTACCACATTCCAGCTGAAGTAGCACGGCGAATTTCTCTAAGAGATAATAAGGAAAAGTACATTGAAGCAGGAATGTATCTAATACCCAAGTCCAAAGCGCTCAAGCTGGAATCTTTGCTGGCTGGAACAAACAGGTTTATTGATGCTTGCTCAATTCTATCAAAGGAGGGCATTCCAGAATCCTGCCATGCAGAGCTTATCGTCAAATTGGGCTACGACGTAAGCTGGCAGAGCATAGATGCAAGTACAGCAGTCATCGAAAAAAGAAGAGAATAATATAACATACTACTTTCTCCAGCTAATAATGTGCGGGCAGGGGTAAGCCAAAAGATAGAAAACCAAAACGTTTTAATTGGTTCTACAAAGAGCTGGGTTACGTGCGCCCGGGTAGTATAGAGATGCCTGGTTGCTTCTAAGTGAAAAACCAGAATCGTACAATCCGGTCTAGTATGGGGGACTGTCACTCCTTCGACCCGGGTTCGAAATTCGGTTTGAAAAAACCGAACGGACATCCCGGCCCGGGCGCCTATACTTTTTTCAGTATTTCAAATTCAAGCTTTAAGAATTTACGATAAATCCAAACAACTGCGCCATCCGCCCATCTTAGACCGGATTGTACAACATTCAACAAGCTCAGCGAAATTGTGCCCATCTAGAGGGAAAGAAGGATAATACTGCTTCTCCATCAGTGGAGAACGGTTTTTCTACATTAGCAGGGAATCGTGGCATGAATGGAAATAATTGACAAGAATTTGTTAGTGATGCATTCTATGACAAAAGGCAGAGATTTAGAACTTCTAAAGGCTACAAAACGGTGTCAAATTCTAAAAACAATAGATGTGAGCGAAATCTTGACTCTTGAAATACCAAAAGACGCCATGTTATGGATGCGCTGATATACTTAGCAAAATATATGACACTTACAATATCCGGATTTTCCCATAAACTGAGGAACAGACTGGCTTCTGAATCTTACAAAAAAAGTTAGGATATTGAGGCTATTGTGCGCTCCTTCTTTAATGAGGATCTTACCAGTCTCAGCATATCTTCTACTGAGTTCTCCTGAGGATTAGAAGTTACTATACCATGAAAATTACCTGGTCTGAAAGATATTGCCAATCCTCCTACCAATATAGGGATCAAAAACTCTGA
>JAICEE010000018.1 GCA_025924355.1 Nitrososphaera sp.
GACAAGAAAGAGTATTTGCAAAATGAACTAAAGTCATTAGGCATAGAACCCAACGGCTTACAGAATGACATTAATGATAGGGATGAGGGACTTCAAGCATTGGCAGAAAGCATCAAATCAGTCTATTATTACCAAGCTTACAAAACAGCATATAGCGATAGCAGTAATGGTAATAATAATAATAATAATAATAGCGGCAGACTAGTAGATAGTCGAACAGCATAAAAAGAGAATAGCAAGCCACTTGCTGCGTAATACCCTCCTTGCTAACAGATTCTATTTTTAGAATGTCTCCCTTTATAAAAAGAGACACGCTTTAAGTCCTCTTCCTATTCAGTTCTTTTTCCCATCTTTGGACCCTTCTGAACGAATCTCAAAGGGCAAGTCTGATGATGATCCGAGTTTCTCTACTGACTCTCCAGTGGGCAAGGGAGCATTCCTGTCTACTTTGTACCTAAACACTTCTTTGTAGTCCATTCCAAGAATAACATTTCTACCAACAGCAATAATCTTTGACTTTGGCACATCAAAGCGCCAGTTGTAGTGTCCCCATACCACTATCTTGTCTCCAGCTTCAGTCATTACATGCCCTATATGCTCTTCGTCTTGTGTTCTGACACCTTTGTTAAAGAGCGACTTTGGATATTTTCCTTCATATGTTGCCAAGTCTGCAGGCTCCGGTAAATCTGCAGCAGTATGTAGATGCTCTTTATCAATAGGTAGTGGCTCCTCTCTGCTGACTTTGTAGTTCTTTACAATTTCATGAAATGGTAAGTCAATTAGAACATTGGCTGCTGCAAATCTAATCTTGTCTTTTGGAATATCATATCTATCATCGCCTTCGCCAAAGACTACAATCTTGTCTGATGTTTCCCTCACAACATGTCCAACATGAGGGGAATCCAAAGATTTGACACCTTTATTGAAATACTTGCCTGACACCATGATATCCTACAGTTTGAATTCACTTTATTAAAAAGGATAATATGCAATGTTACCATAGATTATTCTATTGAATCATCATAATTAATACCTCTCCATCACAAGTGATAAAATTTGTTGTTATTTGCTTTTCCAGTCCACAAAAAATAATGAAAGTGGTTCAACTGCACAACAAAGGTGTCAACGGTGTTGTGCTAGTAGCGTATCTGTTTTTTACATAAAATTCTTTAACAACTGTCAAAACTAAATCTGTGGATTGTCTCTGTCACTTGTTGTTACCGAGAACACGACCATTAGAATTGATATCTGCCCAAACAAGAGGACAAAGAGGTTGCGGCTGGTATCTGGCATGAATGGCGTGCAGGCAATGGTACCACTGAACTACAATGCCAAAGAGCTTGAGAGCTTTGTTGCTTCAAAGCGCGACTGGATACTCAAGACCTCTCAATACTATGGCAAATTAAAAGAGCGCTGCAGATGGCTTGAGCCATATACGATCTATTTCCTCGGCGGCAGGTATCGATTCCATGTAGTAAAAGATCGGCAGCCGTCAACGATGATCAGTGACGCCCTTAAACTTATTACGTTTCATGTTACTGATATGCGCAGATATAAACAGCATATGCGCGAATGGTACAAGCAGCAGACTTCCAGAATAATTGCAGACCGACTTCCAGTGCTTGCAAGCAGGTTTAATGTCAACTACAACAAAGTATCGATAAAGAATCAAAAGTCGAGGTGGGCCAGCTGCTCAAAAAAGGGAAACCTGCATTTCAATCTTCTGCTATCAGCAGCCCCACCCAATGTCATTGACTATGTTATGATCCATGAGCTTATGCATCTAATAGAGTTTGATCACTCACACCAATTCTGGCAGCTAGTAAAGGAAGCTGACCCTGATTACAAGAAGCACAGAGAGTGGCTTGCCAATTACTCGTTAGTAATAAGAGTAGCCTAACAGATAGCGCGCAGGTTAGGCACGCTCTGTCTTTTTATCCGTACTGCTCTGCTCTAGGTCTATCTCTGTTTCTACCGTGACCGCATCGGTTTCTTCTCCGCGCTGCGTCTGCGGCTCGCCTCTTCTATAACGCGGAGCCTCTATTGCCATGGCTCGAAGCTCCTCAACTGTAGGCTCAGTCTCTCTCTCAAACTTGGATCTGACAAGGCCGCTCGGCGCATCTATCCATAGCTCGCTTCCGTCGTAATCGCGGATATACGTCTTGGGAATATAATAGATGTGAACATTTGATACACCCTCTCTTACCACAATGAACTCATTGCCAATCCTTTCAACGTACCCTATCTCTACTTTATCAGTCGTCCTAGCGTGCTTGTGGATCAGCTGATCCCATGGTATGTCGTATGTTGTGCCAGAGTAGTCAACTGAAATCTCAGTCGAGGGTTCTTTCGCCATCAAAGGCACGCCGTGAACAAATTGTGGATGGGCAGATTCTACCTGGTTCGTCCGCTCTTGGTATTCTGGAGTTTGTAACTCTGAAGGCGATGGTGGACTATCGCGCTCAAAGCGATCTTTGATCTCATCCTTTGTGAGGGAGGTGTACAAGGTGTCGCCGTCAAAGCCTTGAATGTAGTACTTGGGAATGTAGTAGTGCTTTTTGTTCATCATTCCCTCCTTGACCTCGATATACTCGGTTGCAACGCTTTCTGCGTCGCCGAGATCTTTTTTGTCACTTGATTTCACCTTCTTGCCAATGATCTTATCCCATGACAGCTGAACCATGTCTGAAGAAGGCTTGTATGATGGAATGCTTGTGGCAAAGTCTGGGTGCTGTCGCGTAATGGTTGTTCTGCGCTCTCTATATTCTTGCGTCTCCCATTCAGATGGCTCAGGCGCGCTTTCCCTCTCAAACTTTGCTTTTACTTCGTCTTTTGTAAGTGAAACCCACAGCTTATCACCATCGTATCCGCTCAAGTGATATTTTGGGATAAAGTAATAGGTCTTTGATACCATGCCCTCCTTTGTTTGAATGTAATCAAGGGTTATGCTTTCAACCTTGCCAAGGTCCTTGTCGTCACTTGATTTCACCTTCTTGCCAATGGCCTTGTCCCATGAAATGATATCGCTCATATACAAAGACGTGTGAACATACAATTTTTATCTATTTCAGATTAATCTTATATAAGCCGCTGCCTACGCCTCTGAACAGCAAAATAGTAACCATAATCCCAATAGCAAGCAGTACTGCTACAAGTGGAAATTCAGGTACTATTGTAGCAGTAAATGTCACCGAGTCAGCCATGTCAGCTGCAGTTGTGGTGGTTTCGTCCCCACTCCCACCCGGCCTGATATCGCTTATGTCTATAGATACTGGCCCTGTATAGTTACTATCAAGCTCGATCCTCTGCGTTGCCCTCCCTCCTTGACCTGGTTGGTCAAGCTGCTCCCATAATTTTCTGCCATCGGGGGTATAAATTGCCATATCGTAGCTTTCTACATGCATAGGCTCACCTCCGAGGGTCTCGGGAACAGTCCGTGCATCTTCAATACCTGACCCAGTTAAGTTGTCCTCTGTCTGAGGGATTGTATTCTCAGTAGGCGGTGGAGCACTGGCGTTATTGAATACTATCTCTACCTGCAAGGCATCCTCTGCATCAGCAACGACCAGAGGCCATTTTAGCTCTACTAGGTAGATGCCTTTCTCAGATACTTGCTGAAGCACAGGGGCATCAGTGCTTGTGATGTTCAGCTGTGGAGAGCTGTCTTGCTGAGCAAACGATGATGGCAGTAAACTAGCAGCTATAATAAAGGCGAGTGCCATAACGCTAAGCAGGTAATAGTTCTTTGCCACGTCTATTATCAACCAAAATAGAATATAAAGGGGGTTAAGGATTTTTCGAGAACGTAGAAGGAGCAACAAAGAATTTTTTGCATCTATTGTCAGACGCTCTCACTTCTGCGCTTCTGTATGACACGCTGCAATCTATTCAGTACACGAGGGGCAGTAGAGCAGTACCAACCAACTTGCCCAGTTTCTACTGCTATGGATAGCAATTTTATGTACGCTTGCTTATTTGGATGAGCGAATCTTCTCAGAACATTATTGACCACCAGCATCTATGCCCCGGTATAAGGTTTATAGAAGTGTCTTAGTCGCTTTCTCTTACAACAATGGATGTCGATGAGCGAGTGGCATTCATAATGCGCGAGCCGACAGAGGAGGTCATCACAGCAGATGAGCTCCATGCGTTGATTGAAACAAAGACTCATCCAAAACACTACATCGGCTTGGAAATATCAGGCATACTACACATTGGTAGCCTTGTCATGACTGGATTCAAGATAAATGACTTTATGAAGGCCGGCATTAACACTACTGTCTTTCTAGCTGACTGGCACACGTACATCAATGACAAGATGGGAGGTGACTGGGACAGGATAAAGAAAGTCTCGCAATATTACACAGAGGCTTTCAAATTCTTCTGCCCTGGCGTTAATATAGTGCTTGGAAGCGACCTCTACAAGAGGACTAAAGATTACTGGGAGAACTTTGTGCATTTCTCAAAGCACATGACACTTGCAAGGACAATGAGATCTCTTACCATAATGGGCAGGAGCGATGCTGAAAAGAACCTTGACTTGTCACAGTTGCTGTATCCGCCAATGCAGTCAGTTGACATAAAGGCGCTTGACCTTGACATTGTGCACGCTGGCATGGATCAGCGAAAGATCCATATGCTTGTCAGGGAGATCTTTCCCAAGCTTGGCTGGAAGGTTCCGGTACTTGTGCATCATCATTTACTACCAGGCCTGTCAGAGCCTTTGCGAATAAGCCTTGATGAAGACACTAGTGAAGATACGAGGATATCGAGCAAGATGAGCAAGAGTAAGCCAGCAAGCGGGATCCTTATCCACGATGACGAAAAGACGATCCGTAACAAAATAGGCAAAGCATTTTGCCCTGTAGAAGTTGCAGCAGGTAACCCAATTCTGGAGCTAGTGCGCTATGTAGTATTCCATGAATTTGACGAGTTTGTAATTGAGCGGCCTACTAAATATGGTGGCAGTATCTCATATACAAGCTACAAGGATATAGAGCATGATTTCGTTACAAAAAAGATCCATCCAATGGATTTGAAGAACTCAACTGCAACTTATATTAACAAGATAATAGAACCTGTCAGGAAGCACTTTGAGGGAAGAGAACCTCAACTGAGTTAATTCAAGAAAAAGTAAGAGGTTAATCTATTGGCATTATCTTGATTATCTATGGAGATAGCTGTAGAATCAGCTTTGTCAAGTCCTTCATCAAAGTGTTGTTCTTCACATAGCATGGACGATGACCATTTTACGCCTTATCAAAATTCTACTATCTTTATACTCAATTAGGGTTCTAGAATCCAAGACCAAGGCCTGCATACAATACCATACCGATAGTATCGCGCTATGCTGATAAAAAACTGTTCACATTCAACACATACCAAAATTGCAATAATGCATATAACTGATCGACTAGCTAATTTTATCTATTCTTGGCATCATGAGTCAAATAATATACGAATATATTTATTGAGCGTATAATGACCTTAGTCTCCGATGAGTGGAGAAGCAATTGCAAACTTTGACTCGTACGTCATGGTTGCCGTAGGGCTGTTCATTGCAGGCCTATTCGCAGTGATGGTTTATGAAAGATCAAGCGCAAAAGCAAAACGGGAACAACAACAGCAGCAGCGCACCGGAACAGCTGCAGACACTGACAAGTGACAACAATAATAACCACTACCATGCTACAGAAGATATTATTATAAACAAATTCAGAAAAGAAGGGTTTTCTTCTCTAACTACAATACAGCGCAAAGTGTTGCCAGTCATTTCAAGAAAGATAAACTGCCTGCTGGTCGCTCCTACAGGCTCTGGCAAGACTGAAGCAGCTGTCTTGCCAGTATTTACTATGCTTGCCCATCAAGAGCATAACACCGGCACAATTAGGGCAATATACATTACACCCCTGCGTGCGCTCAATAATGATGTCCTTCGCCGTATAGTACAGTATGCGCAGTCAGAAGGCCTAAGGGTCGAAATCCGGCACGGCGATACTACCGCTTTGGCAAGGAAAAAGATAGTTGAAAATCCCCCTGATGTGCTGATAACAACACCTGAATCTCTTGGAATAGTTCTCACAAGTGAGAAGATGCTGGCGGCTCTAAAGGGTCTACAGTGGGCAATAGTAGACGAAGTTCACGAGCTGGTGGCTAATGAGCGCGGCGCTCACCTTTCAATAAGCCTTGAGCGGCTGCAGGCTCTATCCTCGCAGCTTATAACGAGAATAGGGCTTTCTGCCACTGTAGGAAATCTAAAACAGGCGGCTCAGTTTATTTGTGGCGCTGATAGGCGCAGCGCAGTACTTGTTGATTCTGCAAGTCGCAGCTATGACATTGACGTCAGGTTTGTAAGGGGATCACTCAACAATGTCGCCCACTTTGTTACGGAATATGTCAAGACTAACAACATCCAGGGCACAATCCTATTTTTTACAAATACAAGGGATGAGGCAGAATACCTCGGCACCATCCTGAAGAACCAGAGTGATATCAAAGTAGATGTCCACCACGGCTCGCTTTCGAAGGAGA
Organism: Nitrososphaera sp.; assembly: GCA_025924355.1. Taxonomy (GTDB): domain Archaea; phylum Thermoproteota; class Nitrososphaeria; order Nitrososphaerales; family Nitrososphaeraceae; genus Nitrososphaera. The sequence continues at coordinate 6,532 of JAICEE010000018.1, forward strand.
TGCGCGAAGAGACAGAGCACACACTCCGTTCTGGCATGGCAGGTATTGTTGTCTGCACAAGCTCGCTTGAGCTGGGGCTTGACATTGGTTCAGTGGATCTCGTTATTCACTATGGATCTCCTCGACAAGTTTCAAAATTGATGCAAAGGATCGGCAGGAGCAGGCACAACCAAAGGAGCTTTGCAAAAGGCCTGATTGTGACTAACAATCCTGATGATGAGATAGAGTCACTTGCAATAATTCACCGGATGAAAAAACGCTCAATTGAGAAGCAAAAGATACACGAAGGAGCGCTTGATGTGATGGCTCACCATCTAGTTGGGCTTGCAATGCAAAGTCGCGATCCCGTTACTGTCGGTCTCGCATACGACATTATAACTCAGGCTTATCCTTTCAGAAACATCAGCCTCTTTGATGTTGAAAGCTGCCTTGACATATTAGCCGGCCACAACGTCATTAAGTACGAGCGCGAAGCCCGAACTTATACTCGCAAGATAAAAGCGTACAAGTACTACTTCGAGAATGCCTCAATGATACCATATGTTCTGAAATTTGAAGTCATTGATTCAATAAGCAAGCGCAGGATAGGCACGCTTGACCAGCAGTTCGTCGGCGATTACGGCGAAAAAGGCAATGTATTTGTGCTCAAGGGGTCGCAGTGGCGCATACTGTCTGTCGATGAAGTGCGTCTAGTTGTAAACGTTGAGCCTCTACGTGGGGCTGCAATTAACATTCCCTACTGGGTCGGCGAAATGATACCCGTTGATTTCAAGACTGCAGAAGAGGTGGGAGTCGTACGTAACCAGGCTGCAAGTGGTCGAATCAAGCTGTCGACACCCATAATGGACAGCACACTGAAGATGCTTAAGGTGATACCGGATTCAAAGAACATTGTGGTTGAAAGTTATGCTTCGCGTAACATGCTTGTAATGCACTGTGCTTTCGGGTCAAAGGTGAACAATACTATTGCATCCCTCTTGTCTACAATATTGTCATCACAGATTGGATACATTGTGGAGTCAAGGTCAGATGCCTATAGGATCATGCTGACTTCAAGTGCAAGAATAACTCAAGGGAGGATTGAAGCGGCTTTACGCGATGTCTACGACCTTGAGCCTGTCATCATTGCTGCGCTGACTGGCACTCATAATATCAATTGGAAGGTATGGATGGTCGCCAAAAGGTTTGGCATGATAAGTAAGGAAGCAGTGTATGACAAAAAGGTAGCACGTATGATCTATGACAGATATTCAAAGACGCCGGTGAGCGCCGAATCTATACGAGAACTAGTACACGATAAATATGATATACAGCAGACACAGCAGGTGCTTGATGATATAAAGCAAGGCAAGATTACGATCCATTGGCTTGAAGTGAATGAATTTTCAGATCTCGCAAAGCCGATAATAGAACATTCAACAAAGATGGCTGGAGCCATGCCTTTGAGCATTGAGAAGGGGGTTATAGAGCTTGTCAAAGAACGGCTCGAAAAGACAAAGCATAGACTTGTCTGCATACGCTGTGGTAAGTGGGAGCGCGTAATGGAAACAAAGGACGTGCCCGAAGAAATATCGTGCCCAAACTGCCGGTCGCGCCTTGTCAGTGCTACATTCTGGTCAGACGATGAAATGTCAAGAATAATTCGGAGTCGCCTTACTGGTGGTAGGCTGACGCAAGAGCAGAACCACAAGTTTGAACGTGCATGGAAAGTAGCGTCACTTGTAAACAACTTTGGTAGGACAGCATTAATAGTGCTATCCGGCCACGGGGTTGGTGCCGACACTGCAGCAAGGATCCTACGCAACTATGTCGACGAAGAACAGGTGTATCGGAGTATCTATGAAGCAGAAAAGCAGTACGTCATTACGCGCGGCTTTTGGAGCGATTAGCCAAATGAATGCTAGATGATGATAATGACGATGATGATCTTGGCGGCAAAATAATATTATTCATTCTCTTGAATATCGCCACCTATACAAGCGACCACTAGTAAATAGGCTGGTTGTTCTTTGTCCTTTCCCAAATGTCTGCGACGACCTCAGGTAAGGTTTGCTCTATGGAGCCATTGAATTTAGTTTGCCATAATCTAGCAACGTATTCTCCAGCAGTAGTCTTGTTCTCAACCCGCTTTTCAAGTATGTTCAGAAAATCTGGTTTGACTACAAGGTCGGAAATACCTTTCCGTGCGTATGCAAGCTGGCTCCTGACTGTTTCGATGATGTTAAAATGTGTCTTAGCATTAAAACCTGATCTTACAACAGCCTGCCGCTCCTCTCTGATAGCTGGCAATGGGCGCAGCTCCAGTTCTTCGTGGATAGCCCTGTGCAGGTAGCCAGTGAAAAACTCTATCATTGCCATCATCGTTTTTGGGGTCGGTTGCACAGACATAACTCTTGTCTCGACTCTGTAAAAGCCGGTGTTGATCCGAATGCGGGCGTCGTCATGACGCTCTTTTACAAGTTCAAAGTAGTCCTTTGCAACCACCGGCTTTCTTGAAATAATGTAGTCAATGTAATCTTCTACACCGCCGAGGTACCTTGATATGCTTGGAAATCCTGAGTTTTGCTGCTCCGACTGATCGTAGAGATAAATTCTTGGCTCATGCAGTGAAAACACTCTGCCTGCGAAAAGTCTGCTATTTGCTCCAAGCAATATCACAGAAGGGATTAGATTCAGAATGTGGTTGAACATTTGCGCCGTAAAGTTAGGGTTTCTTCCTTGCAAATGGAGATGGAAGCCCTGAATAGCAGCAGCGACATGGAGTGCTTTGAACTTTTGTCCATCAATTTCTACGTCAGGGATTCTATTCTGCCACCTTGCAAGTCGTAGGTAGCGCCGTTTATTTGTAATGAGACCATCCTTCAAAATGTGAGGTGACGGGTTCGATCCTAAAAATACAGGGGTTACATTGTTTTTATAGACTTTGTTGACAATTAGGTCAAGGTGCTCTATGAATTCTTCAAACTCTAAATTCAGCTGTGCAAGGCTTTCAAAGGAAACCGGCTCTGTCCTATATTCAAGCTGACATATACCGTACTCAAAGTCAATATCATGATATCGTCGTAGCAGTTCGATAACAGGTTTTGCGTCAACTGGTGTCCCTTTGCCATCTATAAGACATACCTCGATCTCTACTCCTACCTTGAAGTTCTCGTCAATTCTTGAAGAATGGCCTCGAACCCGAGCCTTGAGCTCCTCTGCCTGCTTTGTGATGTTATTGGCTGCTGGATCTGATGTAATAAGCACCATAAGAGAAGTTACCTGATTGCTTAATTTGGCTTTCTAGCTCAGCCTAGTGATTGAAGAATAGGGCCGCAGAGTTAGCTCTACCTTGCCTTCGCGCCCTGATCCTGCAGTAACACCGGCTAGCCTTATCCTGTCGCCTACGTTCAGTTTGTTGACGCCAGCGCTCTGGTTACGCCATCCGATTAGCCTGATCTCGCCTGTGTCATCGCCAAGCAGGGTAGACGTCATAGGTATGGTCTCGCCTGACTTGGTGTTCACTTCTGCAGTCTCAGGCGCCTGAAGTACTATTGCTTCAATGATGTAAGGATCCTGTGAAATCTGCACGTCCTGTATCTTTCTCTCTAATTTTGACTGGTTTGGAAAGGATGTTTCATCGCCCTCGTCTGTCACTCTAACATATGAATCGTCCTTTGATAGCGTGACCGAATTGCCAAATATGCGCGAAGGCACACACTCGATCATTGCGCCCTCATTCAGCTGCTTGGAGCTGACAAGCGAATTATCAATTGTAAGTATAAGCGGGCTACCTGCTCTGTCGACTGCAAGGCACATAAAGCTACCCCTGCCGGTTTCTTCGCCGATAGAGATGACACGAAGCGGCATTACCTCGACATCTTCTTGAGAACTTGAGAACTGCAGCATTGTGCCTTCGTCGCCATGGATTTCAAAGTCGCCGCTGCCATACTGTGGATTACCCTGTTTCACTCTAACACCAATCAGGTGCACTTTAGAACCCGTCCTGAACACCTTGGGAACCCTCGATTCATCAACATTCCAGATGACTGCTCGAAGCGAGCGAGTGCCTGCCTCATTTGACAGTTGAAGCTGGAGAGACTTGCTTGCCTCCCCTCTCGCATTGACAAAATCAGTTACTCGTGGGTTAGAATTGACGGTGCCAGAAATGACGGCATTGTCCTGCAGAGAATTTATATCATCAACTGTAATAGTCAGAGAATCAATCGTAGGAATAGACGAATCATCAGGCGCAGTCTCGATAGTACTATAGTTCCCAAGGTTGATCACTGGTTTACCATCAAGACCCGCCCTGACATACCCCTTGACTATCTTAATCACGTCGCCGGCCTGCAGGCCCATTTCGTCCGGTATCGTCGTGTGTTTGTCCCATAACTTAACCTTGACCTTTGCATCCTTGTCGTATATCACAAGCGTGCGAGTAGTAGCCTGTTCGTTGCTTTCCCTTTTGGTAAACCTGTGAATAGGATAAATGTTCATGATCCTGCCTACGACCGTGGCCTCTTTTGCTCCTATGTAAATGTCCTTAAGGCCTGTTTGCATCTTGGAGACGTTGTCAAATGATACACCAAGGTCGGCTGCAACAAGAAAGAGCGCACCTTGGTCAGTAAGATAGCCGGCGCCTACCTTACGCTTTTTTTCGTCAATCAAGTCTCTTACCTGCTCTGGGTTCAGCTCAGGGCGCTGTCGAAGAAGGATCTCTAGCATTCCCTTAAAATCGTGGGACGACGACAAAGCTTGCATGAACCTCCCGTATGAAAGAACCATTGCTATTCACTTGCCTATATATTTTGAGAGAGAAGAAGCTGAGAGACAAAAATTAGTTCATCTAGAAAATATATATATATTCTCACCATAACTGTCTATGTAAGAATTCCATCTTATAGTCATAGCAATGCGCTTGGACGCAGGCGGCGGTAACAGTATTACAAACAGCGCGCTCATTCATACATAGTCATACTTTGTAAATTGTTTGCTAGGGCTCTCTCTTTGATAAAGGCAGAAATTAGACTTTTTGCACACTATCTGCGAATGGAACTATGCGTTCACGTTTCTGACCTGCGCAAAAGCTATGGAGAGGTGCATGCTGTAGATGGAATATCATTTGATTTGGAATATGGTAAGGTATTTGGCTTTCTTGGTCCAAACGGCGCAGGCAAGACTACAACGATAAGAGTGCTTACGACGCTTGTCAAGCCAACTTCGGGGATAGTGAAGATCTTTGGCAAGGACATTGTAAAGCACTCCCGCGAAATCAGGAAGCGCATGGGAGTCGTGCTGCAGGAGCCCAGCTTTGAGGCTAATCTGAGGGTAGACCGTGCACTTGAGCTATATGGCCTCATGTGGGGCATGCCTGGCGAAAAGAGGCGTGACAGGGCAAGGGAGCTCATGGAAAAATTTGAACTTGTATCATTCAGTAATATGAAAAATGACGAGTTATCCATAGGTCAGCGTAGGCGCGTACAGGTTGCAAGAGAGTTTATGCATGATATGGATCTGCTGTTCTTAGATGAACCAACAGTGGGTCTTGACCCAGCTGCAAGACGAACATTGCTTGATTATGTCAAACAGCATGTTCGAGGTGGACTGACTGTATTTTTTACAACACATATCATGGAAGAAGCAGAATATTTGTGCGATGAAATAGCGATAATTAATAAAGGTAAGATAATTGCCACCGACACGCCTGCCGGTCTGAAGCAAAAATATGGAGGTGTCAAGGCAGTAGAGATCAAATTAAAAGATTCGATGGCGCAGTCAGTCATGCGGATCGTCGGGCAGATAGCTGATGGTTCTGTAATTGAGATGACAGCACAAGACACAATAAGGATAAGCTCGGCAGAGGCCCAGGAGACGCTAGTCAAAATTATTGAGTCACTTTCAAAAAATGCAATCCCTATAGAAAGTGTCTCTATGAATCCGCCTACGCTTGAAGAAGTGTTTCTTACTGTTATTGGGAATGGGACCTAGATCTTCATCCTCATCATCGAAAAGGTGGCTAGAAAGAATACGGCTGCAGTCGCGGCTGAGATGACACCAACTTCAATATTCGTAAATAGGTCTATATTGTTAAATATGCCTGCCCTTGTAATATCAACAATGTAGGTCAGTGGGTTGATGTAAAATGCAGCGCTCAGCGCTCCAGGCACTCCCTGCGTTGGATAGAACGCAGTACTGACAAATGAAAAGAATAGGAAAACACTGTTTACTATGACATTGAAACCCTCGCTACTCTTCAGTCGTGTTGATATAATTATTGCGATAGAGCCAAAGAATATTGCACCTGTTATAAGCGCATAGAGCACGTATAGTGATCCCACAAGAGTAGGTTGCGCGCTTCCAACAAGTGTTGGCGTGCCAGCTATGAGGATAAGCCCTGCGCTTGCAAGACCCATCAGCATGATAGTGATAATGGTGCCAGCAATATACTCCATCCTTGCAAAGGGCATCACTAGTATCTGTTGGAACATACCGTTTCGCTTGTCATTCCATATTATGCTGCCGGCAATAGTGCTGCTGTTCATCATATTAAAGCCGATCATGCCTGCAGCCAAGTATGCTGGATATGGTACAGTTGTTGTTGTATTGCCCAATGGGACGCCCTGATTCCCAATGAGTGCTGAATACGAATAACCCGCAATAAAGATGTAGACTATGGGAAATACGACTTGCCATACAAGGAAGACCTTGTCAATTGAAGCCACAATGTTCCGATACAGCAGTATTGCAACGGCATTCACTAGCAGTCGCTAGCTCTTTTGAAGATTGCAGTATATTAACGGTGATGAGCTGATGTGACAGAACCGTTGAAGCATAGTTCATAGTCTAGGAGAAATTGGTCTTTCGCACATTATTGTCTGACGAATCAAAAAATTCGTCGGTAATATTGACTAGATTTAAATAACTTGCAACCAAAGCCTATGCACAAACACATCATGATTGCTGAAGACATGACTGAAAAAAAGCTGCGCGGCTCTGGAGGTTATGCTATTGCAAGAGTAACAGACGAAGAGCAAAAGAAAGGAAACCTTGGAGGTCCAGAGTTGTTTTTGGCCGGCATCGGCAGGCTTGAAGAGGACAGGTTTGTGAAACACTATTGCAACAAATGTGAAAAAGTGTACGAAGGCTCACCCGCATTGGTATTTGAAAACCCCAATGAAGAGCTTGGAGAAGGTGTCACACTTATTGAAAAGGGTGAGTACAAGTGCAAGACATGTAATGCCACAATTGCACAATATCGCAAGTTCGACGCTCCTGAACAGACACCGCAGCGGCAAGAGCCTACCACCCCACCTTCCATTCAAGTGCCAGCCTCACGAGTAGAAGAAAAGGAGAGTCCTTCCTCCTCCTCCTCTTCTTCTTCTTCTCCTTCTCCCACTGACTCTATTGGTACAACAACAGCAGTACCACCGCCCGCAACTACAATTACAAGCGATAGCTTTTTCCCAATGCAATCTCTTGTTGGCATGTCTGCCTACGATGGCGAGGCGATGCTAATTGGAAAAGTTGAGCAAATAGGTCTGCGTAAGGTTGGTGGAAGAGGAAACGCGCATATAACGATCAAGATAGGTGAAAAAGAAGTACCATGGGACGGCATCTCAAAAATAGGAGACATTATTCTACTCAAAACTGCTGAAACCCAGCCTGCTACAGCAGTTGGAGGCAAGTGTTCTGCTTGCGGCTACCAAAACGACTCTGATGCTGCATTTTGTGCGGAGTGTGGCACGAAGCTCTAACAGCTGCTACTACTAATTGAGGATTATCCTAGCGTCAACCACTCTGGCGCCTTTTCCTTCTTCAAGTACCAAAAGCGGATTGATGTCAAATTCTTTTATCTCTGGAAAGTCGACGACGAGTTGGGAGAGTCGCTGGAGCGAATCCGCAATTGCTTTTAAATCGGATGACTTTTCTCCTCTGACGCCCTTTAGCAGCTTTATGGTCTTGATGGACTCGACCATTTTTATCGCTTCTTGCTCGTCAATGGGAACGATCCTAAATACAACATCCTTTAGCACTTCGACATAGATGCCACCAAGGCCAAACATGATGACTGGCCCAAATGTGGGGTCTTGGCTTGCCCCAAGTATAGTTTCTTTGGCAGACTTGATCATTTCCTGAACAAGCACACCCTTTATCTTGGCGTCTGACTTGTACTTTAGAGCATTCTCTGTTATTGTCCTAAACGAATTTTTCAATTCGTCATCGGTCTTGATGCCCACCTTGACTCCACCTGCATCTGACTTGTGGATAATGTCAGGAGAAACTACCTTCATGACCAGAGGATAGCCTATTTCATTTGCTGCATCCATACACTCTTGCTCCCTGGTACACAGGATGCTCTTTGGAGTTGGAAAGCCATAAGCCTCAAGCACTTCATAGCCTTCTTCTTCAAGGAGGTTGCTCCTTCCATTCTTGCGGACGTTTTCAAAGACTGACTTTACCTTAGCTGTATCTTTGGCAAATTGCAGGGTGGTTCTCTTGTTTGAAACTTCATCGACCCATTTCTTAAAATCATACATTGACTTGAGTGTCCTTATCGCAGGCTCTGAGTATAGGTAATAGGGGATGCCACCTTCTGACATGATTCTTCTATTTTCCATCCCTTCAGCGAGCCCCATCAGCGACGCAAGTATTGTCTTGTTCGGGAATTGCTGCGACACCTTGACAAGAACCCTTGCAAGGTCGTCGTAGTTGAGCGTGGCTGAAGGGGTGCACATTGTCACGACAGAGCCCACATTTGGATGCGCCAATGTCAGATGTAATACTTTTTCAAATCTCAGGTAATCTGCATCACCAACAATATCTACAGGGTTCCTTGGCGAACCGTACGCGGGTATGACAGCCGCTATCTCATCTCTTATAGATGAGATATCTGCCATCTTTAATCCAAACCTCGAGCAGGCATCAGTCGAAATAATAGCTGGGCCACCGGCATTAGATACAATAACAACATTGCCATTTGGCAGCGGTTGTTTTGAAAAGGCAGTAGCAAGATCAAATAGCTCACCCATAGTGTCAACTCTAATTACGCCACACTGAGCAAAAGCCGCTTCATAGTTTGCATCAGAGCCACCCAGCGCGCCGGTGTGTGAAGCGGCCGCCTTGGCACCTTCTGCAGTCCTGCCAGACTTGAGCACGATTATCGGTTTTTTCCTTTCAGCGGTTATCTTCTTTGCAATTTCCATGAACCGCCTTGCATTTCTGATATCTTCAAGGTACATCACAATGACTCTAGTGTCTTCGTCTTCTGCCAAGAGCTCAAGTACATCACTTTCGTCCATGTCCACCTTGTTGCCCATGCTAATGACTTTTGAAAAGCCGATGTTCTGAGCTTCTGCGTCCTCTACAGTTGCGGCGCAGATGGCCCCACTCTGTGATATAAGTGCAATATTACCATATTTTGGAGTGATCTTTAGAAACGTGGAATTCATTATGTTATCCTTTGAAAAGCTTATTATTCCAAGGCAGTTTGGACCAATTACCTTGATGTTATATTTCTTGGCAATTTCGCCAACCTCTCTTTCTAGCTTGGCACCAGACTCGTCCACCTCCTTGAAACCTGCAGAAACAATGATTGCACCCTTAATTCCCTTCTTGCCCACCTCCTCCATAACAGAAGGGGTGAATTTGCTGGGCGCAGCCACGACTGCTAGGTCTATAGAATCTGGAATATCAAGTACATTCTTGTATGCTGTCAAGCCCCCCACTGTCGGGTTTGATGGGGTGACTGGGTAAATCTTGCCCTTGAAGTGCTTGGCAATATTGTAAAAGATCGTCTTGCCCACTCCTGGCTTTTCAGAAGCCCCAATTATAGCGATCGACTCGGGCGAAAAGAAGATCGAGTTTGACATGAAGTGAAAGGCACCTGAGGCTGGTTATAAATGATTCATATGGATAGCTTTTTTACTGCCAGAAGTCGAATAATACAATACTGTCAATGGCAAGCGGTATTTTGATGCTACTGGTAATCCCAGCAATCATTGCATTTGTCTTCGGAATATGGGTATTTTATAGTGTGGTAATTGATGTCTCAAAAAGAGAAACATCGCAGTTTACTGTAGTAGGACCTGACACGATCAGAATGAACGTCGGACCTCCAGAGTAAAAGCAGATCTTAATTTAATGATTCAAAAAATCAGAATTTTAGGATGTGTATGATCATGATCATCAAATCAATAAATAGCCAATAATATCTAAAAAGCAACCTTTATTTTCAATTACAAAATCTCTACACACTGCATTGAGTGAAATAAACGAAATAGTAGATGCTGAAATGGAAGGTCTAATTGCAGACCTTAAGACCCTGATAAGGCAACCAAGCATTTCTGCAAAAAACTATGGCCTAGTCGAGTGCGCCAACCTCGTTGCAAAAATAATGCGCAAGGCCGGCATCAACTCTGAAGTCCTCTACCTTGACGACAAGAGTATTCCACCCATTGTTTATGGAGAATTAAAATCAAAGTCAAATTCAAACAAGACTATTTTGTTTTACAACCACTACGACGTGCAGCCAGAAGAACCACTTGAGCTATGGGAGAACGACCCATTTAGTGGAAAGGTCGAGGGCAACTATGTGTTTGGCAGAGGCTCCGCTGACGACAAGGGCGAACTGATTACGCGCATCAAGGCAGTCGAATATTGCTTGAAAAAGACAGGCGACGTGCCTTGCAATGTCAAGTTCCTGGTAGAAGGCGAAGAGGAGGTCGGAAGCGTGCATATCGAGCAGTACTTCAATAGGTACAGCAATAGGCTTTCATGCGACGGTGTGATATGGGAATTTGGGTATGTAGACGCTAAGGACAGGCCAATAATCAGCCTCGGTATGAAGGGACTCCTATATGTTGAATTGATAGCAAAGGGCCCAGTGCGTGACGCCCATTCAAGTCTTGCAGTGCTTATTGAAAACCCCGCGTGGCGTCTTATCTATGCGCTCAGTACAATGCGCGATCAGACCGGCAAGATACTAATCAAAGATTGGTACAAGGGAGTGAGGCCATTTACGGAGCAAGAACTATCAGTCATTGCAAGTGAGCCCTTTGACGTGGAAGAGTTCAAAGAAGAGTATGGTGTCAGCAAGTTTGTTGCCGATGCAAAGGGCACTGACATAAAAAAGGCGCTCGTCGGAATGCCTACCTGCAACGTAGCCGGCTTTAACTCCGGCTACATCGGCGAAGGTGCAAAAACGGTATTGCCGTCTCAGGCAGTGGTCAAAATAGACTTTCGGCTTGTGCCAGGCATGGTGCCGGAAAAGCAGCTTGAACGACTCAATAATCACTTGAGCGAGCACGGCTTTTCCGACATAGAGGTCAAGCTCATTCACGGCGAGGCTGCAGCAAGGACAGCGATTAGCGACCCCTTTGTCAGGCAGGTAGAACAAGCTGCAAAAGAGACCTTTGGTTCAGCGATAATAAGTGTCTCTTCTGCCGGCACAGGTCCTATGTACTCTTTTGCAAAAGTGCTCAAGGCACCCTGTATTTCGATCGGTAGCACCTACATGTTTGCTCGAATCCACTCTCCAAATGAGTTTGCAAGGATTGATCTATTAAACAAGACAACTAAGTGTATTGTAAGAGTAATGGAAAGGTTTGCCAGCTAAAGGATAGTCTGACAAATTAATAGTCAAGCAAGCGAGCTGCTCTATATATTCGTGTCTTGAATCTTGGGCACTATATTCTGGGTACCTCTGTTAGATAATGATGATGTATCGCCAAGAAAGACACAGAACAATAAATAATGGATGGGGAGAGATTTGAACTCTCGACCACCTGTGTGTAAGACAGGTATCCTAACCGGGCTAGACTACCCATCCGGCAAATTGCTCGTCAGTTGAGCGGATCGATATTAATAGTATTTGGAGTTTTATGCTCGCAAAAATAACCAATATATACCCTGTTACAATTTTGATTTCTGAAAAATTGCCTCAAGTTGAGTGTACAAGAATTCCCTGTCTTGTTTTGATAATAGTTGTTGTATTTTTTGCTGCCATGATTCTTTTCACTCATGCTTTTCCCAGTGCGTTTGCCCACGGCGGGCACCAGCCGCCTGCAGCCGATTTTGAAGGCAAGAAGGCTAGCCTCTTTGTCAAGCTCGACCCGCCAGTAGTAACTGATATCAGCCAGCCTATTTTCATAACTGCAAGGTTCTTTGATGAAAACACAAATCAAAATTTTGAAGAAGTGACGTATAGGATCTTTTTTCAAAAGAACGGCATTGAAATCCCTGTTGTAACAGAGGGCGGCCAATTTGGCGGGCAGGGCTTCTTCTATGACCCTGAAGGAGACTTGCAAATACAGGTAGTTCCTAGGGACACTGAGACAGTAGTAGCTAGAGGAGAATCAGAGCCACAGTTTGGTGGGATCTGGAACAGGGGAGGACCCATTGTGGTAGAGGGGCCTATTTTCGCAGAGCCTGGCCTCTATAACCTGTTTGTTGAGGTACATACTGTTGGCACTACCAGAACCCAGATAGACCCCGCGCTCAAGTATGATGTGTGGGTGACTCCAGGTCGAGAAGAAGCGATCAATATCTCAGAAGGCGGCCAGACTCAGCAGGTCAAGATCAGGAACTATTATGGCGCCATTGACAGCTCTAATTATGATCCAGAGACAAAGACAATCCAGTTTTCAATGCCCTTTGACTGGACTTCTGACATGATAAGCAGAATAGGCATGCTCCATACGGAAGTGTTCATACCAAAGGCGATATCTGACTTTAACAAACAATCGCTCAATGCTACGGTAAATGGCGTAAGCGTTCCGGTGGCAGTGGATACCTATACTCCCGACTCAACTATCGTGCACTACACCATATCAAAGACCAACCTTGAAAACATCGCTAGCAAGGTGACGTCTGAGAACAGGACGCCGGACAAGGCAGTGTTTGTACTGAGCCCTTCAGACCCTGATAGCGAAGTCAATGTGGCTCAGGTCTCTGCCGAGTCAGAGAATTATAAGGTGGGCCTCACGTGGCCGGAACAGATTCTTCCCCAGCAGCCAGTAACGTTTGGCATCAGAATAACTGACAAGTCTGATACGCCGGTGTCTACTGCCGCATACGAATTAGTCCTTGTGGACAAGGATGGCAACGAAGTAACACGCTCTGGAGGAGTGACGTCTCCCGAGGGTATATCTTCTCAGGATGTGACGTTTGCATCGCCTGGGCCGTTTAATGTGCGGGTAGAAAAGATAAAGGACACGAACGAAATGGTGCAATCAGGCCTGACTGTGGTGCCCGAGTTCCCAGTAGGCATCGCTTCTATAATGACCACAGTTGCAATAGCTACAATTATAATAGCTGCCAAGAGGATGTCGTTCCTTCAGATGGGCAAGATGTATTAGATACATCGTCCCACTTATTTTATGTCAGAAGACGAGTATCGCAAATTGTCGCAGAATGAGATAGAGCAAGAAGTAGGCAAGCTC
>JAICEE010000019.1 GCA_025924355.1 Nitrososphaera sp.
ATTGGGATTGGAGCAGGCGCTGCTGGCATTGCAATAGGAGTTATCGCCCTCTCTCGCAGAGAAAAAATTTAGACAAGCTTGAGTCTTTGTGAAAGCACAACAGCAGTTGTTATCGATGCAGCTAGAACAGCAGCTAGAATGCCTCCAGCAGCAGGAAATTCTGGTACTACGGTGATGGGAAATGTAGCTTCTTCATCAGTAGGTATAGCAGGGATGCCAGTGCCAGCAAGGTATACCTGTATCGTGTAATCTCCATTTTCTTGGAACGTATATGGGATTGTCAATGTGCCCTCAACGTTGTGAAGAACAGCCTGACCTGTCTGACCTGCAGCGCTGAACACTTGTTGACCACCCCTCAATATTCTAAAATCGTAATCTTGGTGCTCATGGACAGTGTCCATACCAGGGTTGAGGAAGCTCACAGTGAACGTAGTCTGTCCACCCTCATTCCAGGTGGGGGCTAAGCGAATATCAAGTGTACCCTTGCTCGTAGTTTCCATCATTCCACCATCTTGAGCATATGCAGCAGTTGCTGTCGTTACGCTGAAAATTGTTGCTCCAAATAGCAGCGCAACGAAGAAGAAAATGCTTCTTGTCATTGTGATTAATTAATTGAGTGCCTAAATAAATTGTTACCATTGCTTGTCCTCGCCGCAAGCACCCCTATGCTAAGTGCAGTAGCAACGAGTACAAACATCTCAAGCTGAAACTCGGGTGTAACTTGTATTGGTATTATGGCCCGTTCACCCAGATCTTCAATATCGTCTATCCTTATTTCATAGGATCCTATTTCTTCGAAAAAAACCTCCTGAAAAATCGACGTTTGATCTGACCGCTGAATCTCAGGGTTTGCATCTCTGTAAATTGAAATGTCATACTTGATATCTTCAATTTCACTGCCTGTGTCTGGGTCAATAAAGTGTAGTTCAAACTCGTTTGCCGTGCCAATATCATTTGATGTCCACATTATTTCAACCTTGAACGTACCTTGATCAGAAACTGCTTCAAGTCTGATCTGCTCCTGTGCAGATGTCGGCTGAAAGACTAGAACACTTGATAACAATGCAAGATACAGAATAACACTGATAATAATAATAATAGCTGTTGCGACAACACTACATAAAGGATTTGATATGAAAAAAACTTCCAGATAATATAATATATTGTGAAATAATAGCCTTAGTGGCTCTGCCTCTGGCGCTATCTAGCATTAATTGGTTCTGATCTTAAGGAGTAGAACATACAGAGGATAGACCTATTCAAGATGATTGAAGATAATAATCTGGCCAGTCAGGTTTTTAAGAAATGAATTTTTCATAGCTTGTAATATGCGCATTGTCTCTTTTCTTCCAAGTGCAACTGAGACGCTATATGAACTCGGTGCCGGAAGCCAAATAGTGGGTGTCACACACGAATGCAAATATCCACCTCAGGCAGAGAAAAAACCCCGAGTCATACGGTCATCTTTTGACCCTGGTCGGATGACAGGAAAGGAGATAGATAAAAAGATAGTTGAGCTTATGCACTCCGGAAAGGACATTTACATAGTAGACGAAAACACCTTGAAAAGAGTCTCTCCTGATCTTATTGTTGCGCAGGGGCTTTGCGAGGTCTGCTCACCTTTTACAAAAGAGATAAACAGAGCAGTAAGCCTACTCGGAGACCATCGGCCTGATGTGCTAGTTCTTGACCCTCACGATCTTGATGATATACTTGTCAGCATAATGGATGTAGCAGAAAAGATAGGCAAGGTTAGGGAGGGACGAAAGTTAGTAGCTTCTCTACAAAAGCGTATCGACATGGTGCGCAGCAGTATTAGTAGTAACGTGAAGGTAAAACACAGACCCAAAGTGCTTTGTGTTGAGTGGATTGACCCGCTTTTTACAGCAGGACACTGGGTTCCACAGATGGTTGAATACGCTGGCGGTATAAATGGCCTAAGCTCTATTGGTGAGCCATCACGCAGAATGGACATAGACGAAGCAATACAGCTTAATCCAGATATTATTGTGCTTATGCCTTGCGGCTTTGATATAGAGCAAACATTGAAAGAACTGCCGGTGCTTGCGAGCAATGAAAAGTGGAAGTCGCTTCAAGCAGTCAAAAATGGAAATGTCTACGCTGTCAATGCTAATGCGTATTTTAGCAAGCCAGGGCCCCGTACCGTAGTAGGTCTTGAAATAATAGCAAAAATTTTGCATCCCGAGACTTTGCAGCGCATCAGAGTTCCAAAAGGTTCTTACAAAAAAATTAATTAATACTAACCTATTGGGTTAGAGAGACTTCGATATAAACGTCGTCTGGGATTTTCAGACGCATCAATTGTCGAATGGCCCTGTCATCGGCTCCAACATCAATCACGCGCCTATGTATGCGCATTTCGTACTTGTCGTATGTATTGGTTCCCTGGCCTGCAGGAGATTTTCTAGTGACTACTTTGAGCTTTTTTGTAGGAAGCGGATGCGGGCCCCGCAACCTAATACCTGTCTTTTCTCCAATCCCTTTTATCTCGTTACAAACACCTTCAAGTGTTGTAAGGTTTGTGCTGGTGAGTTTAATTCTTGCTGCTTGGGGCATTTCTATCGTCCACTTTTCTTTTTACTTCTTGTTTGGATCGTACTTGTCAGTAATGTTCAGTACGACTCCTGCACCAATCGTAGTACCCATATCCCGCAGTGCAAACCTCCCAATTTCTGGAAAGTCCTTGAAGGTCTCAATTGGCAGTGGCCTTACGGGCTTTATTCTAACAATTGCAGCATCGCCTGTCTTGAGGAACTTGGGGTTCTGCTCTGTAGTTGCACCAGTCCTAGGGTCAATTTTTGAGACGAACTGCGAGATTGTCGCAGCCACCTGTGCAGTGTGTGCATGCAAAACTGGAGTATATCCCGGAGCAATTGCTGTTGGGTGATGAATGACAATCAGGCGGGCTTCTAGCTCCTTAGCAACTGATGGCGGATTGTCTGCAGCGCCAATCATGTCGCCTCGCTTGATCTGTTTCTTATCTACACCTCTCAGATTAAAGCCGACATTGTCGCCTGCTTCGGCAGACTCAAGCTGAGTGTGATGGGTCTCTATCGACTTGATCTCGCCAGCTGCACCAGAAGGCATCACTATGACTTTCTCACCTGGCTTCATTTTGCCTGTCTCAACCCTGCCTACTGGGACAGTTCCGACACCTGTAATAGAGTAAACATCCTGTATAGGGATTCTCAGCGGTTTACCCACTGGTTTTTCGGGTGGGTCTAAAATGTCAAGTGCTTCAGCAAGGGTAGGTCCCTTGTACCAGGGCATATTCTCTGACTTTTTAACCAAATTGTCGCCCTTCCATCCAGATATCGGGATAAAATTGATCTTGGTGGTATTGTATCCAACAAGCTTGAGCATCTTTTCGGCAGCGTCTTTGGCCTCCTTGTATCGTGATTCTTGGAAGCCAGCATCATCCATCTTGTTTAGTGCAACTATGATTTGATTCACACCAAGTGTCCTTGCAAGGAAAGCGTGTTCCCTTCCCTGTCCTCCTGGCTCAATTGCTGATTCCATTTCACCAGGCTTTACAGAAATGACCAAAATAGAAGCATCAGCCTCTGACGCACCAGTGATCATGTTTTTGACAAAGTCCCTGTGACCCGGAGCGTCAATCAGCGTGAAGAAATATTTTGATGTTTCAAACTTTTGAAAAGCAAGATCGATGGTAATACCTCTTTCCCGTTCGTCTTTGATGCTATCTAGAACCCATGCATACTTGAAGGTGTCACCTTTGCCCGTTTCTTCTGATTCTTTTGCATATTGCTCAATGGTTCTCTGGTCAATGGCACCCAGATCAACCAATAAATGACCTACAGTAGTTGATTTACCATTATCGACGTGACCCGTAACAACTAGGTTCATGTGTGGCTTTTTGCTAGCGCTCATAGAGCAGGAACGCCCCATGGGCTTTATTTGTATTTCGCCTGCGATTGTAACAAAATACGTGTTAACTGACGCACAACTGGTTCTTTGCAGTTTCCAGTTCACTTGTAACCTCTCTGTTAGTTATCGGAAGGATTTTAAATGATGGGTCATGACGTTGTTTTATTATGCGAGTTACAATTAGCGCTATTAAGGCCGATATCGGAGGGATCGGTGGCCACACGTGCCCAAGCGGAGAACTTTTAGAGACTGTAAGGAACTTTGTTGTCAAAAATGCAAAAGGGCTTCTCATAGATAAGTACGTCGGCTATACGGGTGATGACATACACTTAGTAATGACCCATACTCGAGGCGCGGACGATGAAAGAATCCACAAGCTGGCCTGGGATGCATTTATGGAAGGGACAAAACTGGCAAAGGATCAGGGTTTGTATGGCGCAGGACAGGACCTACTCAAGGATTCATTCTCTGGCAACATCAAGGGAATGGGCCCAGGTGTTGCAGAAATTGAAATGGAAGAACGACCAAGTGAAGTATTCTGCATATTTGCTGCCGACAAGACAGAGCCGGGTGCATTCAACCTACCGCTATGGCGTATGTTTGTTGACGCTGGCAGCAACACTGGCATTTTGATTAACGAGCGGCTTGCAGCAGGTGTCATTTTTAGGATAATGGACGTTATGAGCGGCAAGGTTGCAGAGCTGAAATTATGGGAAGATAAGGCTGAGCTAGAGGCAGCGCTTATGTATCCAGGCCGCTATGTCGTCCACTCTGTAATGTCAGCAGACGGCGATGATCAAATCGTGTCAGCGTCTACCGACAGGCTCCACAATATCGCCGGCACGTACGTAGGCAAAGATGATCCAATAGCAATAGTCAGAACCCAAAAGAATTTTCCAGCTACGGAAGAGGCGGGCAGCTCTTTTAATGAACCTCATTATGTCGCAGGTAACACAAGGGGAAGCCACCATATGCCCCTGATGCCAGTCAAACTCAACTCTGCTGCGTCACTCAATTACTCTATTCCAATCGTATCATGTCTTCTTTTTAGCATGCGCAATGGGAAGCTCACTGGGCCACATGATGGGTTTGGCACAGCTGACTGGGACCTTCAGAGAATGAGGGCAGCTGAGCGTGCCATGATAATGCGTAACCAAGGCTTTATCCATCCGGCCACACTTGTTCCAGACGAGCTAGAATACAACAAAGGCTACGAGGCCAGGATGTCAATGCTGCAGAGCAAGTTCAAAGATTTAGAGGAGATAATGAACGGCAAAAGCAAGGCGGCAACAACAACAACAAAGCCGGCTGCTGCCAGTACTACTACAAAACAGGCCAAAGCTGGCAGTAGAAAGGTTTGAAGCGTCCACTAATCATCAATTTCAAAAACTATGAAGAGGTCTCGGCAGATAAGGCCATCAAATTAGCTGAATCAGCGTGTCAGGTTGCGGGGAAGCTAAAGATAGAAATAGTAGTTGCTCCACCCCAGCCCGTGCTGGCTCTGATTGCAAAGAATATACAAATTCCGGTTATATGCCAGCACGTTGACAACGAAAAGATGGGCCCCAGTACCGGTTTTGTTGTACCCGAGATCGCCAAGTCGTATGGTGCGGTTGGATCGCTAATAAATCACAGCGAGCATCGAATAGAAATGAGCTCGATCGCAAGCCTAGTAGAGCGGATGAGAAAGCTTGGTATGACGTCAATTGTATGTGCACAGGAACCACACGAAGTTGTCGAGATATCCACCCTTCAGCCTGACTTTATCGCAATAGAGCCGCCTGAGCTTATTGGCAGCGGAAGAGCGGTGTCAAAGGAAAACCCAGCTATAATAACCAAGTCCATACAAGGGGCAGGATCACGCTCGGGCGTCATCTGCGGAGCAGGCATCACCGACAAAGGTGACGTCACTAAGGCAATGGAGCTTGGCTCTCAAGGCATACTTGTTGCAAGCGGTATAGTCAAGGCCAATTCTTGGGAAAAAAAGATAACCGAGCTTGCTTCTGGCATGAAGGGCTAATGCGCCACCGCAGAAAAAGTCTTATTCATCTTTTTAATCTTGTTTAGGATTAGAACTACTACTACTGCTGCTCTGCTGTTGTCGTCTGTAAACCATATTTTTGATGAACAATTCTCCTGCCTTGTAGGAGCTTCGGACGAATGGCCCTGCCACCACGTAGGCAAATCCCATCTTTTCAACACTTTTCCTGTATGAATCAAATTTTTCTGGCGTGATATACTCTTTAACTGGCAGGTGTCTGTTTGTGGGCTGGAGGTACTGGCCGATGGAAACTATGTCGACTCCTGCAGACCTTAGATCCTTGGCTGCCAGCGTAACTTCCTCTTCCATCTCTCCAAGACCAAGCATTATAGAAGACTTGGTATAGATTTTGGAGTCGATCTCTTTTATTATTTCTAGTACACGCAATGATTGCTCGTAGGTTGCTCGTGGATCCCTGATTAGGGGTGAAAGGCGGGCTACAGTTTCAATATTGTGGCTTATGACCTCCGGCCCCGCGTATGCCACCATTTCTATTGCATGGCGATTGCCATGAAAATCCGGGATAAGGGGCTCAATTATTGTTTCAGGGCACTGCACCCTGACTGCCTTTAATGTTTTTGCGATATGATTCGCTCCTCCATCTTGCAGATCATCTCTGCATACTGAAGTGATAACAACATACTTCAACCCCCACTTTTTGATTGCTTGAGCAACTCTCTCAGGCTCGTCGGGGTCAAGATACAATGGCTTGCCACCAGCCACGGAGCAGAACCTACACCCTCTTGTGCATATGTCTCCCATGATCATAATCGTAGCCGTTCCTCCTCCCCAGCACTCGCCAATGTTGGGGCATCGTGCTTCTTCGCAAACCGTGTGAAGTCCCAGGGAAGCAATAGTCTGCCGGACGTTTACATAATTTTCCCCAGAAGGCAACCTGATGCGAAGCCATTCAGGCTTTTTTTCGAGTATACCTATCATTATTTCATTCCCTTTTTTCTTCGTCTGTCTTTTAATGAGAACAATATGCTCAATAATAAGGATTCATCTTAGATGGATAGTGCGAACTCCTTTCTATGATATTCACAAGTCGCTTGGTGCAAAGATCGTGAATTTTCATGGGTGGGAGATGCCACTTCAGTATTCTGGGATCATGGACGAGCATGTCAATGTCAGGACAAATGTTGGCTTATTTGATGTCTCGCATATGGGCCGATTTGAAATTAAAGGTCAACCCTCTTTCGCCTGCCTGCAAACGCTAGTAACAAATGACCTTGAAAAGCTGGCCGATCATCAAGCACTGTATTCTCCTATATGCTACGAGGATGGAGGTATAGTTGACGATATAATTGCCTACAGGCTTGGCCGTGATAACTATCTAGTTGTAGTCAATGCTTCAAACAGGAGCAAAGATTTTGAGTGGATTTCAAAGCATTTAAAATCAGCAGATCTTGAGGACATAAGCGATAGAACTGGCCTGCTCGCAATACAGGGCCCGCGGGCATCTGATCTGCTGCAGAAATTGGTAGAAACGGACCTGCAGTCTGTTAAGCCATTTCATATTGTTGATACAAAAATTGATAAAATAGAGTGTATGCTATCGAGAACCGGTTATACAGGAGAAGATGGATTTGAATTATTCTTTGATTCTTCAAAAATAGAAATCTGGGACAAATTGATGCAGTATGCCAAAATATTTGGAATCAAGCCTTCGGGTTTGGGCGCACGGGATACTCTACGGCTTGAAGCTGGCCTGATGCTTTATGGAAATGACATGGATGAAAATACCACACCGCTGGAAGTCCCATTAAAATGGACAGTCAGCCTCGACAAGAAGCAAGAATTCATAGGCAAAAAAGCGTTAATCCATAGCCGTCCATCAAGAAAGCTTGTTGGTTTTGAAGTTCTGGAAAAGAGGATAGCAAGGCATGGCAACAAAGTTCTCATGAAAGGAGTGGAAGTGGGCTTTGTGACGAGTGGTAATTTTTCGCCTACTCTTAGAAAATCCATCGGTTTTTGCTTTGTACCTATTGAAGTTTCGCAAGATCAATCAATCGAGATCGACATTGGAGGAAAGCACTATGAAGCAAAAACAACAGGTACAAGGTTTTATAAGCGCAAAGAAAGTATGCAGCAATAATAATCTTTTAGCATGTGCATCAATGTTTTGTGGCATGCGCAGAACTGAAAAGAGATAAGGTTTTATCTCTGCCGCAAAGAAACGGATTGTGTCATCAGAGTTAAAATTCACAAAGGAACATGAGTGGATTAAGATAAAGGAGGGAGTGGCAATAATTGGAATTTCTGACTTTGCTCAAGAACAACTCGGAGACATAGTTTCAATAGAATTGCCAAAAGCTGGCGGTGTCTTCAGACAAGGACAGACTATGGCCATAGTCGATTCAGTAAAGGCGTCTTCTGACATTTATGCTCCTATCAGCGGAGAGATCATAGAGGTGAACGAAGGGTTGATTGAAAAACCGGAAATGATAAACCAGTCTCCGTACGACTCGGGTTGGATCGCAAAGATTAAGCCATCAAACATGGAAGAAGAGTTTGAAAGTTTAATGACAAAGGAAAAGTATGACAGATATATTGGCGAAATAAAATAAGAGCAACGGAAATCGATGGATTACATACCCGCAACAGAAAAAGACATAAAAGAAATGCTAAACATCGTCGGAGTGACTTCCATAAATGATCTGGTCAGAGACTTCATTCCAGCTTTCACGGGCAAAATGAATCTACCTCAACCAAAGAGTGAGCTTGAGCTAGTACGTCATATGAGAGGTCTTGCCCATACAAACAAGATCTTGCGTTGCTTTGTAGGCGCAGGAGCTTACAATCATTATATCCCATCAGCTGTGAGCCACCTGCTGGCAAGAGGAGATCTCTTTACAGGATACACGCCCTACCAAGCAGAAATCAGCCAGGGAACGTTGCAGGCCATATATGAATTTCAATCCTTCATATGTCTTCTTACTGGAATGGATGTTGCAAATGCGTCGTTGTACGAAGGTGCATCTGCGTTGGCTGAGGCAGCCTTGCTCTCATGCTCTTACACTGGACGGGACCGTATTTTTGTAAAGGAAAGACTACATCCACAGTATCTGGAAGTATTGCAGACATACTGTGAAGGGGCTGAACTTACGCTCACTGACAGAATAGATAACGATACTGCTTGCGTAATCGCCCAAAATCCGGATTTCTACGGTAACGTAGAAAACCTGCATTACCTAGCTGAACAGGCGCATAGAGTGGGCGCGCTCTTTACTACTTGTATTGTCGAGCCAACTTCACTTGCAATATTAGAGCCTCCAGGAAAATATGGCGCGGATATTGTGGCAGGAGAAGCGCAGTCATTTGGCATACCTTTAAGCTTCGGTGGACCCTATCTTGGATTTATAGCCGTCAAGGATTTTTTGCTAAAGAAACTTCCTGGTAGGATCTGTGGCATGACTACAGATTCGAGAGGCAACAGAGGCTTTGTACTTACGTTTCAGGCGCGGGAGCAGCATATCAGAAGAGAGAGAGCCACAAGCAACATAACCACTAATCAGGCTCTAATGGCGCTGGCTGCAACGATATATCTGGCACTCATGGGTAGGAGCGGCTTGACAACGGTTGCAAAACTATCTTACGCTAGAGCACACCTGTTGAATAGGAAACTGGAAAAAGCTGGCTTTAGAAATTTGAACAGCAAGCCCTTCTACAATGAGTTTGTAGTGAAGGCTCCAAGGTCTGCAGAGGAGCTTGCCTCAAGGCTGCTCAAAAAGGGAATAGTGGGAGGAGTTAATCTCGGTGAAGATAATTTTTTGATTTGCTGCACTGAGATGAATTCTATACAGGATATCGATGATTTCGTTTCTGCCGTAGCGGGGGATTGAAAAAGGATGAAAATAATATTTGAATATGAAGAAGAGAAAAATACGGGACACCTTCAGAAAGAAGAAGAAGAAGATGTCTGTATTGAGCTGCCAGACGACATTAGCAGAAAAGAGCTGCTGCCCATACCCAATGTGAACGAAGTAGATGTTGTCAGACATTACACAAACCTGTCAAGAATGAATTTTGGCGTTGATATTGGATTTTATCCACTTGGCTCATGCACCATGAAGTATAATCCAAAGGTAAACGAAGATGCTGCAAGAGCAGAAGGGTTCAGCAACCTTCATCCTCTATCTCCTGAAGTGTGCACTCAAGGGTCGCTAAAATTGATGTGGGAATTGAAAGAGTATCTGAAAGATATCACTGGCATGGATGATTTCACTCTGCAGCCTTCTGCGGGGGCCCAAGGTGAACTCTTAGGAGTTATGATGGCAAAGGCCTACTTTAGGCACAAGGGAGAAAAAAGGACAAAAGCGATAATTCCGGATTCAGCCCACGGTACGAATCCTGCTACAGCTTCAATGTGCAAGCTAGAGACAATCACGATCCCTTCTGATCCACGTGGCAACATCGACATACGCAGATACAGGGAGTCACTTGGTCCTGAAGTGGCACTCGTTATGCTAACAAATCCAAATACCCTTGGACTTTTCGATGAAAACACTATTGAGATCAGTGACCTTGCACACAAGAATGGGATTTTGATGTACTGCGACGGTGCAAACATGAATGCACTCTTAGGAATCACTCGGCCAGGAGACCAAGGCTTTGACATGATCCATCTTAACTTGCACAAGACATTTTCAACCCCCCATGGAGGAGGCGGCCCTGGAGCAGGGGTGCTTGGGGTAAAATCATTCCTTTCAGAGTATTTGCCGGTACCCCAAGTGGTGAAGCGTGATAGTGGATATTCTCTTGACTATGATTGTAAAAAATCAGTTGGCAGAGTTAGATCCTTTTACGGAAACTTTGGCATGCACGTGAGGGCATATTCGTACATCCATTCTTGGGGCACCAAGATAAGGAAGGTATCAGAGCATGCGATATTGAATGCCAATTACCTCCAAGCTCTTCTAAAGGACACTTTTGACCTTGCCTATGACCGCCGATGTGCCCATGAATTTGTTTTGTCCTCCAGGAGATTTGGTGAAAAAAGCGCCCTTAACATAGCAAAAAGGCTTATGGACTATGGCTTCCATCCACCTACTATTTACTTTCCGCTAATAGTCCCGGAGGCTTTGATGATAGAGCCCACGGAAACAGAAAGCAAAGAAACACTGGACAGATTTGTGCTAGCGCTAAAAAAGATAACAAGTGAACTAAAGGAAGATCCGGAGATGGTCAAGCAATCGCCACTGTCGACACCGGTTGGCAGGCTGGATGAAGTTGCTGCTGCACGGCGGCCAAATCTTAGATGGCGGCCGTCTCAAAGAACAAACCAAAGTGGCAGTGAATGAAAAGAGCCCATAATGTATACAAATCTCAGAAACTTATTAGGATAATGCTAGAATATGATGAGGCAGAAAATACCATCAATCAGATTACAATTGCCGGAGACTTTTTCCTTTATCCAGAAGAAGCTTTGGAAACCCTTGAAGCAAGCTTAATTGGCATAAGACTCGATAGAGAAACTCTCAAACAAGAGATAGACAACTGTCTCAAGAACTCTGAGGTATATGGGTTTGATTCGACGTCTCTGACAGAGGCAATACTTGGTTGCAAGACGTAAAATGAGCACTATACGGTTCAGCAAAATAAGAGTATTGGAAACCGGATACAACAATGCTGCCTTCAATATGGCAATAGACGAAGCGCTGATAGAAAACATAGGCGATGCGCCGATCCTCAGAATATATGGGTGGAGGCCTGGGGCTGTCTCAATTGGGTATTTTCAAAGCATACAAGAGGAAGTTGATCTCGAAAAGTGCAGCAAGATTGGAGTTGATGTTGTCAGAAGATTAACTGGTGGTGGAGCTGTGTTACATGAATTTGAACTAACATACTCGTTCATAACAAAACAATACCCTCAGAACATTATGGAATCATATAGTTGGATTTGCGAAGCAATCGTAGTATCTATAAATAGACTGGGATTTGATGCCAGTTTTATCCCGCTCAACGACATAGTTGTAAAGGGTAAAAAGGTCTCTGGGAGTGCTCAGACAAGGAGGAAGGGAGTGCTGCTGCAGCATGGCACTGTATTATTAGGGGTTGATGTAGACAAGATGTTTTGCGTTCTAAAAGTTCCTTCTGAAAAGCTCAAGGACAAGATAATCAAAGACGTCAAGGAAAGAGTAACCAGCCTATCAGGGATAACCTTTGAGGAGATGGCATCGTCGCTAAAAAGTAGTTTTGCTACAAAATTTGATGCCAAGCTCCTAGCCGACGCCATGAGCACAGATGAAATCATCCGTGCCAGTTGGCTAGCAGAACGAAAATACAGGAGCAGAGAGTGGAATTTTAGAAGATAAGCAATTTTATTGCTAACTGTCACAAATCCCTGTCTGTATGTATGATGCTATAATAATAGGCGCAGGACCTGGCGGTTATACATGCGCTATCAGAGCAGCGCAGTTGGGCGGCAGAGTTTGCATTATTGAAAAAAATGGGCTTGGGGGCACGTGCACGCAAAGGGGATGTATTCCGACAAAATATTTACACTCCATAGGGGATATTATGAGAAGATCTACTGCCGCAAGAAAGGACGGCTTGAAGGCAAATATTGAATTGAATTATGCAACTGTAAGGTCAAGAATGGCAGCCACAGTTAGCAGGTTTGCATCGGGTATCAAAACTCTCTTGGAAAGCAATAACATCGACATGATACATGGCGAAGCTCACATGACTTCTGGAAATAAAGTAATAGTAAATGACAACGCTTTGGAAACAAAGAACGTCGTTATTGCTACAGGAAGCTACCCTTTTTGCTTACCTCACTACACGTTCGAAAATAATATAATTTCAACAGATACAATTTTTGAACTTGAAAGATTGCCTAAATCAATTGTAGTTATAGGTGGCGGTTATAGCGGATGCGAATTCTCTGCCATCTTTAACTCTTTTGGATGCAACGTATCCCTGATAGAGGCGCAGAAACACTTGATGCCTCTTCAAATTGAAGAGATAGGAAAGACTATTGAAAAGTATATGCGCCTGGACGGGATCAATGTAATGACAGGGTCTACGGTTGAAAAGATCTCGGAGAACGGGGTGGTGTTGGCCGGTGGACAGACTATTGAAGCAGAGAAAGTGTTAGTGTGCATAGGTCGCAGACCATGCATAAACATTAGTGAGTTGAACAAGTGTGGTGTGAAATTTAGCGAACGAGGAATACTTGTCAATAGGGAAATGCGCAGTACGGTTCAGAATATTTTTGCAATAGGGGATGTAACTGGCATCTTTGAACTTGCTCATGTTGCCTCAAAACAGGGAGAGATAGCTGCACAAAACATAATGGGGAAAGGAAGCGAGATGGATTATGGAACTGTACCTGCATGCGTCTTTACATATCCGGAGGTCGCTTTCGTTGGTAAGCTCGAAGGAAAGTGCGGCGAATTTCCACTTGTTGCAAGTGCAAAGGCAAATTGTCTTGGAGACACAAAGGGAAGCTTCAAGGTTTTTGAGAAGGATGGAATAATTGTAGGAGCCTTAATTATCGCACCACATGCAGGCGAGATGATCGGCGAAGCTGCTCTTGCAGTTAGAATGCATATGAAAACCCAAGATATATCTGACACAATTCATGCCCACCCTACACTTCCTGAATCGTTGGTAGACGCAGCAAGAGACATTGACAGTGAAGCCATACATATTCCTTACAGGAACAAGAAGTAGGATAATGACTAGCCTATGACATATACAGTAGTTTTGTTGTTTCCAATTAAGGATTGAAAATATTATCATTACTACTACCCATGCAAACATACACACAACATTTTAAACCATTAATGAAAAGATGATACTATCCAGCAATGTCTGAAGAGAGCAGCTTTGGCAGAGCCCCTGCCGTCGTCAAGCCGATATACTTCTTCGAGGAGACCGACGGCATAAATAAGATGCTGCTTGGAGGCAAAGGAGCCGGCCTTGCAGAAATGACAAGGCTTGGTCTGCCTGTACCACCTGGCTTCATAATAACTACTGAAATTTGTGAAAAATTTTACGAAGCAGGTAGACGCCTGCCAGATGGCTTGATGGATGAAGTACGCAAGTCTATAAGGCGCCTGGAAGGTCTGACTGGAAAGAGGTTTGGCGACCGTGAAAATCCACTCCTTGTGTCAGTCCGTTCTGGTGCTCCGGTCTCGATGCCGGGTATGATGGATACAATCCTTAACCTTGGCCTAAACGATGAGACAGTTGAGGGGCTTGCAAAACAAAGTGGCAAGCCAGAATTTGCATGGGATACATACTGGCGGTTTATGCAGATGCTTGGCAAGATTATTCTGGGTATAGATGCTCGCAAGTTCGACGGCATAGCGGCCGGTAAGGACGTTTCTGACCTAGAGGTACTCAAGACAATTGTAATGTCCTCCAAATTCCTATGCGAAGAAAAGACTGGCAAGCAATTTCCAGCAGATCCGTACAAACAACTGGAGCTTGCTATTGAGGCAGTGTTTAGGTCATGGATGGGCAAGCGCGCGGTAGAATACCGGAAGCAGTACAACATCACACCGGATATGGCTGGCGGTACGGCGGTAGCAATCGTTGCCATGGTCTTTGGAAATATGGGCTCTGATAGCTGCACAGGCGTAGTGTTTACCCGCGATCCTGAGACGGGCGAAAAGCGGTTGTACGGCGATTACCTTGCAAATGCACAGGGAGAGGACGTAGTTTCAGGCAAGACGACGCCGAACCATATCGACATGCTTGCCAGTAAAATGCCTGCTGTATACAGGCAACTCTGCGAAGTGACTCAAAAGCTTGAGAACCACTTTAAGGAGCCACAAGACGTCGAGTTTACGGTAGAAAGGGGGAGGCTATATATCCTTCAGACAAGGGCAGCCAAAATGAACGCAGTCGCAGCGGTCAAGACTTCTGTCGATCTCTACCGCGAGGGTCTTATAAGCAAGATTGCTGCACTTGAGCGAATCAATCCCGAAGCGCTAGAGCAGCTTCTGTATCGCAGGATAGATCCACATTTCAAACAAAAGCCTATTGCAATAGGAGTAGGTGCATCTCCCGGTGCGGCAAGCGGCAGTACAGTATTTGACACAGCAACCGCAGAGGCACTTGGCAAAAAGGGAGAAAAGGTGATTCTTGTAAGGGAGGACACCAAACCAGATGATGTTCCTGCTTTCTTTCAGTCAGTAGGTATACTGACCAGCCGGGGTGGAAAGACATCACACGCAGCAGTGGTCGCACGAGGCATGGGGAAGCCATGTATTGTCGGATGCTCGCAGATAGAGATTGATGCTGATGGCAAGAGTTTTAGTGTTAATGGGAAAAAAATAGTGATAGAAGGTCAGAAAATAACGATTGATGGCTCGACTGGCAGAGTCTACGTAGGCGAGGTTTCAACAGTTGAGCCGGAAATTTCATTAGAGTTCAAGGAACTTTTGCAGTGGTCCTCAGAGATGAAGGGAATAAAGATAAGGGCAAATGCCGACACAGTAGAGAGCGCTGCGCTTGCGCACAGATATGGCGCAGAGGGGATTGGGCTTTGCAGGACCGAACGCATGTTCAATCATCACGATAGGATAGTGCAGTTTGTTAATATGATAATGGCAGAAGACGAGGAGGAGCGGAGGCAAGCGTTGGCAGAACTAGAGCCCCGGCAAAGATCAGATTTTAAAGCTATCCTAAAGGAAATGAAAGGCCTTCCTGTTACAATAAGGCTTCTTGATCCTCCACTGCACGAATTCCTGCCAAAGGAAGAAGATCTTATGCAAAAGATATTTGAACTCAAATCTGGCGGCGGTAAAAAGACTTCTGAGATAGTTCGTATGGAAAAGGTACTTCACCGCGTACATGAGCTCTCAGAAATAAATCCGATGCTAGGGCACAGAGGGGTAAGGATGGGGATATCTTTTCCCGAGATCTATGAGACTCAAATAAGGTCGATATGTGAGGCAGCGGCAGATCTGACCGGGGAAGGCATGGCAGTTGAGCCACAAATAATGGTGCCCCAGGTAGGGTTGGCCGAAGAGCTTGCAGCAGTAAGACAGATCTTTGAATCAGTCAAGCGTGAAGTAGAGCATCGACACAAGGTAAAATTAAAGATCAAGTTTGGCAGCATGATCGAAGTTGTTCGATCATGTCTTGTAGCAGATGAGATTGCACATCTTGTTGATTTTATTAGCTTTGGCACAAATGACCTGACGCAGGCCACTTTCAGCTTTAGCAGAGAGGATGCCGAGGGCAAGTTCCTGCCATTTTACTTGGAAAAGGGCATCGTGAGCGTAAACCCTTTTCAGAGCATTGATACCAAAGGAGTTGGCAGGCTGATGAAGGCAGCTATTGATATGTCAAGAGGAGTTAAAAGGGATATAGAGATTGGCATTTGCGGCGAGCATGGCGGCGATCCTAGCTCGATCGAGTTTTGTAGCAATATTGGCCTCGATTATGTCAGCGCCTCCTCCCACAGGATCCCGATTGCGATACTGGCTGCAGCTCAGTCATCTATAAAGCAAAACAAACGCCTGCACCATCCTTCTATCATATAGCTTAAAATGTGGGGCTTGAGCCTAAGGAAAGGGAGAGAGAGAGGGCGGCAGTTGGAGTCTTCAAGTGGAGACAGCTCAGTCGCATACGAATGCATGCGCTGCGGGACACGAGTAACAGTCGAAGAGCTTTCCAGGCTGCCAGAGATAAAATGTATATGCGGCTTTCGGGTATTTCGAAAAGCAAGACCGCCAATAGTGAAGCAGCTTAAAGCTGTCTAATTCTTTTTTCTTTTTCAGACACTCTCTTGTGATACGAATGAAACTTCTTTGCGTGATCGCGCATCTGTTCCATTCCTTCAAAGCTAGCGTTACAACGGTTGCACACGTACAGGCTCTGCTCATGTACTAGCTGTTGGTGCTGCATTAATTCTTCGATCTTCCGGAACTTGCGTCCACAGTTGTCGCACTTGTGCCTTTCAAACATAGTTGATCTATCTCTCTCTCTCACTCACCTCTAGCCGTTACTATTATTATTGTTGTTGTTGTTGTTCTGTCGATCCCAGCACTTTCGACAGAGGTTGCCGTCTATTTGCCAGGCCGGCTTAGGGTGGTAATAGAACATGCCCAGCTTGCAATTACAGATCGCGCAAAAGTTCAACTTTTTATTATAGTCTGCATCCTTTTTTTGATAGCACGACTTACACAATAGTGTACCCGACTCCATTTCCCACTGCCACCGCGGCTTGTATCGGTCCTGATGATCACCGAGCTCTTTTTTGCATATCGCGCAAATATCCGGGATCTCTTTCTGTTCAATTGTGAACTCTTTGGTCTTTTCTAAATGGCATAAGCCGCAGAGCATGCCCTCAATACCCCATTCTTCGCTTGGCTTGTACTTGTGACGCCCAAGCTCTTTGCCGCATACTGCGCAATTAACTACTTGTTTTTTTCCAAAGAGGTGCAAGTAAAATTAATAGATAGCTCAGCACATACAAAAATGTATATCCTCCTGTTTGTACATGAGGAGGACATTGTCTAGTATCTGGTATATGTAATCAGAATTCACAAAAAAATGCTCACATTCTGTGATAATCAAAAAATATACGAAAAAGGTAATGCTTTTTAATCACTCCACAGTTCTCAATGGCTACAATGAACAAACCCGTTATAGCAGGTATTGCGGCAGGTATTCTTCTTGCAGGGATCATACTAGGTCCTCTGCCAGGATTTTTTAGTGCAGAAGCACAAGAAGAAGAAACTGCCACGGGCAATATAAAGAGAGTAACTTTAATTGCAGACGAAGTTGATGTGCAGGTAGCTCCAGACAACCCCTTACACCCAGGAGGTGTAATGTATAGAGCAATGGTCTTTAATGGAACAGTCCCAGGCCCAGTAATATCAGTCGATCAAGGACAGACAATTGAATTTACGCTGATAAACGAAGGTGAAGTCATACACAGCATGGACTTCCATGCAGGTAATGGTCCATCTTCTGCTGTTGGCTCCGCAGCTAGTGAAACCGGATCTAACATCCAGCCTGGCCAGAGCGTAACATGGACATGGAGCCCACCGTATGCAGGAGTGTTCTATTACCACTGTGGCGCTGATGGCTTGAATGGAGTATGGGAGCACATTGCAAACGGTATGTATGGCGGAATTGTAGTGCATCCAGAGAACGAACGACCAGCTAAGGAATTCTATGTAGTCTTTGGTGAGATCTACAGCAACAATATTCAGGGCCTCTTTACTGCAGCAAATGGCACAGGAACGCTAGACCTAAACAAATTCCTTGCACGAAATCCAGACTTAGTAATGACTAACGGAATGGCGCACAAGTATGTTCCAGAGATAGGAGCATTCTCGACGATCCCATTGAACCCTGACGCCGAAGTATTCCAAGTCCAGCCAGGCGAGCTGACAAGATGGTATATTGTCAATGGAGGTCCGAGCGATATTGTAGCATTCCACTTCATATCTGGCATACTCAATGTCCATGACGGCTCAGTACAGAATAGATTTGGTACCCAGGTATTGAATGATGAGGGATGGACTATCCCACCAGGATCTGGTAGCGTAATTGAAATCACCTTCCCCGAAGAGGGTATCTATGTTGGCGTAGATCACGCAATGGATGATGTGCTCAAGGGTGCAGCGTTTGCAGTCCTAGCAACTCCAGAATCGACTCCAGATGATCACCCCGCAGGGACAATGGTGCCTCCAAGAGGAAGCCCGATGGTAAGTGGCCCACCAGCGGCTGCAAATGCAACAGCTGGCGCCGCGGCTAACGCTACAGAGGCTGGAGCAGAACCTGCTGCACAGAACCAAACCTTGGATGTTATTGATGCCAATGCTACAGAGGCAGGAGCAGAAGCAGGCGGTAACGCAACAGAAGACCTAGCAGCGGGAGCACCGGACACAGCTGCAGAGGTAGGCGCTAACGCAACAGAGACAGGAGGAGAAGCAGGAACAACTGAAGAAACGGGTGCAGCTCCACCAGCTGAAGGAGGAGCAGCAGAGACAGGCGCGACTACAGGGACTGGCGCTACAGGTGCCGAAGGTGGTGGTACCGGCGTTTCCATAGTCCCTGGCTCTTCAAGCCTGACTACTGATGCATTCCAACCAAACCCAATTCCAGTTGGCGTAGGCGATACAGTAACATGGACAAATGATGACTCACAACCGCATACTGCCACATCAGGTGAGGCTGTCACACCGGACGGCAGATTTGACTCTGGCATAATGGCTCCAGCTGCGACATTCGACTTTACCTTTACAGAAGCCGGCGAGTATCCCTACTTTTGTCTACTGCATCCAAACATGGTTGGAACAGTCAGTGTGAGCTGACCTCCATCCCTTCTTTTTTTTGATAAACTAGATACCTCTTTCTTTTTATTTTGAAACAAATTCTGCAGAATTTTTAGAATTCTAATTGACTGCAAAATGCTTTAATAAAAGCGCTACCTAGTTCCGGATTGGGTTTAGATATATCTTGAAGAAGATCGAAGCGGTCGTCCCTACTGCGAGGCTGGAAACTGCTTTTGCGGCGCTAGCAGAATTGGGCCTGGGAGGTTTTACCTATTATGACTCAAAAGGGCGCGGACAGATACCTCGCCCAGAAATTCATTCAGGAAGAGGCACAAGCACTTATCGGCCGGAATTTAACATAAATGCTACAATTGTTGTTGTCACCAAGGATTCAATGGCTGATAGCGTGATCTCAACGATTTTGGACAGCGCAAGTTCAGGGCTTGCTGGCGAAGGCAAGATATTTGTCTCTGATGTGGACGAGGTGATCGATATCGGATCAAAGCAACGCGGCGAAGGTGTTCTATAAGGATCTAAATTTTTTTATTTTGTTATTAGATCTTCAATAGCCTGACTTACGTTTAGCATGCCTTTTCTCTTTGCATATTCTTCTATGAGCTTCAGCTGGTCTGAAGTAAAACAGATCGGCATGGTTCTTTTTTCTGCCA
>JAICEE010000020.1 GCA_025924355.1 Nitrososphaera sp.
TAATGCAACCAATATGACAGCAGCCGGTAATGCAACCAATATGACAGCAGCCGGTAATGCAACCAATATGACAGCAGCCGGTAATGCAACCAATATGACAGCAGCCGGTAATGCAACCACAGGCGGCACTGAAGGTGGAGAAGTACTAGAGGGCATATTTTGAGGAGGCGGCGAATAGAAAATCAAAAGACCCATAATATGCTCATTGCATACTATAGATTGAGAATGAGCATAAACAAGGCAGGTCAGATATAGCATATTTTACTAAATCGCTCTGCTCTTTAGTGATAAACTTAAGAATTAGATAAGAAACCTAAACTCCATGTCCGTTAGGACAAGTGAGGTCAAGTCATTAGACTATATCGGCAAGGAAGTCATGGTCAGAGGCTGGGTATACCGACTAAGGAAGCAAAAAGAGAATGCGTTTGTGCTTGTGCGCGACGACAGAGGGGGTGTCATCCAATGTGTCTTCCCTATCGATAAGGCGGCCAGCCTTACTATAGAATCTTCAATTGAAGTAACAGGCATTGTAACCCAAGATGCAAGAGCTCCTGAGGGAGGATACGAGATAAAGGGAAAGAATCTCAAGATATACAATATTGCAGGTACTGATTACCCTATAGGGGAATATCAGAGTGAAGAATTGTTGCTCGATAAGAGACATCTGGCAATGCGCATGCGCAAGATGGTCGCAATTGCAAAAATAAGGGCAACTGTACTTGACTATGGCCGGCGTTGGTTTGTGGAAAGCGGCTGGATGGAAGTGACTGCACCAATAATTGTCAAAGGTGCAGTGGAAGGGGGCTCGACACTTTTCAAGCTGAAATATTTCAATGAAGAAGCTTACCTGTCACAGAGCGCGCAATTATATTTGGAAGCCATGATTTTTTCACTCGGGCCTGTATGGAGCCTTACCCCTTCCTTTCGTGCAGAAAGGTCTCGAACTATCAGGCATCTTGCAGAGTTTTCCCACCTCGAGGCTGAGGCGCCATGGGTCACTCTTGAAGACCTCTTGAAAGTACAGGAACAGCTTGTTTCGTATGTGATCCAGAACACGATCAGGGAGAGGGCTGCGGAACTGGCGTATCTAAGACGTGATATAGTTGAACTGAAAAAGATCGAGCCGCCGTTTGAGCGGCTGACTTATGAAAAGGCAATTGAAATCATCAAGTCAAAAGGGTTAATGATTACTCAGGAAGATGGCAGCAAGCGAGAGATACAGTTCGGCGATGACCTTAATATTGATTCTGAACGTGAGCTGACTAAGAATGTGACCAAGCCGATATTTGTGGTAGGCTACCCACTTTCAATCAAGCCCTTTTATGTAAAGGAGAACCCGCAGCATAGAGGTAACGGGCTGGCTGCAGATATGCTAGCTCCAAGGGGCTTTGGTGAAATAACAAGTGGCGGTCTAAGAGAAGATAATATTGTTTCAATCACTGAGCGCATCAAGAAAGAGGGGCTTGATCCTGCAGCCTATGATTGGTATCTTGACTTAAGAAATTACGGCTCTGTACCACATGGCGGCTTTGGGCTTGGCATTGAGCGCTTGATGCGGTGGATAACAAACGCCGAAGATATCAAGGACACTGTGCCTTTTCCGCGCACAATATCTCGCGTCACACCATAATAGATCAAAATAATATAATGGATGTGGCATCTAGGTTATGATTTTCTTTTTATTAATGATTTGTTGGCACTCTTACGGTTTCTCTTTTCCTAGCTTCTTTTTAGTCAATAATTCAATCACAACATTAGATAGTGTCAATTTACAAAGGTTTTAAACTCCATCGAATCCTAGAAAAGTTTGCAGTACTTGCACGAGTCATTCCTTGAGGCAGCAAAAAAGAGGGTATTACTATTCGATGGTGCGATGGGAACCGAGATACAGCGCCTCAATCCTAAACCGGAGGATTTTCCAGATGGCAAAGATGGATTTAACGATGGTCTCAATTTGTCCCGACCAGAGTGGATAAAGCAGATTCATCGAGGCTACCTCAAGGCAGGGGCCGATTGCATTGAGACTAACACATTTGGCTCCAATAGATTCAAGCTTGCCGAATATGGATACGGCGACAAGACAATTGAATTTAACAAGAAAGCAACCGAACTTGCAAGAGAGGTATGCAATGAATTCAAGGAGAGCAAACTGCGATATATAATCGGCTCTATGGGCCCTAGTGGATATTTACCAAGCTCAAATGACCCTGCGCTTGGAGAAACTCCTCTTGATGAGATACATCAGGCATTTATGTTACAGGCGGAAGGACTCATTCTAGGAGGGGTCGACGCGCTATTGATAGAGACAAGTCAGGACATACTAGAGGTGAAGCTGGCGATCGAGGCATGCCATATGGCGATGGAAAAAGTAGCCAAAAAAGTGCCGATAATTGCTAATGTTACATTAGATCAGTACGGCAAAATGCTGCTTGGAACCAACATTCAAGCAGCTTACACCACTGTGAGTAACATGAACATTGATGCATTTGGGCTCAATTGTTCCACTGGGCCGTATGAAATGGTGCCAAGCGTAAGATGGTTAAGTGAGCAAGATCTGCCAATACTGGTCATGCCAAATGCGGGAATGCCCCAGAACGATGGCGGGCGTGCAATATATAAGATGACGCCAAAAGAAATAGCAGAAGCGCTCGAAGATTTTGTTAATAAATACGATCACGTAAGAATGATAGGGGGGTGTTGCGGAACTAATCCTCAGCATATTGCAGAACTAAGAAGAGTTCTAGATGCTAACAATAAGAAGTAGTACTTCTTTTGACACGACGAGTTTTTTGCTGCTGAGGATGGTCAATGTCTTTATAGAAATATTCAATTCCCATCTTCCCAAAGCCTCTTACCCTTTTGATCCTACCTTGGACTGTCAGGCGAGTGATTGCAAGCCGGACATACTGCTTGTTGCCGATCATTTGGTCAAGATCCTTGCTTGTGACCTTGCCGCTTCTGTTTCTTATAATAGCGTACACCCTGTCTATGAAGCGGCTAGAGCCGTTACCTCTCAATTTAAACTGTTGAATCGTCGCCATGGTTCTTACTTGGATTTTTATTATAAAACAGGTAAGACGGAATTTTCGATATAGGGCCTACTTTTCTGCCTGTGAATAGCAAATATAATGGCTTAATAAATAAGTAAAGAGTCACCTTGCTTCCGAGGATAAGTTCAGCTCTAAAGGCAGTAGACTTGAGGCAGGATCCACGCCCTCTCCTAATCGGGGAGCGCATTAATACCCAAGGGTCTAGGAAAGCCAAGGAGCTGGTACTTGCAAACAATTTTGACGGGCTGACTGACCTTGCAAGGAATCAGGTAGAGGATGGAGCCCATTGCCTAGATGTATCTGTTGCAACCACCGAGAGATCTGATGAGAAGGAATTCATGGTAAAGCTGGTCAAGAGGCTCAGCCTTGAGATAGAAGCACCGCTAGTCATTGATTCAACAGACCCAAAAGTGATTGAAGCTGCAATCAGGCAGATCCCAGGCAGACCCATAATAAATTCAATAAACTTGGAAGGGAGTGGGGACAGATTTCATCAACTTGCACCGCTGATGGTCAAATACGGTGTGCCGGCTATAGCTCTGTGTATAGGTCCAAAGGGGATGGCAAAGACGCCTCAGGAAAAACTTGAAGTCGCAGAGCTCATCTATGAAATCGGTACGAAGCAATATGGCCTAAAACCTTGGCAATTCATTTTTGATGTACTTACATTCACAATTGTGACGGGAGATCCAGAACTTGCTGATGCAGCCAAAAACACCTTGGATGGCATCCGGCTTGTTAAGAAGAAGTTTCCAGAGTGTTTCACTGTATTGGGCTTGAGCAATGTGAGCTTTGGTGTTTCGCCAAATGCAAGAAAAATAATTAATTCAATATTTTTGTACTATGCGCTGCAGGCCGGACTTGATGCTGTCATCATCAATGCACGCGATATCATTCCTTATCCAGAGATCGACGAGCGGCAGAAAAAGCTGGCAGAAAATCTGATTTTCAATAGGCATCCAAATGCTCTTGCAGAGCTGATAGCATACTTTGAAGGTGCTAAGGCAGTAACAGCGGGCGGCCCGGCCAAGAGGATAGAAGTAGATCCAAACTGGGAAGCATCCAAACGTTGCTACTTCAGAATAGTCAATAGACTAAAAGAGGGCATAGAGGATGACGTTGTGCAGGCAATAGCTGACCGTCTCAAGGGTAGCAATGGCACTAAGGACAGGGGACAGCTTGTGCTGAGAGCCTCATCAAAAGAGGCAGCGCATGAAGCAGCAGTAGAGACGCTCAACGAAGTGTTGCTTCCGGCAATGAAAGAGGTGGGTGATAAGTTTGGTGCTGGCGAGCTGATCCTACCCTTTGTGTTGAAGTCTGCCGAATGTATGAAGGCAGCCGTTGCAGAACTGGAGAAATATCTGATCAAGCAAGAGGGAGTGAGCAAGGGTAGGCTTGTAATATGTACAGTCTATGGAGATGTGCATGATATTGGCAAGAACTTGGTAAAAACAATCCTTGTTAACAATGGCTATACAGTCTACGACCTCGGCAAGCAAGTGCCGCTGCAGAAAATTTTAGAAAAGATAAGTGAAGTCAATGCAGATGCAGTAGGGCTATCTGCACTACTTGTATCAACATCAAAGCAGATGCAATATTTTGTCGAGCATGCACGGCAGAATGGTATGAATATGCCCGTGCTTTGTGGTGGGGCGGCAATTAACAGTAACTACATCAACAGGATTGCAAAGGATGGGGGTATCTACTCACCGGGAGTGTTCTACTGCAAAACAGCATTTGACGGGCTGAAAGTCATGAACAGACTTATGTCGCCTGATCGCGAACAGTTTATCAATGAGTGGCAGCAAAAGTTGGAGAAATGGGATGAACGGCACCAGCCTACCATAGCAGTAGAGCAATCCCAGATTCCTCACAGCAGCATCAAGCCTGTAGAGCCTCCAATACCGCCTCATATTAACCGGCCTACTAGGCTCGAGCCGTTTCGGATTGACCTAAACGAAGTGTGGAAATACATTAACAAGAAATCGCTGTTTGTATTGCAGTGGGGAATAAGGGGTAAAGGCGCAAGTGATCAGGATCCTGAAAAGTTGTTCAGGAGGTGGAAGGATCGAGTACTAAGCGAAGAATTGTTTGAACCCCGTGCAGTATATGGATTCTACAAGTGCCACAATCTGACTCCTGAACAAGGAGGTAATGGCAGGCTGGCAATTGACCTGCCAGATGGCAAGCAGATCGTGTTTGAATTTCCACGGTCTTCAAAAGAAAAGCACCTATGCCTTGTAGATTATTTCGGCGAGAATGATATAGTTGCGTTTCAAGCGGTGACCGTCGGCAACAAGGTCACAGAAATAATCGACCTGTGGAATAGGCAAGATAGATATGCAAATGCCTACTACTTGCACGGTCTTGCAGTTGAAACAGCCGAGGCGATGGCGGAGTTAATCAACGCAAAAATTCGAGACGAACTAAAAATAGGCCAAAACCGTGGCCTTCGTTACAGCTGGGGATACCCAAGCTGTCCAGATGTTTCTCAGCACCATCTTGTTTGGAAGATATTGGAGCCTGAAAAATCTGGCATGACACTCACAGAATCAGGTCAAATAGTGCCTGACCAGTCGACTGCGGCAATAATAGTACATCATCCAGAAGCAGAATATTTCGTACTTTGATCACTGCTGCCTTACTCTAAGTTCAAATTCTCGGACATCTGACTGGTTGCCTTCTATAAACAAGACTCCCTTTACTGTGTAAACGGCTTCTTTTGCTGGTGCACCGGCGGCATTTATTACAACCTCTATCTGGCCTGTGCGTGCGTCTCTGCTATGCAGGTCTGGAAGCTGGACTGTTTGGTTTTGAATTGTCAAGTATGACTGATAGCCGGAAGGTTCAATGACAATGATTACCTGTCCGTCAATAATTGGCCGCATCTCTAAATTCTGTACATTGAACAATATCTTAGTAGACTCGCCAACGCTGATATCTCTTCTATCGGGAGTAAATTCTGTGAATTTAACGTTAGGCGCGCCAGAGTTCGTCTGCATCGGCATAGAAAAGACAATGATTGCGACAGCGATCGCAACAGCTAGAGCTGCTATAGCTACCACTTTCCAAAGCAATGATCAAAATGACAGCGTTTGATATAAACGAGAATCGTGTCTTTTTAATATCGCTTGATTTTAGAACTAAAATATAGTGCTAACATCAGTGGATCATATTCTAGTACAGCACTACTATGTCTGCTTGCTTTCATCTGTAAAGAAGACTTGTCACCACAAAAATATTTTAAAACCAACCTCGCTTGCTGTAATCCATCACCAATGCATTAGGATCTCCTTCGCTAGGTACTGCGTTGAGGTATGTCTCTAGGTGCAGTTATAGTCTCGCTTCCTGTAATTGGCATAGCCCTGGCAATAGCTGGCGTCATAATAACAATTTTAGAGAGGAACCAGATAAATAGGATGAAGCAATTTGCTGATATCAGCGACCACATATCGCGGATATAGATGACTCTGGTGGTATAATATGGCCAAACTTGAAGCAAGAAACATAGGCAAGCAATTCCTTGCAGTGCAACGAAATGAGGCAAAGCTAATCACTGCCATCAAGAACATTAACCTGACAATAGAAGATGAGCAGTTTGTGTGCTTTGTAGGGCCGTCTGGTTGTGGTAAGACAACTCTACTCAACATTCTGGCTGGTCTTGACAAGCCTACAGAAGGAGAAATAATCCTAAACGGTCGTCCTGTAACTGAAACTGGACCTGATAGGATTATGGTATTTCAGGAAAATGCGTTATTTCCTTGGCTCAAAGTCTTAGACAACGTTGAGTTTGGGCTAAAGATGGCTGGGGTTGAGAAGAAAAAACGACAAGAGCGTGCAATGCACTATCTTGATATGATGCAACTAACCAAGTTTGCTGATGCTTACACGTACCAGTTATCGGGTGGAATGAAGCAGAGGGTTGCAATAGCAAGGGCACTTGTCATGGATCCTGAAGTGCTCTTGATGGATGAGCCTTTTGCCGCTCTGGACAGCCAGACCCGCGATCTGCTTCTGGTAGAACTTCAGCTGATATGGGCCAAGACAAAGAAGACTATAGTATTTATCACACATAACATATTGGAGTCAGTCGTTCTGGGAAACAAGGTCGTCGTCTTTACAAGAAGGCCTGGCACAATTAAAGATGAGATAGATGTAAATTACAAAAGGCCTAGGCTTCCAGAAGATGAGAACCTGCAACCTTATTATAGACGGGTCATCGACTCGATAAAAAGTGAAATCACAGAAAGAAAGAGAGCCAGTGATGACGATGATGATAATCACCTCATTGCTTGAGCTGCCGTAGTAGCTGAAGACCTGATGCAAAGCTATTAGGCGAAGTCAAGAGCACTGCATCTGCCATTTTAGTAGCCTGTCTTATGAAATCTACAGGGTTGCTTTCATATTCTGACCAGTCAAGCCCGATGAGTGAAGCTGACTGGTAGTTCTTTTCAGACGGAACCATTACCACTGCAGTGACCTTGATACCATAGGGCTTAGCAAGATCTACTATCTCTCCTAAGTCGGAAAGCGACGAGATCGATTGACTTACAAGAGAGTGCGGAGTAACGTTAAGCTTATTCCTTATTGATTGGGACGATTTATCCTTGACCCTTGCTGGAAATGACAGATCGAGTTTAATATTCAAGTCATAACCCTCCTTCTTAAGCATCCTGACTGCAGTGCTTGGCCTCAGGCCAGAATCGCCTAGTTTGTCTGCTGGTTCGTCGCCCATTAAGATAAGCACGCTCTCAGCCCCGATAAGTATTGCATCTGACACGGTCTGACATAGGGAAGGGAAATTGCGATCGCGCACTCTGATACTGCAGCTCAACCTCGCTTCTGCATCGACATGCTCTTTGATGTATCTGGCTGCAGTGACACTTGATAGGCGGGGAATCCCAAGCACCGAGTCGGTCAAGTGGATCCCGCTTACAAGCCCACGGAGCTGCGAAGCGCGGTTTGTCATTTCCTGTATGTTGCCCTTTAGCTCCCCGAGATCAAACCTTTCTCCTTTCACTATCTTAGGGGGGTTCAGCTCATAGAATACATTTATTGCATCACAACACAATACAACCCTGAAAAACATCTTCAGGCCTTATTAAATGCGAGGTCGCTTGCAAGAGTATCCAGAGCATAATATATTGGCCTTTGAGTCATTCAAACAGCTGTTGAGGAAGGAACAAATTCTCTCATTTCTGAGACCCGCCCTTGTAGATAGGCCTTACCTTCCAGCCGACGCAGCGTTAGCAACACCTGCTGCAGTACTTGTGATAATACATTATCACAAAGAAAAGCCGCATGTGTTTCTGACAAAGCGGAGTTCAAACCTGAAGTCACATACGGGCGAAATATCTTTCCCGGGGGGTAGATATGTTGAAAGCGACGGCACATTCCTCGCAACTGCCTTACGGGAAACAGCAGAAGAAGTCGGAATCGCATTCAGTATTGATCAAATAGTTGGCTGCCTAAGTGCAGTACGTACGATTACATCAAATCACTTTATTGTACCATTCGTAACAATACAGGACATGCTGCCTCAATACAGGATTTCAACAACCGAAGTAGAAGCAGTAATTGATGTACCGCTTATTGAAACACTCAAAAATATCGAGATAGATACTGAACATTATCATCTCGCCAAAGACGCATTTAAGTTTACTTATGGCAACAACGTAATATGGGGAGCAACTGCAAGGGTGCTAAAGCAGATGCATGATATTCTCCTCAGACCCTCATGATCTGCTTCATTGCATCTCGCTTACGTGTATATATACTAACTAACTTGTCTTCATCGTCATAACATCAAATTGCATTTCTATATTATAGGGCTAGCGGGCCCGGTGGGCTTCGATCCCACGACGACTGGCTCCGGAGGCTTGCGCTTCTTTTCTAAAGAAACAGCGCCCTATCCTGACTGGGCAACGGGCCCTGTCTGCGTGTTTAAATCTCCTCATATATGAAACATACCTGCCACAAATGACATACATACTGTTCTTAGCAGCTTTCACTACCTGCTTAAGTTCATCGGGTATCTAAACTGAGTCTTCACGCACTACTTTGTGTATTCAATCCCCTGCCAAGCCACTAGCCCTTGTTTGATCAGAACAGAGCAGTTAAAAGGTGGATTTTACCTATTTCTCTCTATAGATATGTACAGATATGTCTACGAAAAATAAAAGCAGAATCATCCTCATATGCATACTCTAATCTAGGTTGTCATACTATTATCGACATGATAACTCAAGAGCAGGATTCTCCAATAGTTCTATCAAAGGTGAAATATCTTGGCTCCTGCCTCCTACCCTCGCCAATACAACTAGAAGTCACGATTGTGCTATATCATAATAGAATGCATATTCCCGAGCTCGACGCCACAATTCCTATTGATCAAGTATCCCAAATCGAATTAACTAAAGGAAAGGACTTGCCATCACAAACCGTTATGATGTTCGGAGTAGTTGGTCTAATAATAGAGAAGGAAAATCCCTATATGATGATCAAAATTGTCAATAGCCCTGACAGCCTGCTATTCAAGTTTGAGAATATGATTCTTGCAGACAGGGTAGTAAAAGAGATTAAGGCAGCCAAAGACTTGCAATAAAATATTATATTACTATGACTTTATTATTGCACAAAATTGATATAGAATCCAAAATTTAACAAATTTCATCGGAATATCTGCTTACCTTTTCAAAAGTTATTTATTCCAGATGTGTATAATTTTGTCTATATGTATGCAAAGCTTTGCAACATTGAGGTCCTCCCAAGCTACATCAAGGAAGTCGCAGTGGGAGACATTCTGACGGTGCAAGCACTAATCACAAACCCTCTTGACTGGCATCACTTTTATGAAAAAGTATCTACAATTAAGATCGGAGACAGAACTGATTTTACAGTGATTACTCCGGAAGGTGAAAGGGTTATTGGCTTTGGCAACATTGTGGAAGTGGATAAATGGAGCAATCGCGGCCAGTACGGGTTCAAGATTAAGATAAGTGTCAAAAAGCAAAAATCGCTGACCGATAGAAGGATAAGAGGCTCTAGCAAAGCAAAACTGTCATCAGTGCAACCTGAAAATGTGTCTGATGCTACGGGGCCTGCGTCAGCTATAGTTCCGCCCGCTCGCTTCTTGACGGCTACTGCTGCTTCGCCTCCTGCAACTAATACTACCGATACTGTAATAACCGCGAATGACATGAATTCCTTCCAAAAGATGCTTAAAGAATCGCTTACGATGGATATAACTTCCTAGCTACTCCTATTACCTACCTTACTCT
The DNA here is from genome assembly GCA_025924355.1 of Nitrososphaera sp. Lineage (GTDB taxonomy): Archaea > Thermoproteota > Nitrososphaeria > Nitrososphaerales > Nitrososphaeraceae > Nitrososphaera. Next base: position 10,331 of record JAICEE010000020.1, read on the forward strand.
AATCTCCGAAGAGTGCTTTTTGCACTATTTTTATCCACTTACTTAGCCATGTTCCTTCTTGCCTGTTTCCAGATGGTCACACATATATTGTGTGACTGATAATTTAGGTTTTTAAAATTGTTTATGATAGATCAGTTATGTTCCTGATAACAAGCTTTCCATATGATATATCAAAAGCCCGATCAAGTAGAATTAAAATCCAATTACCTTCTATTCCCTAACATGGTCGAGTTGGTCAACTCATTAATACTTGTAGCGCTAGGATTTGCCCCTACCTTTGTCGCAATGGAAGCTGCCTGGAGAATGGGCAAAATAATCGGCAAGCGAGGAGAAGAAAAAACAACATTCGCGTGGAGGTCTGTATGAAATGCTATTGTATGACCTAACATCAGTTATAGTTGGGTCTGCAATTCTCGCAGGGCTGTTTGTTTCCATCGCCATTCGCAGGCCCAAGACTATCATTACCTTAAACAACAACTGGCAAAAGATGGAGGTCAAGGCATAACTCCAATTTTTTTCTCACTACACTTTTATAACATTTAGATTGTGCTTTAACTTCGCCCTTGGCAGCAGCAATTAAGGTTTTCGCAGTGGATATTGACGGCACCCTTACTGAAAACGGAGGCGGCATGGTGCATCTTGCAGCACTTGCAAAGCTGCGCTATCTTGAAAAGATGGGCTACAATGTAATCTATGTCACAGGCAGGTCATCTATTGAAGCGTATGTTCTTGCAGTCTTTGGTGGCACGACTAGAATTGCGATTGGCGAAAATGGAGGAGTAATCACAGTTGGACCACAGGAGCACAAGCTCTTGGCGAGCAAGGAAAAATGCATCCAAGGCTACGAAGTGCTGGAGAAGAGCATTGGCGGTGTAAAGATAAAGCCAGTCTTTCCTAGAATGACTGAAGTAGTATTGCTTCGCACTTTTGACTTAAAGGAGGGCCAGAGAATTCTAGACGAGTACCGCCTTCCTCTTTACTTATCGGATAGCAAGTACGCTTTTCACATAAATGAAAAAGGAATCAACAAGGCGTATGGGCTTAAAGAGGCACTCACGACACTTAAGGTGGACCCCAGACAGGTTGTCGCAATCGGCGATAGTGAGACTGATGTACCTTTGTACGACATTTGTGGTTGTAGTATTGCACTTGACCATGCAGAGGAAAGTGTTAAGGCCAAGGCTGATCATGTGGTAGCCGGAAGGGAAGGTGCAGGCCTTGTCGAAGCAATAGATTTTGTCGCATTTAACTATCTAGGAGTAAAAGCATGACTCTTCGAATTTTAATCCACGAGGTGCGTGAACTTGTTTCCTCGGCACTTACATCCGCAGGTTACCCTCTAACTGAGTTCGATGTCTCAGAGCCTCCGCAACAGGCCTTTGGCGACCTATCATGCAATGTGGCATTCCTCCTAAGCAAGCATTTAAAAAAACCTCCTCCCAAAATAGCAATGGAGCTGGCAGAAGCACTTAGACAACGCATACGAGGCAGCAGCTATATCTTGTCAATGGATCCTGCCGGTGGTTATATTAACTTCAAGGCAAACTATGCTCGGTTGTCACCGGCCATACTGTCGCATGTGCTATCAAACCCCGAGAATTATGGGTATCCTAACTTTGGACAGGATATGCACATCATTATAGAACATACGAGTATCAACCCAAATAAGGCCTTGCATGTAGGGCATATGCGCAATGTAATAATTGGTGACACTTTGTACCGCGTAATGAGGGCAACAAACCATAGGACAACAGTCCTCAATTACATTGATGACTCCGGAGTGCAGATAGCAGATATTGTAGTAGGATTCAAGTTTGCAGGCTTTCCTGTCACACCGCCAACAAAGAATCAAAAGTTTGACCAGTACTGCGGCGATGAAGTATACGTCAAGATAAATGAGATATATGAAAAAGATCCGCAAGTTGCAGAGAAGCGTAAGCTGGTACTCAAAGAGATAGAGGAAGGCAAGTCAGAGATTGCTCGCTTTGCTATGGATATTACACTACGGGTCTTGCAAGAGCAGTTGAAAACATGCTGGCGCATGAAAGCGCATTATGATTTGCTGAATTTCGAAACTCATATTGTTGGTTCAAAGTTGTGGAGCAAGGCCTTTGAACTGTTAAAAAGCAATGGTATTGCCAAGTATGAAACAGAGGGCAAGAACAAAGGATGCTGGGTAATAGAGAGCAAGGAGAAGAAGGAGGAAGAGGACAAGGTTTTGGTAAGGAGCGACGGCACTGCAACATACATTGCAAAAGATATCCCCTACGCTGCATGGAAGTTAGGGCTTGTTGAAGATCCATTCTACTACCAGGAATACACAAAGCAATGGGACGGCTCAACGCTCTATGCTACAAGCCTTGCTGATGTCAGCGGCAGCAATAAGTCTGTTGATAAAAAATTTAATGGTGGTGAACAAGTGATAACGATAATTGACTCAAGACAGTCAAGACTACAGGGGATAATCTCACAGGTGCTTTCAAAGATTGGGGTGAACGGCAATAGCCACAAATATTTCCACCTCAGCTATGAGGCAGTGACTCTCAGCTCCGATACTGCCAAGGAGTTTGGAATAGATATCGGTGATAGACAGTTTATGCATATGTCAGGCCGGAAGGGAATTTACGTCAATGCCGACTACGTGCTTGATGCTCTCCATGCCAAGGCATACAAGGAAGCAAAGACTAGAAACCCTGATTTTTCGGATCAGCAGCTAAATAAGATAGCAGACGAGATCTCGATATCTGCCATACGCTATAACATGATAAAACAAGACCTTGACAAGATAATTACATTTGACATCAAAGAGTCGCTGAGTCTTGAAGGCGACACTGGCCCCTATTTACAGTATGCATACGCTAGGTCACAGCGCATACTAGAAAAGTCAGAACAAGGCATTATTATTGCGGGAAGAACTAACTTTGCATTTGAACAGCTGACACACGACTCAGAAATTGCTCTGATAAAGGAGATATCAAAGCTCGACCTTGTGGTTGAGAATGCAGTCAAGTCGCTCTGTCTGAAATCACTTGCTCACTATGCGTATAACCTTGCGATGACATTTAATCTCTTTTATGAAAAGGTTCCTGTGCTAAGGGAACAAGATAATGAGGTGAGGATGGCTCGCCTCGGCCTAGTTAAAGCCTTTGGTATTACTCTGAAAAATACGCTTGAAGTGCTCGGAATAACTGCGCTTGATCGCATGTAATAATATGTGTCCATTATGCATAAACCATTAACCGTATTGAAACTCTTGCTATTATAGCCACATACATACTTACTTATGACTTCTTTAAGTTTTTTCTCTCATCACATATGTCTCTGTAGCAGGAAATACCTCCCTGCATCATTATTATCCTCATCCCATTGAAAAGAGAGTTTTTCATCGGAACTGAATTTTTTTTGGATGAGTTTTTTACTGGTCTTCTGGAAGACCTCAAAAGCAACCTTAATTGCAGCCAGGATATTATTATACACCTACAAACTATAACATGCCTACTTTTTTAGATTGATTTTTATTCCATGCGTGCAACTATCCGCGTGCCTTGACAAAAATCGAGGAAAGCTCTTATGTGCTGCTGTTTCACACTCCACGCAAAAAGTGGCTTACCAAGGTAGCATTGGACAAAAAGTTCCATACGCACCTTGGGATAATTGATGTCTCTTCGATAATCGGCATGGAGTATGGCTCAGCAGTCAGGACCACAGAAGGAAAGCTCATTTTCCTTATGGAGCCTACCATACATGATTTCATAATGAAATCAGAGCGCAAAACGCAGATAGTTTATCCAAAGGATTTAGGATACATAGCGGCTCGAACTGGTCTCAAAAATGGCTCAAAGGTGCTCGAGATCGGAACAGGCAGTGGAGCACTTGCTACCTTCATGGCAAGCATCGTCAAGCCGGAGGGTCACATTTACAGTTTTGATGTCAATTCTGAGTTCATGGAAATAGCAAAACGCAACCTCGAAAAGGCCGGTATGGACAAGTATGTGACGATCCGACAACATGATCCACATCAGGGCATCGATGTCCGCGGTGCTGATGTTGCAACCGTCGACCTTGGTGATCCATGGACAGTAGTCGATCAGGTTTATGACGCCTTAAAAGGTGGCGGCGCATTTGTAGCTATTTGTCCTACGATGAATCAGATCGAAAAAACTGCAGCGCAATTAAGGAAGAGCGGTTACGCTGATATAGACTGCGTAGAACTTATGATCCGCGAAATGGAGGTAAGAGAGGGAATGACTCGTCCATCAATGAGGATGATTGGACATACCGCTTATCTTGTCTTTGCAAGGAAGGTAGAAAAGCTGCAAGAAAGGGTTTACCAACCAGCTAGCCAAAAAGAAGAGGGAGAGGAGGAGAAAGAAGAAATCGAAAACAAAGAAGTTTCAGAATAGCAAAAAAACAACAATTCCTTCGTCTTCTTCTTATGAAGCTAATGCATTATCGATGTATTTGTTTTCACGTACACCAAAAGGTGACGATGCATCTTTTAAAAAAACGATGACTGGAGCCTCGACTACAAAAATCTTCCTTACCGCTCGGCCTTCAAAAATTAAGGGTACGGCCCCGGGCCACGAGGCGCACGTCTTAGATCCTCTTCCTGTATGATGGCTCCATAGATAGGAGTGTTGCCGTAGTGCTCCTCTACTCTTGAAGGTTCTGGGAAGATGTTTATGATTTCACCTGTTGCCTTAATGGTAGTAGGCACATCTTCAAATGCACCCTCTGGCATGCTGATCGTAGAATTGCCAGTATAGGTCGTTGTGCCATTTTCGTTAGATGAAATATTTGACAGTCTAAAATTCGTGATCACATGAGTGTGTACTTGTGATCCATCGAGCATTATCATCCTAAAATTTGCATTGAATACCGCAGCAGCAGCAAGGTTTGAAGCGTTACCATCGCCGCTTTCGGCAGTTGTTGTTGCTATTGTTGTCTCATTAAATGAAGGCAAGTTGCCTCTCCAGAATCCTACAGCAAGCCAGGCAGGTTGGCCGGATTCGTTATTCTGAATACTGGCAATTGGTCCAAAGGAAAAATTGCCTGCTTGCGCAAATGGGGACTCTCGATCAAATGGAAGAGGAAGCCGTTGTGGGGGTCCTGTTGGCAGTCCCTGATTATTGTTATCAGGCGCAACGGGAGGTCCTTGTGCATAAACAGGATTGACGCCTAGGAAAACAGGTACTATAATTAACGCCGAAGACAAGACAGCAATGAAAACAGAACATAAGAAGAGGCTTCTGCTCATCTTATTCGGGATAGTGCCAAATTGTAATATTAATGTTTGAAATAAATGCAGAAGGTTCTTTGTAGCGAGTTCAATGAGCTAATTTTAACCTCCTCCACTACTAAACACCTGTACTCTAGCATTTCCTTCGTCAGTTACATACACTCTTCCATCTGAACCTACAGCAACTCCTACAGGATTTGTGAACTGACCATCAGATGAGCCAGGTGAGCCCCATTTAGTTATGAAATTTCCATTGCTATCAAAAACTTGAATGCGATCATTGCCTCTGTCTGCTATGAAAATGTTGCCAGATGTTGAATCTATCGCTATTCCGGATGGAGAACTAAATTGTCCATCTTCGGAACCAGATGTTCCCCACTTTCCTAGAATGTTTCCATTGTTGTCAAACTTTTGAATGCGATTATTTCCATTGTCGACGACATAAACAACGCCCTGAGAGTCTATGGCTATATCTGCAGGATTTGTGAATTGACCATCAGATGAGCCAGGTGAGCCCCAGCTTAAGATGAAATTACCATCACTATCAAATTTTTGTATATTGTTGTTCTCTCCAAAGTCTCCTGCATACACAAAGCCTTGAGAGTCTACTGCAAGGCCACCAGGGGTTATGAACTGTCCCTCACCAAGTCCAGTAGAACCCCATAATTCAAGAAAACCTCCATCAGACGTGAATTTCTGTACCGCCTGATCAGCATTTCCCCAATCCGTCACGTAAACAGTGTTGTTGTTAGGATCTATGCCTATTGAGGCGGGATTTGCAAATCCGCCACCTCCAGTTCCAAGAAAGCCCCATGATAGCAGGAACGTTCCATTAGAAGTAAATTTCTGCACTTGATTTGCCAGACCAGTAAAGTCAGTCACATAAACATTGCCTGCGGAGTCTGTTGCAACATCAAAAGGTTGGCTGAATTGACCAAATGCTCTTCCAGAGCTGCCCCACGCTGTGACAAATGAGTAATTGCTAGTCTGCTGCTGCGCAAATAATACTGGTGGTGGACTTGATACAGCATATACAGAAAAAACCAAGGCAGCTATGGGAATAATTTGAAAAAGAGTAACCTTCATTACGAATTTAGTGACATGTTTGCATTTAAAGGGTTATCCGATGACTTATGGATCTAATTTCAGAACTATTTTTCCATGAAATACCTGCTGTTCTAAGAGTCATTCTATTCAAGGAATTCTTTTATCCATTGTATTCGTGCTTGGGAGCAAGATGAATAATCTTAATAAGAAAAAGAATAACCCCATAGTAAAAGCAACAATACTTGCCGCATCGGCAACAATAATCGTGCTTGTTGCTGCTATGGGTGCTACAATAATAGAAATTAATTGGTCAGCTGATGCTTTTGTTATTCCAGGGCTCGGAGGGAGAACAGACTCAAAAGCACCTGCTGTTGTATCTGGAGATAATATCTACATAGCTTGGTGGACCAACAACACAGAAAATGGCAATGAAGAAGTAATGTTTAGAGCTTCTAACGATGCAGGACAGACATTTGGTGAGAAGATTAACCTAAGCAACACAACTGATGCTGATTCCTGGAGAGTAGAGATAGCAGCAGAAGGTGCAGATGTACTTGTTACTTGGTGGGAGACAAACCAGACAAGTGATACTCCAGTAGCTAGAATAAGTACTGACGGAGGAGAGACATTTGGTCCCGTATTGGGACTTGCTACTAATGGTACTATAAGTTCTGATGAAACTACTGCTGAAACAACAACCACAACTGCAGCTGAAGGAGAAGAAGTAGAAGCGGAGTAGCAGAAGGGGCGCTCTCCTCCATTCCTGAAACATAATGTCTTTTGTTCTTCTCTTGCATTCTTCTATTAGTTAATAATGTAGTAGTAACATACTAACCACATCTACTATACTATACTGAATTATCTACATCTCAAGTTAAATTGATTGAAGCGCAGTTTTCATAATAATGGAGCAATATCATAACGCTATTAGTAATAGTAATCCTGATAGAAAAAAAACTGCTATTGAATATCCAAGATTCATTACTACTATAGCTATACCTGCTGTCTTACTAATACTAACATTAATAGCAGCAGCGCCAATCAGTCCGGTGCAGGCTACAGGAGGCGGCGGCGGCAATGAAACTACGGCTACACCTGCGCCTGGTGGAGCATCATTGGGGCCCACAGCCAATGAAACAAACGTAACTGCTGCGCAATCTGCTTGCTTACCACAAAACGCTACAACAACAGGAAGACCTGCTGTAGATGGTGCTGCTGCTACCACAACCACAGACAATACAACAACTACTGTTGCACCCAGCGGTGCTAGCATTGGTGGTAATGAAACGAGCACATCACTTGCTACTGCAGGGAATACAACAACTGGCAATACAACAGCTACTGTTGCACCCAGCGGTGCTAGCATATGCTAGCAATAAGCTAGACAGCATTTTCAAGCAAGAACTCAGAGATAAAAGAAGCGTATACAGCATTACAGGATAATGATACGCTAGAAGGTCATCTGTCTCTGTAATTTAGGAATATGTGGGATATAGCAAATTTTTTGCGACCGAAAGGTTTTCCCCGTATTTTTATGGTCTCTTGGGGAGAGGGACCGAAAAGTTCCTTGAAGTCTGTGTTATCGGCGGTATGCTCGATGGGTTATGTGTTTCTCAAAGCACTTATGCCTATGTTTTCACTGCGCGGGCCAGTCGCTATCCTTGCATTTTCTTCAGCAAATCTTGCTTCATTTGGGTAAACTCCATCTCAGAAATGATCCCTTGTTGTTTTAGTGTAGCTAGCTTCGTCAATTCATCGGCTATTGATATCTGTTGTTGTTTAACAAGGGCAAGGGTCGTAGAAGACTGTGCTGTTGCTATTCTCTTGGCTCCATCTATACCTTCCCGGATAATTGTAAAAAGCCGTTCTCCCTTATCTCTTGGCAAAGCATCAATTTGTCCATCTTCTCCTCGCCCCCAAGCGATCAGTCCGCTATGCTTGCTAACTCGACTCATTTCGCTCAGCCCTGGAACTCTAATTAGAACTGTAGAGGAGAAAATTCCTTTTTCTAGTTTGACACTAGTCATTTTGTCATATGGAATATCCTCAATATTTTCTCGCATTCCTAGCATTGTAGGATTTCTGATTATTATACGCCTGTCAGTTGCAAAAACTATGTTAGGTGTAGCCAATGCAGAGCCACCCGGTTTCATTCTAGATTGTTTTGCAACAAAGCGGACTTTTTCATCTTGACCAAGCCTATTGGCAATTTTATGAATTTCTTCTAGGTCATCTTTGTCAGTTATATTATCTGTGATAAAGTGTACTTCGGATTCGTTTTCTTTTCCAAAGCGAAAGGGCATGCTACTTAGGAAAGCCATCGAAGTATATAACCACCAATGTTCCTTGCGATAACAATCACCGTCAGAACTGATCAAGAGGTAGTTATTGTTGTTGATGTTTTGACCACCTTTGGACCCACGACCCTATAGCAGTACCACTTCATTCTGAAGATAATAGATGCGACAAAAAGAGAAAGAGCCAGAGATAGATAGATAAGAAGAGAAGGAACCTGTATGCACAACAAAAGCAGTGGTAGTAGCTTCTTTAGAGCGATAAGAAAAAGACTTGATAATATTCCTGTTTGATAGGAACATGCATTGAATGTATTTGGGTTTATAAAACTCTTCCATGGAGTAATATGAACGCTAAATTTTCACACATAGACAAGAAACACACATATGTTTACATATCCTGGGAGTTGAAGAGCTTTTGCCGCTGCTGAAGCTAGCGAATTGGTCAGAGTCTTCCTAATTCGATGTCTTTACAAAATCCTAAGAGAAGCTGAAGAAACCAATAAAGAAGAACTTGAAGATAAGAATTCAGGCGATTCTTCCTTGAGAAAACTACTTTTTTGGCCTGATGAAATTTATCATGATCTTTTTGCATGAATCAGTGAGAATTGCTCAAGTGCATATACCGTGAGGTAGCAACAAGTTCTTAACAGAAGTGGTGGTAGCTAGTCACATACACATATTTTATTCCGCGGACCGGTCCGTTGTCGCCAGTGGTTTGGTATCTTCAACCTTTAACTCATTACTGCACCGGGGACATTTGACATGTTCAGGATCATCTATTGGTTCTAGCTCGCTCTTGTCTGATGGACACTTGTTGTCAAAATGTGCATCCAGTACATCTGCATGTAATAGTGTGAGCTCCTTTTTGCACACAAACAGCCTATATTGAGCAAAGTCGTTATTGACA
>JAICEE010000021.1 GCA_025924355.1 Nitrososphaera sp.
AAGCTCAAAACAGGTTGGTAACACTGGGAAAGTAGTGGCTATTGAAGCTGATCCTGATAATTTTGAGCTTCTAAAAAGAAACATTGCTCTCAATAACCTGACAAATGTCCTGCCATTAAACTATGCAGTATTTTCCCAAAGAACAAGAATCAAGTTGTATGAGCAATCGGCTTCAGCTAAATATAATAGCATAATGTTGACCCGAGCGAGAACTAAGAATTATGTGGAAGTAAACGCAGATACATTGGACAGTATTCTCAAGGTAAATGAAGTAAATCAAGTCAATTGGATAAAAATAGATGTAGAGGGTGCAGAGTTTGAGGTGTTGAAAGGCTCAACTAAAACGTTATCTAATGAGAACATATCTCTTCTTATTGAAATACATAATATTGATGATCCAAGCCATTATCATAATATTGTTGACTTTCTCAAATATCATGATTATGAAACAACATTTGAGAATCATTATGATGGCAGTGGCGAAAGCCACGTAATATTTCGTAAGAAAAATAATAATGTTAATGACAATTCAAAAAATCTTTGATGATGCTTCCATACATCTGATGCTTTTTGATTTTTCGTTCTCTCTTTTCCATACCAAGATTAACTTGTTAACGTCAAGCTTTTTTCTTTGAGTTGTTTCATTGTCAAATGTCATTGTCTATTCTCTAAACTCTTTATGCATTGAGGAGTGATTCTAGATTGGGCAAGCAAAATATTATATATTATCATACTTCAAAGTAGCGCGGATCATAATTATTTGACGAGACGCTGCAAGCAGGGCTTGCTTAGTTGTTTGTTCTTAATGTACATGAATCTTCTTATATTATCTTAATCTGAAAAATTAACAAAATTTTACAAATACTTACTCACAGATTCTAGTTGTGACATGTTAACAAATTCGCCTATTAGACCAACCATTCCAGTAGTGGATTTGAATCGCGCAAAAAGGTTTTACGAAACAACACTGGGCCTCAAACCTGTACCTGCCAATAATGATAATACATCATCTGGCATGGCTATCTTTGAATGTGGCAACGGCACTCGTATGGAGCTCTACCAACGTGGCCCCTCCAAAGCAGACCACACTGTAGCTACATTTGAAGTGTCTAATATAGAAGAGGAGGTTAATGCTTTGAGAGGAAAGGGAGTTATTTTTGAAGAGTATGATATGCCTGAAATCAAGACTCAAAACGGTATAGCAACACAAGGCTCAGTCAAAGCGGCATGGTTCAAGGATAGCGAAGGAAACATTCTCTGTATTCATCAAACAATAAGATAGAGTCATCTTTTGCATAAAGCTAAACAGAAAAACCTGAACTTCTGAGAACTTCTTCTTCGTCTACAGCCGAGGATGTTCACAATTTTTGTATTGTAAATAAGAAACTATTATTTGCGCTTAATCTTCTTTGCTATCTTTTTTCTTTGTAAGATATATTACTTGTTAGTATGTGATATACTCCTCTTCATTGTATATTGTGTAGTTGAGCTGATATGAACTTAAGGCTATCAATTATGGAAAGTCTGATTTAATGAAAAAGTGGATCTTGGGAAATTTCATGATTTCTTTTGCTCCTTTTCTAGGCTGAACCGATGAGCTGATCTTTTGACGGACTATCTCTTTATCTTGACAAGGCGACTGCTTGGCTCCAATTTGTTGCTAGATAGCCTGTCAATTGTAAAATGGAATCCAATAAGGGGCGCGAATACCACGACAGTTAGCGCCGCCAGGTGATAGCTCTGCAAATACAACAGATAAAGCGTAATCCCTGCGCCAGTCATTATTTCAATCCAGGTACAGGTACACAGCTGTATTGCGATATGCTTTAGATCCATATATACTAGAGTTCGTCATATCGACTATTTCATTTTTTCTAGATCTTGGTCGCAATCACAACTACTAACCGTCCTGCACCTTAGTGGTAAGCTTTTTAGATAGCTTGTATCCAAAGCCCATAGCAACAAAGAGGGTAATCAAGCCTGCAGCCATAGTTACGATAAGGTTAGTCTTAATGACGTAATGCATCACAAGCGTCACCGCTATGGCAGGAATGGAAATGACGAGCGCCAAAACTGTGCTGGCGGCAAAAACGCGGGTTGCAGTGATCTTGTTTGGCTTGTCGCTCATCATGATTTCAATAAGGGTTTTAATTTATTAGCGTTGCTTTGCAGCTAAAAGAAATTTATTCCCAGCCTATCTGTTGCTTGTAGTATTTCACCAACTTGGCATGCATCATCCTTTCGCCTGTCGCCTTGGCCTTTTCCATCTTCTTCATGTGAGAGCGAAGCTGACTGAGGTCGCACATACACACACCTGCAATTGGCTTATACTTTGTTCTCGATATCTCATGCTTTTTGTGATCGGCGTAGAATATAGGTAGCTTTGTCAGGCCTACTGTCGCCAGTATGCCGCCAACCATCCAGTATATGATACCGGTTGAGACCATTGAGGCAAACGGATTGACTCCTGCTACAAACTGTAAATATGCCAGAGGAAGGAATATCGAGAGCACAATTCCAACCGGCGTGGAAAACATCGAGAAGGCAGAGAACTTATCGTAAGGCTCTACTTCGCGCTCGAATTGGTTAAGCAATTTTTCCAACTTGTCATCCAGTTTGGTCTCCTCTTCCTGAAGAGATGAGAGCTCCATTTGTTATTATACATTGTCTGACTGGTAATTATTAAGTTTATCTGAACTTTCTTATTTTTTAGTAATTCTGCAATATTCCTATCCAGATTTAATTTTTTTATATATTCAGAAGAATTAATTTGATATAAATAACGGCTCTGGTTCTTTTCGTTTGGTATAAACGTTAAAAAATTTAGCTTAAGCTTCCAAAGGACTAAAAAGTAATGTTATGACCTGTATATGACATAATATTATATAATTATGTTAATACAGCTTTTGACATCTTATTGTGTCAATATTAATATTTCAAGCTTTCTCAATAAAAGTTGAGAAAATGACATCACAACAGTCTAAATTGATCTTTTCAAATCGCCGGCTTGAAAATGTCTCTCCTGACGCGCTTATCAAGTCATTCTGGGTGAGTTCAGCGCTTGCGCTGATAATGACGCTTCCTCCGCTTGGGATATTCCTAGCATTCCATTACAACGGGGGCAACAACAACATTCTTGCTGGTGCCATTGTAGGATTTGGCTTACACTTTGTCCTTCTGGCACTCTCTGAAAGGATATCAAATGCACTATCACGCCTGTTTGACGACTAGTCTTTTCTCACCCTCATATGCTTTTTATAGAGTATTGAACGAACCAAGGCATTGCATTATGAGCGGCAAAGTCAGCATGCCAAGCAAGATTTTCGGCACTGTCCTCTCACACGGTCTGAGGGGCAGGATGTTAACGAAAGGCGAGCTCCAGACGCTTGCAGAATCCCGCGACATCGAAGAGCTTGTCACTAGGACGAAAAATACCGTCTATCTTGATGCGCTTGCCAAGCTCACCAAGCCCTACACTGCGGAGAAGGTGGAAGGGGCCCTGCGTGAATATCTGGTCAACATGCACGCCAAGATGGTCACTATCGCAGGCGGCTCCACGATATTGGACGCTTATTTTGTCAAGTACATCACCATGAATCTAAAGCTCGTGCTAAAGGGGAAGGCATTGGGCAAGACTTACGAAGAGCTTCTACCTAAGATCAACTTGAGGGCTGAGGAACTAGTGGGTAGGCGTGATCTCGTGGTAAAGGCGCTTGTGGCCAAGGATCTTGATGAAGCAGTGGCCTCGCTTGCAGGAAGCGAATTTGGCGAAGATGCAGCCAAGGCAGTGGCAGCCTACAAGGAAAAGAGGGATGTCCGGCTGTTTGACATTTTTCTTGATCACGCACTCTACCACGCCCTTGACAGGGCGCTGGCAACCGACGCGCAGTCGCAAGACGTAAAAAAGCTGGTCTCAACTGACATTGACTCATACAACGTCTTGGCCGTCCTCCGCGGCAAGTTCTGGGGATTGAGCCAGCAAGACATCACCGACCTGATAGTGACTACGACCCCCAAGGTTACGCGGGAAAGCATTCAGAAAATGATTAACACAGAAAAACTGTCGGAGGCTATGGGGGAGCTCAACAATACAGTTTACCGCGACATTGTTCCGCAAAATGCAGTAAATGACATTGACGCAATAATGCAGCTTGAAGCAGGCTTTGAGTCAGTGGCGCATAAGCGTGTCGTCAGCTCCTTTCGCGCAGTGTTCACGGTAGCGATAATGCTCTCAGCCCTCAAGTTGATGATGATTGAAGTAAAGAACCTGGCGGCAATTGCAGCAGGCGTGGAACAAAAGGTACCTGCAGAAACAATAATGTCGCGGCTGGCCAGACTAGAATAAAAAACCCGCGTGTCTATAACTTGTCAAAAATTAGAAATTAGAAATTATGCACTATTTCTTGGCCTGAACCGGCACCTGCTTGGCCTGAACCGGCACCTGCTTGGCCTGAACCGGCGGCACCTTGCTGTCTTTCCAGACAAAGTTACTATAGAGCATCTTAGGCACGATCTTCTTGAACTCAGTTCCCTCGCCTACGTACCACTTGGGGAACCACTCGTACAGGTGGAGTCTGATAGTCTGGATATATACAATTAGCCCTTCAATAAGCATGATGCCGATGTTGCCACCGATAAGTACGGCGTAGCCGCCCCCATGCTCAAATGAGTCGTTGACAGTCACCAGAAGCGCCGCATGCACTAGCAGCATGATTCCGAGTCGAGAGTAGCTGATCGTGTTTGACAGCATTTCTATGATCCTCACCATGATGACTTCGACGATAATTCCCACAAGCCCTCCGCCCTCATCTCTGCCTTGGGCCTTTAGATGCTTCTCTTCTTTTATTCCGCCAATTATCATGATGACAACGGTAGCAATGATAACCAGTGGTGCGGTCTTGGCCACAAGATCTACAGTAACCCAGTCGCCAAAGACAACCGTCAGCCACGGCACTGGCTCTGTATGGGTAACGCCTGTGATGCCAAACATACCAATAATGTCATAGCCTGACCCGATGGCCGCAAGTATCAGAGATACCACCGCAAAGTATTGTAGGATTGTCGGGATATCGTGGTATAATACCATCAACTTGTTGCCCTGCTTAAAGTCGGCGCGAAGTCTCAGGAAGTATGCCATCAACAGATGCACTATGCCTATCGCTATAGACACCTCCAGTATCATGACCACTCGCTCAAACGTCAGTTCAGACACGTTCAGGAGCCCAACAAAGCCGAGCGGCTCAAAGATTGGCGCAAGAATCGCGATCTCTTCAAAGTGGAACCCAAACATCTCACCAGTTCCAAGACCTGCCAAGGCGGCAGCTGCGCCACTTGCTGCAATGAGGGTTCCCCATGTTCTAAGGGATCCATTACCTCTATATCGGAAAAGCATGCCTAGTCCGAACAAAAGTATGCCATGCCCAAAATCGGCAAACATAAGTCCATAAAACAATGGCCAGACAAAGGCGATAATAGGCGTAGGATCGACTTCGCCGTACCTCGGTATTCCCTGAGTTTCAGTTATCACTTCAAAGGTGCGGGTATACGACTTGTTTGTAAGAAGTGTGGGCAGGATTTCTTCTTCTCCTCCTCCTCCATGCTTGTCACCGTGTATATGGACGTCCTCGATTACGCTGACATAATCCTTAGTCATGCTCCTAAACTTCTTCTCCATCTGATCTGGAATGTAACCCTGAATTACTGCAAAGTTGCGGGTGCCGCCTGGCTTCCTAGTAGTTTCAAGTACGTCCTTGGCAACCCTGGCTGCTTCATGCAAAGAGAGAACCTTGGTCAAAAGCGTCTCTTTGAGCTTTTCAATGTTCTTTTCGATCTCTGCCTGCTTAGCTTCAAGCTCCTTGACCTTGGCGTCTGCTTGAGCATAGGCAACACTTGGATTCTGTGGCATTTTGGCCGGAATCTGAAGTGGGTGGACGCCAAAGCTCCTAAGTGTCTTTGTTATGCGGTCAGAATCGTCAGCCGCGCCAAAAACCACCATCGATAACTTTTGCTCGGAGAGTTTGCTGGTATAAATCGGCAAGTCGCCTAGGGTTCTTCGGGTCTCGACTTCATCTGCGGAATCGATTACAAAAAGGCCAGAAAAGAAATATTTAAATTTGCCGAAAAGCGTCAGGTCAAGGTTAACTTTGGCTGCCATCTCAAGCGCATCTTTAAGATTCCCGTATTCTTCAAGCTCCTTGGCAACCTTGTTCCGCTCTGCAATAACCTTCTTGGGATTGTCCAAGATGGCTGCGCTCTTGTCCTCCAAGTCTGCGATAAAGTTCTGTATGTTTTCAATGAAGTAATCGGTCTTTCCCTTTGGGGCACCCTTAAACATAGTAGCCATAACGCCAGTTTCAAGAGGGACACCAAGCTCCTTGATGACTTCGTCTATTTCTTGAAAAAGCCTCTGTGCCTTGAGCAAAAGGTCGTCAAGGTAGGGGTTAGGATGATCAGAAGGGGTCTGGATGGGGTGGAACCATTCAAGCTCTGCCAGCCTGCTCACCACTTCCTGCGTATCTACCCGGGGAAGGACTATGGTGGCTTTCATTAATTTGGCTAGCCCCATTCTTGCCTACCGTTAATTTTAATCTCTTTAAAATCTTTCCGTTTGAAAATGAAAAAGAAGAAGATGAAAAACTTCTTCCCTAGGCCTGGCCTAAGATGATGAACATCATGACTATACCATATATGGCGATCGATTCAACCATACCTACTATGATAAACACTCTTGACTGCATCTTGGGATTGTCGCTAATTGCGGCGAGACCAGCCGCACCTACGAACCCAAGACCAATGCCTGCTCCGAGTGCTGCCAGACCAAACGCCATGCCTGCTCCTATCAGCTTGAACCCAACTTCTCCTCCAGCCGCCGGGCTTTCTTGCGCAAACGCCTGACCCACTAAGTCTGTTAAACCAATCGAGATAAGAAGAACCACCAAAAGTGAAATTGTGATGCGTCCGTTCATCTTCTCCATACAAGAGTCCGAGATAAAATGCCATATTTAACTATAACTACTTGAAAAAGGTGAAAATAAGGATTAGATTTTAGACAGCGCCTTGCGCTTGCTTGCAGCAATGTCGTCTTTGATCTTTTCTACCATCGAGTTGTGCTCGGCCTTGAGCTGCGTCTCAGCCTTTTCAAAGTAGCTTGAAATCTCTTCTGTCATGTTGTCCTTGCGCTTGCCTCCTCTTCTGCCATCTTCTTCTTGTCCAGTACTACTTTTACCTTCTTGAGCCTGACAAACTCCTCGCGCTCGCGCTCCTCTAGGGTTGCCTTGATGAAGTATATTGCATCTTGATATTGCGGTATGATAACATATTCAAGTGCGTTGAGCAGCTTTTGTGTACGCTCTAGCTCCTTTGCAAGGCTGAAGATTGCATTTTCGTATTCTGCTGCCTTGCATATGCCGGGGAGCATGCTCTTGATGAGCTTGGCCGCCTTGTCGACAGATGCGTTTGTTTCGACAAAGCCGTATGACAGCTGCTGTCTGCCCTTCTCTGTCTCAACCTGCAGCGTTGGTATTTTAACATCTACGATGCGCCTGATGTTGACGTCAACTTCCATTATACTGGGGGTCGAGTCCGATATTGATTCAAGCGTCATTGTGCCAAGGGACATATAGGCGTTATAAACAGAGGTGTATATTTCACCCAAGGGTGTCCATATGTCTTCCCTTGCCTTGTTTGCTTCTTCGATCATTTCGTCTATCTTTTTTAACAATACTTCGCGCTTGTCGTCTAGAATCTTGTGCACCATCTTGGCTACTTGCATCGAGCGCCTTATCTTGATAAGCTCTATCTTTGTTGCTGTAACCCTGCTTCCAAATGACATATCTCTCTCCCTCTCTACTTCTCACCCTTTGTAGTATTGCCTGACATGCTTTTCTTTGATCTTGGTCAATTCGCCTTCGGGCAGACCTGAAAGTACATCCCATGCTCTAGTAAGCGTTTCTTCAAGTGTCCTGTTCTCGTCAGGTGCCTGCTTTAGGAAGTGTTGCTCAAACTTATCGCCAACATCGAGGTACTTCAAGTCTATGCCTGTAAGACCTGCCCTGCCTACAATCTCTGAAAGTGCCCTGACCTCCTGCGCCCTTGAATAAGCATCATAGAGCTGATTGCCAACTTCCATGTGATCTGACCTAGTTTTTCCTTCACCTACTCCATCCTTCATTAGCCTTGAAAGTGACATGAGCACGTTTACTGGCGGGTAAATGCCCTTTCTGAACAGATCACGCCCAAGCACAATTTGGCCCTCAGTGATATATCCTGTCAGGTCTGGGATTGGATGCGTAATGTCGTCAGCTGGCATAGACAGGATTGGCACCTGTGTCACACTGCCATTCTTGCCCTTGATCCTCCCTGCGCGCTCGTAGTTGTTTGCAAGGTCTGTATAGAGGTATCCGGGATAACCCTTCCTGCCAGGAACTTCTTCTCTTGCTGCACTGATTTCTCGAAGCGCTTCTGCATAGTTGGTCATGTCTGTAAGTATCGCTAACACGTGCATACCTAAGTCAAATGCAAGGTATTCTGCCACTGTCAATGCTACCCTTGGGGTGATGATTCTTTCAATTGCAGGGTCATCTGCTAAGTTGAGGAATAGCACAGAGCGCCTCAACGCACCTGACTCTTCAAGACTGCGCTTGAAATACTGCGCTTCAGAGTACTGCACGCCAATAGCTGCAAAAACTACAGCAAAGTCTTCTTTTGTGCCAACGACTGACGCCTGACGTGCAATTTGCGCTGCTAAGATGTTGTGTGCCATTCCCGAGCCTGAAAATATTGGAAGCTTTTGTCCTCTTACAAGCGTAAGCATACCGTCAATGACTGATACACCTGTCTGGATAAATGAGGTAGGATATTCTCTTCTTTCTGGATTCATAGGTTCGCCGTTGACATCGACGAACCTGTCTGCAATTGGATCAGGGAGGCCGTCGTTTGGCTTTCCAAGGCCATCAAACACTCTTCCCAGAAGTTCCTGTGAAACCGGCATTTCCATAGTCTTGCCAGTAAATTTCGCTTTTGTGCCTGTAATTGTAAGACCTGTAGTTCCCTCAAACACCTGAACTATAGCTTTACCAAAGCCCACTTCGAGCACTCTTCCAAGCCTGTGCTCGCCATCTACAGTCTCGATTTCAACCAGCTCATCAAATGATACCTTGGTGACGCCGTCAATTATCATTAGCGGTCCCTTGAGCTCGGCTACCTTTGTGTATTCTATTCCATAAGACGTAGTAGTCATTTTAGGCAATTACCTCCGCCTCTTTCTTCTCTGTCATTGCTGCTGCACCCTCTCCTCCTGCCGCTCCGGCCTTGTGAAATTGTTCGTTTATCTGTCTGTCTAGTTCGTCAAATTTGTTAAGCTGGTCTTCTGGTATCTCAAATTTTGATTTAAGCAAAGCCGGGATTATCGGCATTGCCCTAATATCTGCAAGCGGAATGCCTGCCTTCAGTGCCTTTTGAGCCTCCTTGTAGAACTTGACCATCAATCCCACCATCTTGACTTGCTTTTGAGGGCTGCAGTATGTGTCTATCTTGTCAAAAGAGTTCTGCTGCAAAATGCCGATCTTGACCATGCGCGCGACTTCAAGCACCAGCTTTTCTTCGTCTGGTAGCGCCTCAGGGCCAAGCAGCCTGACAATTTCTTTGAGAGTATCTTCCCTCTGAAGCACATGGTACGACTCTGCCCTGAGATTGTACCATTCGCCTGTCACGTTCTCCTTCCACCACTTGCTCACGTCCTCAAGATAGCCCGAATATGATTGCATCCAGTTGATCGACGGGTAGTGCCTTGAATATGCAAGCCTTGTATCAAGCGCCCAAAAGGTCTTGATGAACCTGATAGTGTGTGTTGTAACTGGCTCAGTAAAATCTGCTCCTGATGGCGAAACTGC
Organism: Nitrososphaera sp.; assembly: GCA_025924355.1. Lineage (GTDB taxonomy): Archaea > Thermoproteota > Nitrososphaeria > Nitrososphaerales > Nitrososphaeraceae > Nitrososphaera. Next base: position 9,891 of record JAICEE010000021.1, read on the forward strand.
ACCTACCAGAGTGACAGACCCAGCTCTCTCTGGGGAGCCAAGCGCCCTTACCCTGCCTGCTCTTTCGTAAAATTCTGCAAGCCTTGAAGCGAGGTACGACGGGTAGCCTTCCTCTGCAGGCATCTCTTCAAGACGTCCTGACATTTCGCGGAGTGCCTCCGCCCATCGACTCGTTGAGTCAGCTACGAGCACAACATCGTAACCCATGTCGCGGTAGTACTCTGCAATTGTCACGCCTGTATAGATCGATGCTTCTCTTGCAGCCACTGGCATATTGCTTGTGTTTGCTACAAGCACTGTCCTCTCCATGAGCGGACGACCAGATCGGGGGTCAATAAGATGGGGGAACTCGACAAGCACTTCTGTCATTTCGTTGCCGCGTTCGCCGCAGCCAATGTATACGACCACCTTAGAGTCTGCCCATTTGGCGATTTGATGCAACGTCACAGTCTTGCCTGTGCCAAAGCCACCTGGAATTGCACCGGTTCCGCCCTTTGCAATCGGGAAGTAGGTGTCAATGACTCGCTGACCTGTCACGAGCGGAACTGTTGGGTCATAGCGCTCGGCATACGGCCTTGGCTTTCTTACCGGCCACTTGTGATACATTTTTAGCTGAACTTTTTCGCCACCACCTTTTTCAGTGGTTGCAACTATGTGTTCAATGTCATAGTCGCCCTCGCTTGCAATATCGGTTATCTTGCCGCCCGGATGATTTGGTGGAACCAAGATGCGGTGAGTCAAAAGAGGTGTTTCTTCTACGGTTCCCAGTATCGATCCAGGGCCTACTTGATCGTCTTTTTTCACACTGGGCTTGAACCTATATTTCTTTTTCATGTCTACTGGGCTTGTCATCACACCTCTGCCAATGTAGGCTCCTGATTTGGCTGCAATCTCGTCCAACGGCCGTTGAATGCCATCGTAGATCTTGCCAATGATTCCTGGGCCTAGTAGCACTGAAAGCGGCTGGCCAGTGCCAGTAACAGGCTCGCCTGGCTTTAAGCCAGACGTTGACTCATATACTTGAATAAATGCAATGTCTCCAGTTAATCTGATTACTTCGCCAATGAGCTTTGACTCGCCCACCTCAACAGTTTCGTACATTTTTGCTGTAGACATGCCGTCTGCCCTAACTGCTGGCCCACTAATCCAAACAATCTTCCCTTTTGCTACCAATCTTTATTCCACTCCTCTTAACATCTGGGCAATGTTTTTCCTTATTAAAGGTTTGAGTCGTTCAATACGGGAATCAAGAGTATTGTCATATGTCATCGTGCCATCTGCCGATTTTATTCTAATACCTCCAAGTACGTCAATGTACTGGTCCGATACTCTTGCCTGCTGCACCTTGCCGCTGTTCTGCAATTCGGAGACTACCTTCCTTACAAGCTCAGCGTCATTTTTGTTGCACTCTATAATAACTGCGTTCGATCCTCCAACAGCTGAGATGCTTTCTTCAATCATGTGCTTCAACAGCTCCTTGTAGCTATCCTGGCTATTTGAGGCCTGCAGCTTTTTCTTGGCCTCTTCAAATGCTTTATTTACAGCATTTTCAATTGTTAGAAGTTCTTGGTTGCGGGCTGCAAGCCTTGCCGATCCAATAATCTGGCGCTTAAGGTTCTCGGCCTGCTTTCTTGCAGCCTCGACTATCCTTGTGCGCTCTGCTTCCAACTTGCCTCGAGAAGATTCGAGGTTGTCAAGCGACTCTTGGTAAGCAGAATCTATCTGAGAAATCAGCTCAGCTTCCTTTTGATCTAAAACCTTGCCAATCATGCGCTCTAAAGCAGAATTTGAGCTCATTTGATTGTGTTCCGCCTTTTCACGGAATTTTAACCTTTTGACGCAGAACCAGCTCTAGTATGAAGCGGTATTAGTCGTGGTACAATCCCTGCCAACAAGCTTGTCGTCTAGGTTTCGGATAAGAGCTCTTATGCGCTTGAGATGGCCTCCTTCCCAGTATATCTTGCCGCAGGTGGTACATTGGAAAAACTGGTTATAGCACGCTATAACTCTGTCTGGTACAACAACATAATCAACATCATCATTATTACGTTCGTGATTTTTCAACTGATCTGATGTCTTTTCCTCCATGGGCCCATTACATACCGAGCAGCGTGAGCTAATACCGTTCATACCGACAGACGTTATTCCATTGTTTGTAAGAATATATGCCAAGTCTTCAAGCTCGCTTGCGCGCCCACTTACCAGCACGCCGCGGGCGCCAACTTTGACTATTCGCTTGAACAGCTCCTTGTCCGCAGTCAGGATCACACGGTCCTGCTCGATGCCTATCTTTAAGATTTCGTCGTCATGAGCATGCGCGATATATATTGTATCAAAGCCAAAAATGCGGAGCTTGCGGGCGATCCTTCCCAGCATCGCATCAGCTAGAAAAGCTACACTATGTGTCCTCAGCACTAGACGATTCGCCCCTGCATACTTCACAGGTAAATGTGCCCTCGTCATACTGTAATAGGTCTGACCATTCGCCGCATTGGTCACAAAAGCCGGATACATTTCTGGCTGAGCGAGCTATGCCAAGCTCACCTCTGATGATGGTAGATTTTTCAGATACTATTTCTACAAGATCAGGAGTTACTGCAATGACGTCTGAAGAGGAAATAATACCAACAAGTCTGTTCTTGTAGACCACGCCAAGACGCTTAATGTTGTGCTTCCGGAGCAGGCGAGCGGCCTCTGTAATGCTCTCCTCACTTTCTATAGTATAGATCTCTTTCATTACCTCCTTTGCCTTTATCTGGCTTGGCTTGGCGTCATTGACTATGGCCTTAGAAACAATGTCCCAATCTGTAACGATGCCAACTGGCTTGTCCTTCTCCATAATGATTATGCTTCCAATGTTTTCGTCTTTCATCTTTTTTGCTATGTCATGGATGCTGTCATTAGGAGAGGCAGAAACAACCGGGCTATTCATGATGTCCCTGACAAGTACTCTTGTAGTCATGTGTGCATCGGTATGCTCTCTAATCAGCTTCTTTACCACGAAAAAGTATTCGAATTTCTGCCTTTAATTACTTATCTGATTTTCACTAGAAAAATGTCATATTATATAAATATGATTATAGGCATTCATCAGATTCTATTGTTACTCTCTCTTCTTCCTTCTTCCTTCCTTCCTTCTGTGCGAAATGCTTCATTTTTGAAAGATTCTTGCGACTTATTTGATATCCTCTGGGACCTTGCTACCCTACACCCTTCCTATAGTCTCCACACTCTTTGATGTTATGATTAACATGTTATTTGTCGCCTGATTCTACAGTAACTGATGGTGGTGGTGCCTCTTGCAGCAGCAGCTGCTGCTGACCCCTTGCAGTGAAAGACAATCGGGACTGACCTGTCGGCAATGCTCTTACAAATTCGTCAAGGCTTACATGCTTGATTGATTCTGCAATTTTGGTGTTCTCGCCAGCTATTTTTACAAATTCTGATTTGACCTTCTTTGCAGCGTTCATTGGGTCCACACCCCCCTGCAGGAGCACTGTATAAAAGATCGAGCGTTTTTTTACTGCTTCCTCTGGCCCACAGAGAAGCGTTTCTCTGTTATTCAATTGCATGATGCCAATTGCAAGTCTTAATTCTACCCCTTTTATGTAATTGCGTTTGCCCTCTATTACAAACGAGCCCTTCGGTAAGAACTGACCTGTCGGTGCTCCCTTTTTCACCTGCTCTGCTATGACCCAGTATGCGTCGGCGCTAGAGAGACCGTCCTTCCATGCCCTGCTAAATGAGATGGTAGCCTGTGCAACCTCATGTAAGGATGAATTGATCGTGCTTTCTTGGGTCGCTGCAAAAGCTGCAGCATTCTTTATAATAAAAAATGGTGAGCCGTGAACTTCAGCATGAAAAACAATGTCGTGCTCCGTCAAATGCTTACGTATTAATGCAGAATTGGATGAGGCATCACGGCCGCCAATTACCAAGAGGCCGTCAGTGGTGATGAACCATCGGTAGCGTTCGTACCACTCCCTAGAGATCTGTTCTTTTACAATGACTTTTCTGTGAATGGCCGCAGTCTCACTCCTTAATTTTCCTATTTGAGCAAGAATCTTACCACGTGCCTCTTCTATTGATGCATTGCCACGCTCCATTTCTTTTGCCCTTGCGAAAAGCATCGAGCCTGCTTTGGCAAGGTTTGACTGCATCTTAACCTGCTCGCCTGCTACCTCGATGTATTGGATGCCCTTTTCTGTGACTAATGATGCAGAGTTGGCTGCAAGCAAGTCAGCGATTACGTCACTCCCTCGGTAGGAAAGCGCCATTAATTCGCCAGCCAGCTTACGTATAGCAGCCGCTTTTTTGAGTACAGTTTCTTTGGCTTTGTTCAGCTCTTCAAAGTCGTGCTCAAGTACCGCAATCTGCCTGTCTAGCTCGACTGTCCTGCTGTTGCGCCCTATGTCCATGATTTCATTGCTGAGCACTTCGTCGACTGCATCCATATACGACGCAACTTTTTTGATGTTGTTATTCTTGATCAACTTTGAAGCAGCCGCTGCTTCTTGTGTTATTATTGGCAGTGCTTCTTGAGGCTTGTCATCTTGCATGATAACAATCGGCTCGTGGTTCTTGCCGCCAGTGCTGACCTCATTTATGATGTTCTTGATAGTATTGTAAATCTTGCTTACTTCGTCGCCAGATAATTGCGCAGCATGCTTGCCTACTTCGATGCCTGCGCGATTGATAACTTCTTCGACAAATTTCTTTGGCATTGAGATGTTGCGACCGATCCACCTTAGCACATCCAGGTTCTTTGCTCCATCTCTCAGAGATAGCATCTGGTCAAGTGTAATATTGAAGACATCGACGCCTCTTGCCGGCGGGTAGACGTAACGCAGGCCGACACTGAGAGTTCTATGCCTTACGTGTATTGGATTGAGGATTGCAATTATCTGCATATTTTCGTTGCAAATTATGAGGTTGCCGTCACCAAAGAACTCACCGACGACGATTCTTACCTTTCCATCTGGATGCCTAAATTTTAGTGAGACAATGCGCTCACTTCCAATCTGCTCAATTAATTCCAGCTTGGAGCGCTCAAGCTCTTTCTGAGCAACGCTCTCAAGGCTATTGTTTTCTTCCACAGGTTTGAACTTTAGCCTTGTAATCCAAATGCCTCTTGTTGAGAGGACAAACATGATATCTTCTTGCATGGGGTGATGGAGCTTGAGAAAGAGGGAGCTCCTTGTTATGGCATTAATGCTGCTTACATAATATCCTGAGGAGCTACTAATGATCCTGCTTCTAATCTCGTTGACTAGGTATCGCAACTCGATGCTGGATAGCTCCATGACGAAAGATAGTAATGGAATGTCACAAATATTAAACAACTGAAAATAGCAGACAGAAATTCGAGTGTAACTGTAACTATTACTATTAGTAATGTTACTTGTTTTTCTATCTTATAAAGAGCAAAAAATTTTGTGATATGAGTATCAGAACAACACAGCCGCAAGGCATTTTACTAGCTCCAATTTAACCACAAAACGTGATATTGGACATATTTGAGAGGCTCTATTATATGCGTGCTCTGGCGGGTGTGGCCGCAGGCATCGTCGCCGGCATTGTCATACCAGCTGAGTTCGACCAATACACATCAATAGTCACTGCCATACTAGTCGGAATGGTATTCTATTTTGCCTCGCTTGCAATTGGCAGGCGAATAGCCAAGAATGTTCCAAAGGATAAACGCAAAAAAGTTGCAACAGAGGGCATCATGCCGTTCATCTTTCTGCTGCTGACATTTATGATTATAGTCTATACTGCGCTCCACCAGTCCTCCATTGTAAGTTAAATACCATCAGCATTATCAGTTACAGCAAGTTGCTAGTATGGGACTACCGCACTCCGGGCATCCCTGACGAGCTTTTCGAAAGGACAGAGGAAGTGCCGATAACAAAGGAGGACATTCGTGCGATAACAATAAGCAAGCTACGTCTCAAGGAGGGCCACTCAGCAATAGATGTTGGCTGCGGCAGCGGAAGCATCACTGTAGAACTATGCCTGCAGACAAAGGGCAAAATATATGCCATTGACTTTGACGAAAAAGCAGTCGAGCTGACAAAAAAGAACCTGCAGAAATTTGGAGTTAAGGCAGAACAAGTCATACTGGGCAGGGCTCAGGATATCTTGCCAAAGCTATTGGAGGTTGATGCAATAATAGTGGGTGGCACATGGGGTGACACAAAGCATGTGATTGAACTTGCAGTAGGCCGATTAAAGAAGGGAGGTAGGATTGTCATCGACACTATACTTATTGAGACCCTGTATCAGGCGCTTACTGCACTTAACGAGCTAGACCTGAAGGAAATAGACATCACCCAGGTGACAATATCCAAAGCGCGCAAGGTCACAACAGGCACGATGATGCTTGCAAGAAACCCTGTGACGATAATATCAGCAACTAAAGTTTGAAAGCACACACTTGGTACCGTATTTTTTCAAATTGGGTTCGCCAAAGAATTCTACTTCTGATTTTAAGTTGATTCTATACTAAAAATAAAGGGTATAATCCAACTAATGTGATGTTCAGTTTGATCATATAAGGTAATCTTCCTAGTCGATCTATAGAGTCTGATAAATACAAATATCTTCCTTTTTATTCTCTAGGGTATGTCTAAAAAAATTAAGGTTGCACTAGCCGGTATTGGAAACTGTGCTTCTGCACTAATGCAGGGTATAAAGTATTATGACGCAAACAGTAACGGTAAGTCAAATGATTCAATTGGACTTACTGCATTTGATTTGGGAGGTTACGAACCAAGAGACATTGAATTTGTGGCAGCGTTTGACGTTATTGATTCAAAGGTAGGAAAAGATCTCTCTGAGGCAATTTTTGCAGAACCAAACAATACAGTGAAGATAGCCAACGTGGAGAAGTCGAATGTAATTGTTGAAAAAGCAGAAGTTCTAGACGGTTTGGGGAACCACTATCGCGGAAAGGTACAGGTCTCGGATAAACCTCCTGCAAATGTGGCCAAGGTCCTAAAAGAGAGTGGCGCCGAAATTCTTCTCAATTACTTACCTGTTGGAAGCAGACAAGCAACAAGATACTATGCTGAAGCCTGCCTTGATGCAGGTTGCGCTTTTATTAATGCAATCCCTGTATTTATAGCATCAAACGCAAAATGGCAGCAGGCATTTGAAGATCGTAAATTACCATGCGCTGGTGATGACGTTATGAGCCAGCTTGGTGCCACCGTCGTTCATAAAACACTGGTAAAGCTCTTTGTAGACCGCGGAGTAAAGGTAGACCAGACCTACCAGCTAAACATCGGAGGTGACATGGACTTTTACAATATGTTGGATGAGGATCGGCTAGAGGACAAGAGAGTGAGCAAGACAAGTGCAGTAGCTGCAATGGCACCTTATGAAATACCGATGAGGATTGGACCCTCAGACTTTGTACCATTCTTGGATAACGAGAAGATATGCTACATATTCATGAAAGGAAGGTATTTTGGCAATATCCCTGTCGAGCTTGACCTTAAACTAAAAGTGGTTGATGCATACAACAGCGCTGGTGTAATGATAGACGCGGTGAGGGCAACCAAGATTGCACTTGACAGAGGTATTTCTGGACCACTTGAGAGTGTATCGGCTTACTGCTTCAAGCATCCTCCGGTGCAGTTGCCTTATTCTGTTGCCAAGTCAAACTTCTTAGAATTTGTCGAAGGCAAGAAAGAACGATAGAATTTGATCCTTTCCGCATTTTCTTTGATCTATTATTAGTTCTTTTATCTCTGTGGCGGCTTTTCGGCAATACCGTTCCATAGCTCTTTGATATATTGAGACCGAGAGATCAGATACGTTTTTACTCACCAGCTATAAAAGCGATTCCGATAGCAAGCCTTGCTAATGCAAAAGCAGGAATATCTCTTACAAACAGAACAGGGTAGTTATATAGTATTTTAGCGAAAGAGCTTTTTTCTATGATGCAGCTGCAAAAAATATTTTACCAAAAGGAGATGGATTGAGCGCGACAACGTATAATTAGCTCACGTGAAAACTAACCAGATAGCTACCCTTGGTGCACATTAAAAAGCTCGAAGTCTACGGCTTCAAGTCATTTGGTTTCAAGAACACTGCAGTGTATTTCGAGAGGGGATTAGTAGCTATAACTGGTCCAAACGGCTCAGGTAAGTCTAACATTCTTGATGCAATCATGTTTGCAATAGGCGAGAATAGTCCCAAAACTCTGAGGGTAGACAAGTTCCAATCGTTGTTCCACGACAGCCAGAACAGCAACCACCGCCTTATTCGCGTTAGCCTGACATTTGACAACACTGACAGAGGTATACCTATCGATTCTGACACAGTCACTTTGACACGTGGAATTGAGGGTCAGAATGGTGAGAGCCAGTATTGGCTTGATGACAAGAAGGTAACCAAGACTGCCATAATGGAGCTACTTGAAGTAGTGCTGGCAGCTCCAAACAAACTCAATATTGTACAGCAGGGCATGATCACAAGAATTTCTGAACTAAATTCCGAAGAACGCAGAAGGATAATAGAGGATATAGTCGGCCTCTCCTACTTTGACGAAAAGAAAGCAGAGGCTCTTAAGCAGCTGGACGAGGCCGATAGGAGGCTTGAGGTTGCATTTGCAAGGATGGGCGAGATCAGAAAGCGCATAGATGAGCTTGAGACAGAGAGAAATGAACAGTTAAGGTATGACCAGCTTAACACTGAGCTTAAGAGGTTCAAAGCGGTGCAGACATCAAACACCATACGAAACCTGAGGTACAAGCTGGCTACAAGCACTCAGATCCTTGAGTCAAACAACCAAAAATCATTACACCTTTCAAAGCTAATGGAGGAGGCACGACTAGAGATTGAAAAGTTCGACGCTGAAAAGTCAAGATTCATTCAACAGGTTGACTCTGCTAACAGGGCAAAGGCGCAGGTTGCTATGAGACTATCGGGAATCGTCCATGACTCAGAGCGGACAAAGGCTATGTTGAGTGAGTTTGAGCGCCGGATTGCTGACCTTGAAAGGAAGCTACCTTCCATTCACAGGAGCAAGCAAGCTGCAGTTCAGCGAATAGAAAGCACGCATTATGAGGTTGATAGATTGAAGAAAGAAGTGGAGCAAAAGAAGACAGTCGTCCAAGACCTAAAGTTCAAGCTCGCTGCAATCGATAGTGAAATTGAAAAGATAACCGCCAAGGTTGCTAAATACGCTGCTTTCCGTGACACAAAAGAAAATAGGCTTGCACGGATGGTATCGCTAAAGGGTCGGATAGAGCTTGCTGGGGCCAGAGTCGAAGAAAAAATCAAGACCAATAATTACAAGAAGAGGTCTAACGATTCAACCA
>JAICEE010000022.1 GCA_025924355.1 Nitrososphaera sp.
CAGAATAAGGAAGGTCGGCCCAGACGTCAAAAGCGACGTTATGACAAAGTTCAAGGATGCCATCAAGGCGCTCAAGCGGGGCGCCTCTCTAATCTATATGCTTCCGACAGGAGTAGGTGGCAACAATGAAAACATTGCCCTTATAGAGCACATGACAGGAATGACTGTTGAGAAGGATGTATCGTATTATTATCTTCCCATGAGTACTATTGCTACAGCCAGTTCTGAGACCCTGATAGGGTCAGTAAAAGCTAAACACGATAATCATATTTCCAAGATGCTCTACGACCCGGACACGCGTCGCAGGTTGAAATTTGTAGATATTAATTCAGCCGAGCTAGTGCATGTCATAAAAACCTTGAGCCACTACTCTGGGATGGCCAGCATCCTTGAAATCTGCAAAAAGGCCACTGACAACAATATCCTCAGTGAATTGATGCGCAGCACATTTGCCGACCTCTATATCGACGATGTGACAAGCGGGCTGTATGATCTCCGAATAATAGGGTCATCACTTGATGGCACAGGGCCACTTATGTATCTCGTCAACGGTAGCATTAAGGGTGTAGATGGGTACGTCAAGTTTCTTATTGACCAAATACGGGCAACGCTGAAAAAGCGCGACCTTAAGGCAAGCAGAACAAAAGTGGCGATAGCATGGACACTTGATCCGCATGAAATGAGAGGGGACAGGATAGAACTGCTCTCCTCATTTGAGACAAAGATTAAAGACTATATCAGTGATGTAGAGCGGCACCAGGGGCAGACATTTGACCTATATCATACAGACAAGACAACTATCGTCATTGCGTGCTCCAAAACAGATTTTGAAAAGGTAATATCAAAGAATATGGCAAACCAGGAGTTTATAGTCATAAAGGCAAACCCACTTTGCGAAACAGTGCAGGAATAATAATTAATTGCATTAGCAGCCATATGTGAAATATGGCTAGCACTGGAGTCATAATCCTATCAACATTTCCAAGCGAAGAGTTGGCTGCGCGAGTTGCCCACCTGGTCGTCAGCGCAAAGTTGTGTGCCTGTGTCAATTTCACCAAGATCCGGTCAATCTACTCTTGGCATGGAAAGGTAGAGGATCAGCATGAATTCATAGTACTTTTCAAAGCAACTTCAAAATCAGCAAAAAAGCTCAAGGCTGAAATTGTAAGGCTTCATCCATACGAAGTGCCGGAGATAGTGGAGCTTAAAATGAGCAATGTATCGAAGCCCTACCTCTCATGGCTCGCTGCAGAATCAATGTATCGCGTAGCGAAGAAGCGCCACAATGCCACCAAGTGACGAGATACGCAGGCCAATATCGGTCGATGAGTCGACAGCAAACATCTTTGCTCCATAGCTTTCAATCAAATTGAGTAGTTTGACTATCTCCTCTTCATTTTCGGTCTTGAAGATGGAATCGGAGAATACTACCGCCTCTATTGCCTTCAATGAAGCTGCATTTGATACTTCGTTCATTCCTATCGCAAATTTTGCCTCCCCTCTGTTCACCATCAGCATTACCGTGTCTAACATTGAAGATACCTCAGCTAGCTTGCTTGTGCTCATGATCTGCTTCATTGCTGCTGAGCGCAGGAATACAAATATCCCATCCTCGCCTGCAACATCTATGCCCTCAACAATCTGCACCCTCTCCTTTAGGATATACTGTCTGCTCACCAATATATTGAAGAACCTACGTCTGCTTTCCCCTGGACCAAATATGATGACCTTGTCATTTTCACAAATTATTGAAGAAACAGTCTTGGCGATGTCTACAAAGTAAGTCTCAATGTTAGGGTTTTTCGTCTGATAGCGCTTGCCGCTCTGGCCAGAATAGATGTTTGGGATCACTTTGACATGCGTGCCAGACACCTTAGCAACAGCTGCTTCCTGCGTATCTATTGCCACTAGAATAAAGTTGGAGCTGCTGACAGACCGCTTTAACATCCTAATCTCAACGTCCCGCCACCTTCTCCCCTTGTCTATTGTTGCCATCTCTCCTGCATGTATAGAAAGCGAGTGATGAGTCCCTTTTGGTACCATCTCATTGTCTGTATCTGTGATGATGCCTGATATCCTAAGCCTATCAACTGCAGAGTCAAGCTTGGTCTGCTCTACTTTGATAGCAATACGCACCTTGACGCGTTCACCCTTATCAGGCCGGCCATATTCCTTGACCTGCTTGACTAAACGAGTACTGTCTGCAATGACGCGATCGCCCTTCTCTATGATACGGCGCAAGGTAAAGAGGTCATCCGCATCTTCAGGGATTGTAAAAAAAGCATTGTTTGATGTGCCGCTTGGCTTTACTATCATACTGTCTTTTCGCTTGCAGTTACAGCAGACGATGGATCTTGGTCTTGCTGCTGTTGGTTTTGGATCAATTCCAAATAATTGTCAACCCATTCCTGTGTCAGGACACCTGACTCAACTAGGTTGACTAGGGCATTTGGCGATGCAAAACCTTGTACCTTACCTATTCGCTTACGAGTCTGCCTCCACTTTAACTGAGTGTTGCCGCTCTTTGATGAATAAATGATGCCAAGGATTTCCTTTGCATTAACAAACGTCATCTCCCTTATTTTCTTCAGTGTAACCTTATCCGCAGCCTCAATATAGATTGCTCCAGGACCCTCTTCGCGCTCTGGAAATACTTCATAATCGCGCAGATAACTTTCAGGTATGAAAGACCTGCAGGTGCTTACGATGATAAACTTTCTAAAGCTCTCCAATGAAGTTGTAGTTTCTATTTTAACCAATGTAGATATATAAAAACCATCGGCCATTTATCAAGTTTTGTGAGATGTAAGACAGTGGACAAACTCCTCACTCAAGATCTCCTTCACCAACTCAGTAGGGCTATCTAGTCATCGCTTGTCCACACTAAAAATGAGGAACTGCAAGAATAAAAATCTACGAACAGCACTTGCCCCTCGGAATTTCGTGGCCGTGAGGGCACTTCCGTGGGTGCTTCAAAAGTGTGCACAGTGCATCTGTGAACATATCCTTCATATGATGTTCTATCCCACAGATCATTTCCTCGTCTACCTCTATTTTGAGAGCGTCCTTCATTAAGACCTCAAGCAGCCTGGTGTTTCGCATCATCTTCTTGCCAATGTGTTCTCCTTCAGTAGTCATTTCCACACTGCCTTTGCTGTAGCGCACAAATTGGGATATGTTCAACTTGCGGAGCATTTGGACAACAGATGGCTGAGTGACATTTAGAAGTTTGGCTATTGAGCTGACCTTAACTTCCTCGCCTCTTTCGCGGATATACCATATTGCTTTCAGATACATCTCAATATGCTCAGACTCTGCTGTATCGACATACAGCTCTTCATCTTTGGTCACTTGCTGCTTTTTCCTCGCAACGACAGACTCCACAGTGAGTATTCTGTTCTCGCCAAACTGTATTAACCTTATCTGCATATGTATAACGCCGTTTTTACCTGGAATGTCTCTTCTCGCCAGCGTCTTCCCATAGGTACTGGAAGTAACCTTTTGCAAAGCCTGCAAGGCCTGCGTGGTCAGCCCAGATGGCTATCGGTTCAAAGCTACCGTTCTCACCAGTGCCTTCTCCAAGTAGTATCACGACATGCTTTGCATCGCCTATTATGCCGCCTCCAAAAAGACCATCCTTGAGCCTCACATCTGCTACCCTTGACAGTGTCTTAACCGTGTCAGGGCTTACCTTGGCAGACGCAAGGATGTTTATCTTGACTGCTCCCCTATCGTGCAGGGTTCTGAGCTCGGGCTGGAGTGGCTTGGCTATGTCCACCGCAACAAAAGGTAGCGCGACCAGCAGTTCTTGCTGCACATTCTTGATTATCTCATTGACCTTGGCGATTATATTATAGACTCCTCTTGCAACCCATATCTCAGGCCTCTCCTTCATACCGCTTTTTGTATACATTGGCATCAACTCGTTTACGATAGTACTCTGACTCTCGAGGAAGTTGTTCTCGTGGCGCGTCCTCATGATTCCAAGAGCTGTAGAGGGCGATTTGGGGAAAAACTTTTGCGGCCTAGAGCTGTCTGACTCAAGCCATCCTTTCTCTTCTAGGCTGTTGAGGACTTCATAGATCTTTGAGTATGGAACCCCTGATTTTTTTGAAATGTCTGCGGCAGTCATAGAGCCCGTGTCAAGCAGTGAAAGGTAAACACGTATCTCATAACCTGTCAAGCCAAGGTTTTCCATCGCCTTCCTTGACCTGTCGCTAATGCTCACTTCCACTCAGACTGGGCACTATGGTATATTTTTTGCTTTTTAAATGTATGTGCGCTTGTCAGTAGAGTAAGAATATCCATGCCCCATGGGTTTAAAAAGGGTTAGCTCCTTCTCTCAAAAAGAGAGCAGAGATTCCCACTGTTACTTCAATATGTGGAACTTGACTGTTTTCTCGAAAATCACGCATGATTATAAACCTATTCATCACCGTAGGAATTAGTAAGTTAGCTTTATATCAAAGCGAAGATTGTGTCCAAAAGGTAGCAGTAGTATGGACTTAATCCAAATTTCGAATGTGTCTAGCAAAAGTGTGAGCGCTAAACGCACAATTCGGTTCACACAAAGCATCTGTCCAGACTGCAATATGATTCTGGATGCTGAGGTCTTTGAAAGGGAGGGTAAGGTCTTTATGAGTAAGACATGCCCGACGCACGGTGAGTGCGAAGAGCTATACTTTGGCTCATATGAAATGTATAAGAAGTTCAGTACCTATTGGATGGATGGCAAGGGCGCCCATGCGCCAAATGTCATGATAGACAAGTGCTCATGCCCCAATAACTGTGGGCTTTGCACGAACCACCTTTCACATTCTGGGCTTTCCAACATGATAATCACCAACAGGTGTGATCTGACATGCTGGTACTGCTTCTTTTATGTCAAAAAGGGTCTTGAAGGGGCTTACCTCTATGAGCCAAACATGGAGCAGATAAGGGCTATGATGAAGACCCTCAAGGCGGAAAAACCGATTGCAGGTAATTCTATTCAGGTCACAGGCGGCGAGCCGATGCTCCGGGATGACATTAATGAAATCATCAATATAATGAAGGAGGAGGGTGTCGACCACATCCAACTTAACACCAATGGTATCAAACTGGCTATGTCGCCAGAAACGATGCGTCAGGTAAGAATGGCAGGTGTCAACAACCTGTATCTTTCATTCGATGGCGTAAGTCCAAGGACAAATCCCAAGAATCACTGGGAAATTCCATATACATTGGAATCAGCAAGAAAGTGCGGAATGACTGTAGTATTCGTCCCAACCGTCATCAAGTCGATCAACGACCATGAGCTTGGTGAAATAATCGAATACGCCCAAAAGAACCTAGATGTGGTTCACGCTGTCAACTTCCAGCCTGTGTCCCTTACAGGCAGGATGACAAAGAGAGAGCGTGAAAAATACCGAATTACAATTCCAGACTGCATTGAAAGAATCGAAGAGCAGACTAATGGTGAAATTTCAAAAGACGCGTGGTTTCCAGTTCCATCATGCATGCCCATGACAAATGTGATTGAGGCGTTCAGCAAGAAGCCTAAGTATGAATTGTCGATACACTTTGCATGTGGCGCAGGCACCTATGTATTTGAAGACAGGGATACAAAAAAACTGATACCTCTCACGTCGTTCGTTGACATCAAGGGAGTCCTTGAATACTTTGAAGAAAAGGCTGACGATATCAAGTCAGGTGCCAATAGGTACTGGGCACTACTTGAAGTCGTCCGTAAGCTAAAGCAATTTGTCAACAAAGACAAGCAGCCAAGAGGCCTAGATTTGGCAAGAATGTTCTCGAGCATCCTGCTCAAACGCAATTTTGACTCTGTAGGCTCATGGCATGTAAGGTCACTCTTCCTTGGTATGATGCACTTCCAAGACAAGTACAACGAGGATCTTGAAAGACTCCAGAGGTGTGACATCCATTATCTTACTCCAGACCTCAGAATCATCCCATTCTGTGCATTCAACGTCATCCCAGAATGGTACCGCGATAGAATCCAAAAGAAGTATAGCATCCCAGTCGAAGAATGGGAGAGGGCTCACGGTCAGACCCTGGAAGCAGGCCTCTACCGAGGCTTGATGAGAAGGGGCAAGCCAGAAGCCCAGATGGGTTGCGCTCTATCAGAAATGCACAAGGCCGCTGCTTTAGAGCAAGCAGACGATCATAAAGGAATAGAGCTGCGCAACAACATGGCTGGTGCGTAAGCATAGAGAGACACATATACACACCTTTTTCTTCTTGTACTATTGAACATTCTACACATTTTGTGCCCACGCTAATCTTAAATAAAAAAGTATGTGCCTCAATTGTCATGGTGACTATGATGATGATGAGGATATTGTATTACCACAAGAAGAACGGTCAACTATATTGCAGAAGCAAAGTGCTCTGCTATTACAGTAGCGGCATTGTAGACAGTTTTCAAGCTACCTTAGTGTTTGCAGATTCTGCTTTTATTATTACCGAGGTCCCTTGTTAGAACTAAGAAAAATCTTCAATACAACTCTGACTCCAACAATTTTTTGTCAGCCTACTTCCTAATTATCCTATTACCCGGATGCTGTCGCTTCTGGATCTTGCGTTTACTGCTACCGGATGTAAAAATATTTTGCTGTTGTATTTTGAAAGTTAAAATTGGATAAGCTGCATGCCCAAGCCATATGGACCTAAAGCAATGGTGTCAGCTCGATGAGCAGATCTACATTGCAGAAATGGATGAGCGATATAAACAGCATGCAGGCCTCTCCTATAGTGAACGCATGATAGAGCGGCTTGCAGAAATGAGGACTATTAGTGCAGAGACATTTGTCAGCTTCTTTTCGCAGCCAAGGGAATTGTTTCTAAGCTCGCTTGAAAATATTGCAGATTCGTCAACGAAAAGGCTTGAGCTCAAGCTATACAATTTACGCAATGAAAAGATTATTTCTTCGCGCTACAGATTTGCCAGAGCTCCAGTTAACTGGAGCACATGGCGTCAGTTCAACAGTATTGAGAAGGATCCGAAAAAGCGCAAGCATGTATTTGATGAATTCATTTCAAAGACAAGATACATCTCACCAGTTATCAAGGAGCGCTTTGACCAGATGGATGTAATTTACCGCAAGTACTCCGACAACAAATTGACTCCTTTAGGTGGCTACCTCGAGAACGAAAAGATCTCTTACTCTCATTTTCGAGATTTAGTGAAGTCTATGGGACGGCAGGCAAGGAGACCCTTTCAAGAAGCACTTCAAACTATTTCGAAAAAGGTGCTCTGGAGGAAAGCAGAATATTATGATGATTTCTATTTTTTCCGCAACAGAGTATATGCCGATCTTGAGAAAGAGTTTGTCAGTGTAAATCCCACAGAGCAAGTCAGACGCACTCTTGCAACAATGCAATTTGACCTATCTTCAATCCACATTGATACAGAACAGCGGAATAATAAGTATCCGTCGCCAATATGTTTCTTTGTACAGGTGCCAAATGATATCCGGGTCTTGTACAAAAGCGAAAGCCCATATTTTGACCTGCAGGGGTGCTACCATGAAATGGGTCATGCAGTACATGCCTCTTCAATAAGCGCGGAGGCAGAATATTGGAATCGCTACAGTTTTTCAATGGGAATAGCCGAGATATTCTCAATATTCCTAGAGCGGCTGACTAAGAATAGGAAATATTTGTCATCGCTTGGAATTAAGAACAACCGCATTCTTGAAGAGATTGAGGCAAGGAACAACTTCATGGATCTGTTCTTTGTCACCTTCTACACGGCCAATTCGCTAATGAAGGCTGAGTTTTGGCATAAGAAACTGTCCATAGAAAAGGCAAGCGACCTATATGCGCGACTGATAAAGGAATATACCGGCTTTGAAATGCCAGGTGAATATTGGATGCTACACCATATACTACCAGATGCAATAATGTACGCGCCAAGCTACTTATTTGCTGCAGTTCGTGCTGTTGAGCTTGATCATCACCTGCGAGATAGGTTTGGAGAGAAATGGTGGACACAAGTGGAAACAGGAAAATATATTCGCGAAATAATACAGCCAGGAGCTGCGATAAACTTATCGACATTCTCTCGGCTTGATAGTAATCTGTTCATGAACGAACTAACAGATATTGGCAACATGTAAATATGAGCCTATAACTATGCTTCCTCTCCAAAGGAAATGTACTACTTTGCTAGTGCAAAAAGGCCTATACTCAATAAGAAGTCAATTCTCGCAAAGAAGTAAATGGTTCAAAAGTGCCTCTTACAGAAGTCTGTCTATTGCGATCAAAAAAGACTGCAAAACACATATTCGACCATGGCTCGCAATTCTGGATTAGTTATTTTATCAAGATACTGTAGCTAAAAAGAAAAATAGAGTTATTGCAGCATTATGAAATTGTTATCCTATAACAGTCTATTGCTATCGACAGCGATAGTTAAATTTTTTTGCAACTAAACATATATGCTGCTCATGATAGTTTGACTATGTGAAAGTCATAGCATTGGACATACGATTTTCCTTGCGTACGCAATCCATGAGTTGAATGCAAGCATTAGCTTTTCTAAGCTCTGACTAGAAGACTACACGTACTTCGGCCTTTTCTTCCTTTGTCAGCGCGCGGTAGCCATCTTTATCGATAATGACAACATTGATGCTGTCGCCTGTTCCAGCATTTCTCCTAATAGCAGCTGCTATCGCTTGCATTGCTATCTTGTAAGCATCATTTACGCTCATATCATCCTTGTACTCCGATTCTAGATAGCCGTATGCAACAGGAGAGCCACTGCCAGTCGAGATGAACTTCTCTGTAGTCATTGATCCAAACAGATCTATATTGTAGATTTGGCCACCTTCTTCTTTTGTCCACCCTGCCATTATTATCTGGACATAGTATGGGAAGAATCGCTGGTTGAAAAGTACATTTGAGCATAGCCTTGCAGCAGACTTAATTGGCATCAGCTCCTTGTTCTGGAGCCTATAGAGGTTGGAATTGTAACGCATGACGTCGACAAGGTTCTGTGCGTCTGCTACACCGCCAGCTATAGTCATTGCCAGATGACGGTCGACCTTTTGAATCTTCATCACATGCCTGTCGGCGATAAAGAAGCCTGCGCTTGCGCGTGTATCAGCAGTCAAAACTATGCCATCCTTGCAAATTAGGGCGCAGGTTGTGGTTCCTTTCTTTATCTGGTCTGCAACATAATCAGGATATCTCTTGTCGTGAGGATACATTTATGGAATTGAGTGAAGCGACCTGATTTAAAACTATCTGCCCCTCTCTTCCTCTCTCTCTCTCTCTGTCCCGTCTGTTTGTTTTATATTCCTCTTATGAGATATTTTTTCTCTAAGTAGCTTGCAGCCAAAGACAATATTTGAGAAGATCTGGGACAGTCATATAGTATATGAAAATGAGGCGGAGAGGGGTGGTCAATCTTTGTTATATATAGATCGGCATCTTATTCACGAAGTGACATCGCCTCAGGCTTTTGATGGGCTTCGGATGAGTAAAATACGCGTCAGGCGGCCAGATCTGACTTTTGCCACTATGGACCACAATGTCCCAACAAGCGACAGGTCGCTTCCAATTATAGATCAGATATCGTCGATACAGATCCAGACGCTTGTTCAAAACTGCAAGGAGTTTGGTATAACGCTATTTGATATGCATAGCCCAGATCAGGGGATTGTGCATATTATTGGACCAGAGCTTGGGCTAACTCTACCAGGTACCACCATCGTATGTGGCGACAGCCACACCTCAACCCATGGTGCCTTCGGCGCCTTTGCGCTTGGAATTGGGACAAGTGATGTGGAGCATGTTCTTGCCACCCAGACTATATGGATGGACAGGCCTCAGACATTTGCAATAAATATCGAAGGGAGACGCAGAGACCCTCATGCCATCACCGCCAAGGATATCATACTCTACATAATCAGGACTATCGGCACTGCCGGCGGTAACGGCACGGTACTTGAGTACCGCGGCGAAACAATATCTGATCTTTCTATGGAGAACAGAATGACAATATGCAACATGTCAATAGAGGCAGGTGCAAGGGCTGGCATCATAGTACCTGACGAAGAGACATTTGATTTTATTAGGGGTAGACGCTACGCGCCCAACGCCGAGCAGTTTGAGAAAGCAGTAGAACACTGGAAGGCCTTGAGGACAGATCCAAATGCAAAGTTTGAGAAGTCCATCACATTCAATGTCAGTGATCTTGCACCACAGGTTAGCTGGGGGACCAATCCAGGGATGGTGGTAGACATTACTGATATCGTGCCGCACCCAGACCAATTTTCTAAGGGAAATGGGAATGAGTACAAGGCTGCGACCCGTGCACTTAAATACATGGCGCTAGAGCCAGGAACGCCAATTACAGACATAAATGTTGACAGGGTATTCATTGGATCCTGTACAAACTCGCGGCTTGAAGATTTGCTGGAGGCATCACTTGTACTAAAGGGAAGGAAGGTCTCACCCAACGTACGCGCAATGGTGGTGCCTGGCTCCCAACAAGTCAAGGCTGCTGCAGAGCGACTTGGGCTTGATAGAGTTTTTAAGGAGGCCGGCTTTGAATGGCGCGAATCAGGATGCAGTATGTGCCTTGGTATGAACCCTGAT
The DNA here is from genome assembly GCA_025924355.1 of Nitrososphaera sp. Lineage (GTDB taxonomy): Archaea > Thermoproteota > Nitrososphaeria > Nitrososphaerales > Nitrososphaeraceae > Nitrososphaera. The sequence goes on from JAICEE010000022.1 coordinate 10,606, forward strand.
ATACTTGCACCCGGTGAGCGATGCGCAAGCACTTCAAACCGCAACTTTGAAGGAAGGCAGGGAGTTGGAGGAAGGACACACCTTGTGAGTCCCATTATGGCGGCAGCAGCCGCAATCGAAGGACACTTTGTGGATATAAGGGAGTGGCTCTAAGTGGAACCTTTTATGGTGCTCAGAAGTAAGGCAACGCCGCTTGACAGAGTAAATGTCGATACCGACCAGATAGTGCCAAAGCAGTTTTTGAAGCTAGTTAATAGGACCGGCTTTGGCAAGTACCTGTTTTACGATTGGCGCTTTGATGCCGACGGCAAGCCAAGGAGCGACTTTGTGCTAAACAACCCAAAATACTCTAGCAGGCAAATACTGCTTACGCGTGATAACTTTGGCAGCGGGAGTTCAAGGGAGCACGCAGTCTGGGCCATACTTGACTATGGGTTTAAAGCAATAATTGCACCATCATTTGCAGATATCTTCTACAACAACTGCGTTAAAAACGGAATACTGCCTATGCGGCTTTCAGATCATGAAATAGACTATTTGTTCAGTGACGAAGATCTTTACATCGAGATTGATTTGGCAAAGCAGAAAGTCACAGCCGGCCTCCATACTATGCATTTTGAGATAGACAATTTCCACAAGAAAATGCTACTTGAAGGCTTGGACAGCATTGGGCTCACTTTAGAGCTTGAAGACTATATTGCAAGGTATGAAAGACAGAAGCAGATGTTTGCTTTGCACGGCAACTAACAAGATTTTTATCTTAACTTCATTAAGAGAAGACGAAGGTAGTTGGCTGGCATTGTGGCTATTTATAGCTACGGCTCAAATAGCAAGAATAACAATATCATCTACTACCTTGCCCATTCTATGAGAAGGTTGCAACACAGAGGCAAAGCATACTGGAAAATGATAGTAGGAGAAGGTGCAGCCGGTGCAGAAGGCTCTCTTCCTGCAGACGAAACGATCTTGCGCATAGCACAAAAGGAAAAGCTTCTCGGAAACAATGGCATTGGTTACCTCTCAAAGAGGCCGCCGCCCTTTCCCAGCATGAACAGCATATGGGTTGCATTTGATGGGTTCTTCGTAGATACTGAAAAGCTCCACCTGCACCCATACATCGGTTCTGCAAGGGACTCTGATTCACTTTTCAAGATCTACCATATTTTCACTCAACTCTTGATTTTTGAGAAAAACCCTGAGCGCGCGGCCGAGTTTCTAGACAGACACCTCAGAGGGAACCTGATGATCAAGGTTGGCGACAGAATTTACGTATACCGCGACAGGACTGGATTCAAGCCACTTGTAAGTGCAACCAACCGCGATAAGACCCTATATATCATAACGTCTGAAAACTCTCTCAGGACTTCTCTCATTAACATGGAATTTGCGGACGTCAAGCCCGGCCAACTCTTGAAGATTGACAAATATAGTGGGCTCAAAGTCCTTACAAGCGAGTCTACAATAAGGTTGATGATGGATCCCTTTGAGTTCATAAGGGAGTCAAATGTTGTAGCGACGGTCAATGGTAAGAGCATCTACCAGATCCGCAAGAATATCGGCAAGGAACAGGCCAATTTTTTGTCTAAAGAGTTAGATATAGACTTGGCCTTTGCAGAGCCTGATTATACTCGCCCAATGACTCTAGGCTTTAGCCTTGAATATCAAAAGCATTCAAATGTGTTTGAGCTGGCAGAGGGCGTAATTAAGGATAGATACGATGACGCAGACCACATGATCGATTTTTCAGAGCAGGTGAGCAAAAACAAGTTACTCACCACCGGCAGGTCGCTCAAATTTATCATCCAAAATTTAGTGCAAGGAAAGAAGATAGCTACAGTGCAGGGCACAATCCAGACAGGCAGCACAACACGGGAGACGATATATTATCTAAAGAACGCCGGCGCAAAGCGCATTGACGTAGCCGTAAGCTATGTGCCGACAGTGGATGGAAGGCAGGTTGGGTTGTATACACAAAACCGCGACCTCATTGCAAATAAGTACATGGGCCAGGTATCATCCATCAATGAGCTCAACCAAAACATCGCCAGAGAGCTAGGGGCAGATTCCTTATATTACAACTCGCCGGCTGTTCTAGCAAAAGGCATCGGGGTGTCAGAAAACGACCTATGGTTTCCTGAGTGGGTGAGATTCATTGATTATAAATAAGAGTAAGGGATATCCATCCTGCAGAATCCGCCTCCATATGACAACATGCAGGTGCTATATTGAGATACAGCATATTCAAGATTGAGCCTTATCCTAAAGAAAATAGACAAGAGGGAGTGTGTATGATGCAGAGATACAGCACGTAAGCCAATTCTCACTCTTGACGAGAATATGAGACAGACTGCGGGGATAATCACATCCTGTTCAAGACTTAGAGTAGTTGTTCACTCATAAACGCACACTAAGCAACGCCACAATCTTATGTAATGGATGTTAATACTATTGTTTTCCATAACGGTGATGACTGGTGCCTTATGAAATGTGTATAAGTCAACTACAATCAATGGTATTACCACATAGTCAACAATTGCTCAACTTCTCCACACATAGAGGTAATACTTATGGAGACATGGTAAAATATCAAATACATGAGTTTCAAAGTGGGTCATTGTTTGGTGCGTATTGCACCTGCCATTAAACTGTCTAGAGCAGCTTTTCTGCCTCGCTTAGGGAATTTACTCTTATTGGCCAATTGAAATTCTTGTTCCATGGCTGGTTGAATAGTATTGCCGACTTGGGAGAGATAATGTCTATTAGGTTCTTTGGGGCGTCGTCTATCAATATATCAAAAGGGTAGTTGGCTTTTGGCACCGCGTCATAGATGAACAACAATTCGTCGGTGTAGACGCGATAGAAATCGAGCCACTTGGATACATAGGGAGCCGTAGGCCTTTCGCGCTTTGTGATTATAGATATCCTGTAGCCCTTACGGTGGATGCGTTTTGTCACCTCATCAATCTTGGGCTCTGTCGGAGGTATTTCTCGCCATCTATACTTCCATACATAAGTGAAGTATCGGTAGACCTGATTAGGCGTTATCGGCAGTATTGTAGGTATATCCCACTTGGCGATTTCTTTCTTTGTGATTTGTGCTTTGTTACGCTTATTGTATTCGTCAGTCCAGACAAGCATTACATCGGCAAGGACGGAATCAACGTCAATAGCCACTGTTTTGACTGCCTCCGTCACCTTTGACTTGGTTTCTACAGCATCCGTGGTCAACGTAACTGGCAGTATCTATTGCGTATTTATATAATATCAATGAAATGAGAGATCTCTGCCTCTATTGAGATAGATTATGCTGGTTTGCTGATTATATGGAAAGTATGTGATTTATTGGATGACGTAAATGGTTAGACAAAGATGAGAGAGTATTTGAATAATAAGATCACATGCTTTTTACACCTGTTACCACAGCATAATCAAAAATATGATAGAAATGGAAATATCTTAGGCAGGTACTCTTTCGCCACTATTTATGGTTGGAATGAAGCTATAAATCTAATAGCTTTCTTCAAGAAAAAGTGTAAAAATTAGTTATGATATCTTTAAGCCATGCCTTATTATTTTACTAAATGTATGATTTGTTTGAGAGAATACGAAGCAGAGTTCTTGTTCTAGCACCACACTAATAGTTGCTGTATGAATACGTCTTACGACTCTGAAAGCAATGGTCTCCCCTTAGCTGACAAGGAAAAACCTATTGACTTTGATATTCGAACCGAAGAAATCTATTTTGCAGACCAGTCAAATGGGTATTTTTGTGTCTGCATTGTTGATATAGTAAATTCTAGTCAGATTACGGCTAAAATTGCAGATGGTAACAAGATCAAAAAGTACTATGAAATATTCCTCAATGCGATGGCTGCATTGGCAAAGAACTTTGGTGCCAAAGTGATAAAAAACGTAGGAGATGCGCTGCTATTCTATTTTCCTGATACATCAGATAGTGAGAATATGATCGCATTCAAAGAGGTCCTTGAATGCTGCACTGCAATTATAGCAGCTCATGAATTTATTAATATAAGACTTGAAGCAGAAACGCTACCGCCTGTCAACTATAGAATTAGCGCCGATTATGGAAGAGTTGAAGTTGCCACAACAGTCACAACAGGTACAGAAGACTTGTTTGGTCCTACAGTTAACATGTGTGCAAAGATAAATTCACAGGCAGAACCAAATGGGATAGTAATAGGTGGAGATTTCCATGAAATGGTGAAACGCTTTTCGTTTAAGGATTTTTCTTTTGAAAAAGTAGGAAAGAAACAGCCTATTGGAATTAAATATTCCTATCCTGTATACTCAGTCATAAGAAAGAATGAAGTGCCAGCTAGAGATATCGCATTGAATGTTTTCAAGAGGGAAATCCCCAAACCAAAATTGGGAGAAGAGACACTATCTATCTATCAGCGAAAAGCTTTGCAACCAAGAGATGACATTATGTCACATTCTTATCCTAAACAAACAAGTCGTCCCACTATTATGTTAGTAGACGATGAACCAGATATACTTGCAATCTTTAGAACTTACTTAACTTCTGAGGGTTACAAAGTAGAAGCTTTTTCTGACTCGTACATGGCATTACAGTCCTTTGCGAGATCAGAACCTCGTCATTATGATCTGCTAGTTCTTGATATTAGAATGCCAACAATAAATGGATTACAGTTGTATCAGAGATTGAAAGCTGTAGATCCATATGTCAAGGTCATCTTCTTGTCTGCTCTTGAAGCGACCGATGAGCTTGTGAGCATATTGGACGGAGTAAAGACTGCAGATGTCATAAGAAAACCTATTGATAGGAAACATTTCGTTCAGAAGGTAAAAGCAACTATTGAATCTTCACATTCCAACACAAATAGCTAATATGGTATGTCTCCAACACAAATATGCCATTACGGTTCCATGAGGGTAAAATATTCAATTTTTTGTCAATAACTGGAATTAATAAAATATACATACTCTAAGCTTGTAATTACACCTAGGTTAATGCATGAATGAAGGCTCTGACTAATTGTAAAGGGAAATTTTTTCATTTGTGAATTGTTAATTGATTAGAATCTATTTTTATAGGGCAGAGCTTCTGGAACCCGTTTTTGATATTTTATATCCGTTTCTATTTAATTTTTTTCTATTTGAGTAATACAGAATTAGTTTCTTTAATATATCTAGAGCTAAGAGTATGAGACTGTTAAAAAGGCTCTTCGTTTAGACAATAATAATCCATATGCTATGCAGGTCATGCGGCCAAGAGTTAGACCCTGTCAGGACGTGTGCCATGTGTAAAGAGACTGTACAGTGGAAGTGTTTTGCCTGTAACAAGGAGGGAGATACTTCAATTCATGTCCATGCTGGAACATTATCAGCATCTTTGCCTAGTGGAAGAATTTCAGAAGCCTAAAGATAGTACTCTATGCATTACTTTTGCATCGAAGAGGTAGTAGTATTTAGAGGATATGATGCTTTGATATAGAATATCCGCATATTTAGGTCGAACTGGCAGGCGAGAGAACATAAAAGCATTTTTCCTATTCAGCATGTTGATTTAATCCCCACCTAGATCGTACTTTTTCTTCCAGCCGGAGAAAGATTATTCTATCAAATAAAAGACCGATGGCAAAGATTGTAATCATGACAGCGATTATTTGGCTCATGTCGTTGAATTCCCTTCCTACAGCAAGTATATACCCCAATCCAGACAGAGTGGTTATCAGCATCTCAGCACCAATTAGTGCATGCCATGCAAATGACCATGCCTGCCTTATACCCCCTATCAGAGATGGTGTCGCCGCAGGAATCATTACATGTCTGAAAAGGGCAAAACCATGAGCCCCCATGTTCTTTGAGGCACGGATATAGATGAGAGGTACATTTCTGATTGCACCATAGGTTGATATCATCACTGAAAACACAGATGCCATTACAACTACAAACAATATGCCAAAGTCATTAAAGCCTATGAGCAGTATAGAAAATGGAATCCACGCAATACTTGGAAACGTTAAGAGCCCCACAGCAAATGAGCTCATGGTCTTGCCAAAGCCTTGAAATTTTACCATTGCAAGACCAACTACGCCACCTACTGCTATAGATATTGCAAATCCAGCTGCAAGTCGCCATAATGACGTAGCAATTCCTATGATGAGAGAATTATTTGTTATCAATTCGCTGATAGAAATAGCAACTTGTGCAGGAGGTGGTAGTAATGTCTTTGGCCACAGCTCAAGAAGAGTCACGAGCTGCCACAAACCTACAAATACTGCCAAGAAAAGTGCAACATTCGCTACGTCTGTCGTATCAAAGCGATATTTCTTTCTGCCCTCATTTCTCAGACTACTTCTTTTTCCTGCACCTGAACTAGTAGTAGCGAGGGTGGCTGCAGAATTATCATTATCATTTTCTTTTAGCAATCTGCAAATCACCCTCAAATTCTCTCAGAACTTGTTTTTTTATTTCGTATAGCTCAGGGCTTTCTGGGTCTCTAGGCCGTGGTATGTCGATTTGGAATTCTTTCTTGATATCTTTTAGCACAGAGGACAGAACTATTACTCTGTCCCCGAGAAGTATTGCTTCATTGATGTTATGAGTGACAAATAGGATGGTCTTGCCCGTTGTCTTGTGAATGCCAACCAGCTCTTCATGAAGCAAGTCCCGGGTCTGTACGTCTAGTGCAGCGAATGGTTCGTCCATGAGTAGAACTTCTGGTTCTATGGCAAGGGCCCTGGCTATTGCCACTCTCTGCTTCATTCCCCCAGATAGCTGGTATACAAGAGATTCTGAAAATTTCGACAATCCTACCATTTCTATGTACTTGTCAGCGATTTGGCGCCTCCTCTCCTTATGTACCTTTGCGATTCTTAGCCCAAACTCTACGTTCTCCTGTACATTGAGCCATGGAAACAGAGCGCTTTCTTGAAATATCATTATCCTTTTAGTTGATAAGGCATTATTGATATCGTTGACAGTTCCTCTAATAAGGAGGCTGCCAGAATCAGGTTTATCAAGTTCTGCAATTATATTGAGCAGCGTGCTTTTTCCGCATCCAGAGGGTCCTACAATTGTCACGAATTCCCCTTCTCTTATTTTTAGGTCTACTCCGTTGAGAACTTCGTGTGAAGTCCTAAAACTTCTTGTAGAGTTACTCAAGAGTTGTTGCTGCTCCGAACTAATATGATCATAATTGGTAATTTTGCTACTGCCATTGTTCTTGCTAATTTTGTAATCAAAGGATTTGTACACATCCTTGACATGAAGGGCTGGGATGAAATCGAGAGTCTCTTGCTTTTGTTGTTCTTGTCGCTCTTGATGGCTGCTCCCATTTTTAATTTTATTGGTGTATGGTGATGTTTCTATCAGTGTCATTTGAAGCATCAATACAAGAGTAAGAAGATATAATGTAATTCAAAGATGCAAGATTTGCTCTTTTGAGGCAGTTTTAACACATTGATACGCGGAATCTGCCAAGATATCTAACAAGATGACTTACTACTAGTACTTAATTCACTCTCTTGAGAAAAATAAATCCGGAACCAAGCATCAAGGAGATGACTGCAAGGACTGTACTTAAGAACATACAAAGGAGAATCTTGTTCCTTGTCAGGGAATGAATGACCCTTCACTACGTTATCTCAGGCGCCCCCCTTTCTTTAAGCACTTCATTTAAAATCGTTAGATCATATATTCTCGATAGGTCAGGCCTTGTTTTGCCCAAGAATCCGATGTCAAATGCATCGTTGGCAGACTTGAACAGTGATTGCTTTACCGGATCAAGCGTCAGCTCGAGCCTTGACATCCCTTCCCTATATTCGTCTTCTGGGATAACCTTTCCCGTAAGCTTGTCAAGCTCCTCATTGAATATCTGAAGAGCCTCGTCAGGGTTGTCGTTTATCCAGTTTGTTTCATCAATGTGTGCCTCAAGTAGTTTCTTTATTACATCCGAATTCTTTTCAAGATAGTCAGTTCTTGCAATGATATGCGCACTGACAAATTGCCCATTTGGCCATAATTCACGCTCATCTACCAATACTTTGGCATTTGTTTCCTTGATTAGCTTGGCTCCCCATGGTTCTGGAACCCATGCACCGTCAATATCTTTTTTTGTCATCATTGATACGATATCTGCAGTCCTTGCAGGGATTACTTCGACATTTCCACCCTTGTCTTTTGTATTGTAGCCATTGTCAAGCAAGTAATTCCTGAGCGCTACGTCTTGTGTATTGCCAAGTTGTGGAGATGAGAATTTCTTATTGGCAAGCTCTTGAGCAGAGTTAATACCTGAATCATTTCTTACAACGAACACCGCGCCACCACTAGCAGCTCCCGAGATTATTCTTAGAGCTTCTCCATTTGATTGTACATATCCATTAATTGCAGGGTTTGGACCGATGTATGTAACATCAATCTGGTTTGCAAACAGTGCTTCTATTGCTGATGGACCTGCATTGAATATTTGTGTCGTGACTTGTACATTATCACCAAGAGCTCTCTGAAAGTCTCCATTACCAAGTCCTATGACTGCCTGCGCGTGGTTGATGTTTGGGAAATATCC
>JAICEE010000023.1 GCA_025924355.1 Nitrososphaera sp.
GGAGGAGTAACACCACCACCAACTAATGATACAGGAGGAGTAACACCACCACCAACTAATGATACAGGAGGAGTAACACCACCACCAACTAATGATACAGGAGGAGTAACACCACCACCGACAACAGAAGAACCACCAACAACAGAAGAACCACCACCTACTAACGTTACAGGAGCACCTCCAAACCCCATCTTCGGATAATCAGACTAGCATCAAGTAACGATACAGGAGGAGAATAGCCATCCTAAGCGACCCTAGTGCGCGTCATAGATCCCTTCTTTCCCTTTTTCTTTATGTCTTCTTGTTAGAAGAGTTAAAAAGTAAAGTAAGTAAAAAGTAATACAAAATTGATTGATCCTATCATTGAAACAGAAAGGCAAACGTTTAGAAGTAGTGAGAGCTTGAGTTTTGTGCCCTCTATTCAATGGATCAATTGACTCTGTGTTAAGAGTATGAACTATGCGGTGCAAAGACGTTTGATCCTTAGTGATAATTGGTAGTAATGGAACAATAACACCTATTGACACCGATACTGATGCTGCATCATCACCGACAACAACTATTACTGAGACACAAATACTCTTCTTCTAGAGGTCTCACAGCATAATGCTGTGTTGATGAACGCATCTCATAACCTGTAGCATGCATAATCCTAACTCAATGATGTCTGATTGGCTGCTGTTAATCGCATGTATATGCATAGGCACATCACATCTCACAATGTGTCACCTTTATGGACACGCCAAATCAGGTTTGTATTAAAATTGTGCACAAACAGGCTAAGGACTATATACATTCCTTATTATAGTACTACCTTGTATCAAAGGCACAGTTATCGTAGTTGAACTGGCGACTTGTTGCCATCCCTGCAAGCGTGGTACCGTTCATTATCCTGATCATTACTGCTAACGTCTCACCTCAGGATGTTCTTGCTGTAGGACTTGTACCATTTCTGGCCGCAGCGGCTGCGGCGATCATGAGAATGCTCTTGCAGGCACTACGATTCAAGTATTTTATCCGACATTTTCTTGGTTACGACGTTGCGTCTACAGGCAAGACTGTAGCTGCTAGGCTGGCTGGCGAATTTGTTACCCAGACTACTCCATCTTATGTAGGTGGAGAGTTAGTCAGGATAGCATGGCTGTCAAAAAACGGCGTTCCTCCAGGCAAGGCCGCATGGGTAACAACCATGGAGATAATTGCAGATGTATTCGTTGGCTCGGTGCTGGCATTTATGGCTGGCGCGCTGGCCATTTACCGAGGCGGAAGCGTTGTTGGATTGGCCGTAATTCTGGTAACAATCCCAACCTTGGCCGTCTGGTTGGGACTTATCCTCTTTTCTGCCAAACGAACTCTTCGCCTACCGTCATTCTCTCAGAGGATAGTGGAAAAGTTCTTGCCAAAAAAAAGAGCCGAGAACCTGATCAATGCATCTAACATTGCTATTGCAGACCTGTGTAATATGAGCCGGGAAATTTTCAACTCCAAGAAATCCATCGGCACATTTGCGGTTGGAATAACAATAACCGTTATTGCATTTATCTTTTATGGCATATCCTTCATGGTGCTTGCCAATGCAATCGAACCCCGAATTGGCTTATTTGAATCATTGATGGCTACCTCAGCATCAACGGCAGTGGCAAACCTACCAATAACAATAGGGGGCTCGGGGCTTGCCGAACTTGGCATTTGGGCATACCTTGCAAATCTAAGTGGCATACCAAACCTTGAGGACGTGATCAAAGACTCACAATTGAACGTGATTATTGCATGGAGGATAGCTACTTACCACGTGCCACTCGTCATTTGTTGGATCGCTCTCATGAAGATCACTGTATACAGGGTTCCGGCTCCCAACATCCGGCAGCCAATCACAGGAAATCAAGATAAAAAGCCGGAGAATGATAGTAGCCCTACAAAATAGGGCGGGGGCTGGCCATAAAGAATACCTGAGGTTTCCTTGCAAGGTAACAGTTATCACAAAGGCTTCCTAAGGCATTATAATGTAAGTTGCTTTGGATTTTACAAAACAAGGTTTGCAATTTTATTCATTCTTCTATCAAAGGTATGATAAGAGATATATCCCATCTAGCAAACAAAATTGACGTCGCCATAAGCCTACAGCGCAATTCGCATGTGTTTGCAATGTATCCCTTCTTCAAAAGCATCAACAAGCTTCGCTTATAGGAAATTGAATCGATTAGGACGACAAAAACCATCCTAGCATTGTCTGCTGATGTAAGTCTTTCTTGCTTTATGCCTGCAAGTAATTGATTCACATAATAAATGCCAGGTCAGTCCCGGCAACTTAGGAAGTCGCAAGTTCCGCACTAGCCTTAGATGTAATTCACAGTGCGCGGTTTATCCTAGTGTGTTTCATTCTTGAATCGCTTGAGATGATGGTGTAAATGGAAGTTGACCCTCGTAAGCCATATTGTAGTAGAGAAAAATTTTCAGCCCTGAATGCTTGGAGATGGTGAAATGCCAAAAAATCAGACTGACGTCATGCTTGGCCTAAAGAGAGTAGAGTGACACTTGCTACGCAAAATTCGTCATGCTTGGAAATAACAGTCCTCTTCGTTCAAGATTGAATGGCGTGTGGTTCAAGTACGTATGCTCTTGTGGTAGTGAACTAAGTGGGATTAATATATAGTGCAGCGGCACCTTCGCTGATTATGCGTCGTCATTATACTCTTCTACAGGGGAAGAGGATAATGACGACGCAGCAGGTAGGTCAGATTCGACATCCATTAGTTGTAGCTCCTGCAACTCAAAACGATATATTGCCTTCATGTCAAGGTCAAACTTCGTCTTAAGGAGCTCGACTACTTTGGGGTTCAAGCTAGACATGAACACTTTGATCTTGTACTCATACACAAAGCCCTTCATAAAATCCGACATCTTCATTGATTTGGGCACATCTAGACCCTCAACGATTGTTCTGCCATCAGGCATCTGCTCGTAGACCTGGATATCGACTTTGTAATCACTTTCGTAAATATCAAGGAAGTAGCCGGTCCTTGTTATTACTTCGGGCTGGCCAAACTGGGCGGCTCTTATCTCGTCCTCTGCCCATTTGGGAAGTCCCTCTTCCTGAGAGCTATCCTCACTCTTTGTCACCTTTGTCCTCCCCATAATGCTAGTCTAGCGTATACCATTGCATTTAATAGCTTTTCCAACCCAGTTGTGTAGGTAGCTAAGTATGTCTATAAAATATAACCAGATGGTTATTCAATTATGACGTTTCTATTTAACGCTATTATCGCTGGCTAGTTGCTATGACAAGCTTCAGCAGCAACTGGATAAAGGACAATAAACCAACAATGTCTGAGATGATAAAGCAGAATGTAGGCCAAGCACAACCACTTAAACCTAGAATCGAGCTTGCCAAGAAGAAGATTCAGGCACAGAACCAAAAGCTAGAGACGATTCTGGAGAAACTACGAGGCAAAGAAAGATCTCTCTTCAACCAAACTGTTTATGCTCTTCAGAAACATGACATTCAGCAGGGCAAGATGATCTCAAATGAGATCGCCCAAGTTAGAAAGACAACAAAGATGATCTCACAGCTCAAAATCGCACTGGAACAGATACAGCTCAGATTGGAATCCACTATCGATCTTGGAGATGTTATGGTGGCAATCGGTCCTGCGATGGGCGCACTGACAAAAGTGAGAACAGGAATTGGAGGAGTAATGCCGGAAGTAGACAGAGAACTTGGAGAAATTAATGGCGTGTTCAGCGACATCATGATGAGCGCAGGATCTCTGGGTCACAGCTCATTCGCATTCGACGCAAGCGGTGAAGAAGTGGACAGGATACTTGCAGAGGCAGGCGCAGTGGCAGAGCAAAGGATGAACGAGAGCTTCCCTGATGTCCCAATTGGATCATACTCAAGCAACAACATCCGGACATCAGCAGGTGAGCATCCACAATAAGAATCACCTACACATCTCTTTTTCTTTTTTCTTTTTTCTTTAAATATTCAATTTTGAATGGTTCAAATAATTATTTCTTGTAATTGCGAATTTTGCAAACAGAATGACCTCAACTGCTGGGGCTATATTGTGCTTATAATCTGAAATCCAGGCGACTATATCCTCTTGCAATTATCACATATACATGGACATTGTGCCGTTAAACTAGGTATCGATTAGGGTTTATCATATAACAATATGAAAACACAATATTGTCGGCAGTCTCATGATGCCGACGCCGGCTGCACAGCAGCAGCGCCGGGGACTTCAATATGGATCATTATCTGGTGTTCCTCTTCAGCCTTAACTATGTAGCCTGGTATGTTCACCTTGCGGTTGCCTATAGAGACATGGCCATGGCCCACTATCTGCCTTGCCTGGTAGGGTGAAGTGGTGCCGATCTTTTTCATGACTATTGTCTGAAGGCGGCGCTCTAGCAGGTCTTCGATTTTTAGGTTCAATATGTCATCAAGTGTCGCACCCTCTCTTGCTAGACCAAGCCTGTTCAAAAAATTCAGCAGTCTCTTTTCCTTTTCTGCCCTCAGTTCGGCTGAGAGTGCCAAAAGAGCTCGGGCTTGGTTCCTGATCCTTGCGACCTCCGTCTCGGCCTTCCAAAGCTCTCGTTTGTTCCTAAGGCCATAAGAGCCCATGATATAAAGCTCGGCGTTCAGCTGGTCTGTGGTCCAGATCATTCTGGGCCTGTGGAAGGTTTTCTTTGCCTTACGAGGATCTCCCATTTAGCACCACTATCGTCTACTTCTTGGCTGGCTCCTTTGATGGTGGAGCCGGAGTGGTTGTATCACCACCACCACCAGGAGCAGGAGCAGGAGCACCAGCAGCTGCTGGTGCTGCTCCAGGCATCACCTTGACTTTCTTTACTCCCACTGCTCCGCCCCTTCTGCCCGTGGTTCTGGTACACTGGCCCCTTACTCTTAGTCCAAACATGTGCCTATATCCACGCCAACTCATTACGAGCTTTTCACGCTCAATATCATTTGAAGCAGCAAAATCGAGATCCGAAGTTATCATGTGGTTGTTCGAGCCGTCATCCATGTTTTTCCTCCGGTTGAGGTACCATTGTGGGATCCCTGCCCTAGCAGGGTTGGAGATCGCCTGCTCGATCTCGCGGATATCGTTTTCACTCAAAAAACCAACACGCATGTTAGGATTGATGTTGAGCGACTGAATCAACACTTGAGCAAAATTATAGCCTACACCTTTAATTTCACTAAGGGCAACAATCAATTTCTTGCCGCCCTCAATGTCCTTTCCGGCTATTCTGAGGATATGTTTATACTCGGATGCAGACAAACCAAAATCACGAAACAATATTCCGCAATAAAAACCATGCTGGATGCAACAGCCCAATAACTTTCTAATATTTACAATGTTGCCATTTGCACGAGCCTTAGATCCTCAATATGAATTCACAAGCTTTTTTGATCAAAAATTTGATTATTGGAAGGCTTTGATTCAGCAAAGCATTATACACACTAATACGGGCTCCCAGTGACTAAAAATTTTGTTGAAAGGATGTAATCTGACTTTAAAAAATCGCTGGATGATAAGCCGTCTAAAATGGTAAGAGGGCAAGCGTATAGGAGAATCATAAATATGGAACTGACTACCAAAAACCCTAGTTGAGTTCTAACAATCTTTAAATTTGTGTTGACTAAGAAACCCTCCATCTTCAATATGAGCTCCAGAATACAGGAAACAGTTCATCGCTCTTATACTTCAAAACCAAAGTATAGTGAAATAATGTCAGGCGTCCCCGAGGATTACGAGCAAATTAGGACACTCGGAGATCTACTAAATATATCCTACAGATATGTCACTGTTCAAGAGCAGATGCGAAGCAACTTGATTGCCAAGCTGAAAAAAGGGGAACACCCATTCCCGGGCATCATCGGCTACGACGACGACGTTGTTCCTGCTATCAATAGAGCAATCCTGTCGGGCCACGATATGCTACTTGTTGGCCAGATAGGGCAAGCTAAGACTAAGATTGCAGAGGCGATAGCGCAGAACCTCCTCTCGCCCATCCCTATAGTAAGGGGTACAATAACAAGTGATATTCCTATATTAATACCAGAAGATGAATTGATCGCGCTCTTGACCGATACTGAAATCTCTAGAACGAAACCAGAATTCATGGTGTCGCCAGAATGCGAGGATATCATTCGAGCGAACAAGTTTGAGACCAAGATCGACTGGGTAAGCGGCGCAGACAGGTACAAGTACATACTGTCAACGCCGGACATTTCAGTCAAGGATCTGGTTGGACAGATTGACGCAATCAAGATAGCCAAAAAGGGAGTCGAGCTTTACAATATCGAGTCATATTCTGCAGGTCAGCTATTGCAGGCAAGGCATGGCATATTGTGCATTGACGAATTGCCGGTACTTGATCCACGCAAGCAGGTGTCCCTGCTCAGTGTTCTTCAAGAGGGCAAGTTTACTACAGGAGCGTATCCGATCGTGTTCAAACCTGATGTCAGAATAATTGCAACTGCAAACCCTATCGACTATACGCACTCAGGCAAGATAATCGAGCCGTTATTTGATAGGTTGAGAAGCCATATCGACACGCACTATCCCAAGACTGTAGAAGACGAGATGCTTATCATTGTTCAGGAAGCAAAAATTGCAGACGCCAAGGAAGTTATGTTGCCTGTATTTATGATAAAAACGATAGCTAAGATAACACAGATGACTCGTATGCACCACGATGTAAACCATGATAAGGGAGTCAGCGTTAGAATGTCGGTGCATTCGATGGAGATGGTGGTAGGAGAAGCGGAACGTACACGCTCCATTATGTATGGCATTAAAGCAATTCCGCGCTTTTGTGACATGCACTGCATCCATCAGTCATCCAAATTTGAGCTTGCAGAAATGGAAGATACTCGCCAGAACCGAAAGAATGTGCTTGATTCTATAATAGAAAGCGCGCTGAAGGAAGTGTCACTTGAATACATCCAAAAGCTAGCGCCAGAACAGTTGACAAAAGTCAAGAATGATTTTGCAAAGAACAAGACATTTCAAGTTTCGCAAACAATAGTTGGTGATGGCGGCAGCAAGAAGGTCAATTCCGACTATGAGTCACAGCTCTCTAAGTTCCCTGCACTCAAGCAGGCGGTGAAGGAAACCATTGCTAGAGTACAAGAAGAGCAAAAACACCTGATCGAGCAAGCGCTACAGCTTGGCATAAAGACAGACAATATCTTACTGGGCGAGGCCTTGAATGGGGAGTTCACGGCATCTATGACTGAGGTGATACTTGAAGGCCTGCGGCACACTCAGCCTCCACTCTTGGACAAAAAGGATAACAATGTCTATGACCTCGCATAATACTGCGCTCGGCAGCAAGAAATTCATATACTTTCCACTCGATAAAGAGGGTCACGAGCAAAGGCAGGACAGCCAAGGTCAGCAAGAGCTCCCCCGCAATATGCTAGACAAACTGCTCAAGGCAATAGGAAGAGAGGCACTAAAGGAAAAGACACCTAGCCTACAGGAGCTTGAGCAGACCCTTCAGGGTGTGATGTCATCGCTTTCAAAACAGCAGGAACTCAACCAACAACAGCAGAGGTCGGGATCGCTGGCCGATTCAAAGGACGAAAGCGGAGATGATTATGGCATGCCTTTCGTTGCATACCTTATGCAAAAGGGCTATCTAAAGGATTCTCCAAAGTGGCTTAGCGCTAAGGGCTTTACTGCAATAGGCGGCAAGATACTCAGTGATGTAATGAAGGCTCTTAAGGCTGGCGAATACGGCACGCATGAATCACAGAACTTTGGATCGGGATCACTTGTGCTGGATACTACTAAAAAGTATGAGCTAGGTGATGACATCAGGTTGCTCAATGTTCCAAAGTCGCTGCTGAACACAATCCAGCGCACGGTAAAGGATGGTGGCAGTCTAAAGCTGCCGCTCCAAATAGATGTGGATGATTTTGAAGAATACGAAACAATTCAGGATGTCCGTGTCGCAGTAGTGTACTGTATTGACCTCAGCTCCACTATGCGGTATTCATCAATGTATGGAGACTTGAGTAGAATTGAGGCCGCGAAGCGTGCACTTTGGAGCCTCTATTTACTGAACCGTAATTTCTTTCCCTCAGACTCAGTCTATATTGTCGGCTTTGGCGCGCTTGCATCTAAGGTGGAACCACATGACATACCTTATCTAAAGACCTTTGAACCTGGCTCTGACTTTTTACACTATACTAACTACCAAGCCGCGTTCAGATTGGCAAACAAGCTATTGCAAAAAGACGGCGCCATTAATAAGCGCCTAGTACTTGTGACGGATGGTCATCCCAGCGCGTGCTTCATAGATGACAAAAGCGAGCAGGACAAAATAGTGTCACAGAGACCCTATTCCCACTTTTACACCCCAGACCGGGAGACTCTTGACGTTGTCAAGCACGATCACAGTATGAATCTTGACATTGCATCAGGGGAGCTCGTGTACCTTTGCTACCGTTACAGACAAGTAGACCAGTATATTGGCGAACGTACTATTATAGAGGCAAAAAAAGTCCACTCAAAAAATATTGAAATTGATACTATAATGATCAGCGAAGAGGATTCCTTGCTTGGGTATGTCAATGAAATGGAAAAGTATGTCAAGGGGCGATCATACTACATCAACCCTGCGGACATTGATAAAGTACTGTTGACAGACTACCTTAACAACAAGAGACAAAAGACGATAAGGGCACATTAATAATAGTACTAATAGCAAAAATACGTAGAGAAGCTTAATATACTGACGGGAATTTGTTTTGCATAAGCAACTACTATGCTAATTATCTTCGATGTGGAGGGCGTTCTGCTTAACGCTGAGTACCTTCCAGTTTTAGCTGAGGTCATGGGTCCCAAAAAAGAGAAAGAGATCTGGGATATCACCAACGCCGGCATCAGAGGCGAGATCAACTGGGAAGAGGGGCTCAGACGCCGAGTGCAAGCACTGAGAGGGATTAGCTACGAAGACGCCAAGAAGATAGGCGAAAGCCTGCCAATAATGCCAGGCGCACAAGAACTTTGCTCTGCGCTCAAGAAGGCGGAATGGAAAATGATTGCAGTATCCGGCGGCTTCACAATAATCACAGACAGGCTGAAAGAGGAGCTTGGAATAGATAGGATATTCTCTAACGAATTAGTGTTCAAGGATGGCAAACTGGAGGATGTGATAATGAATGTCACATCAGACAAGGCAGCTGCAATTAGGCCCACGATAAGACAATGGGATATCCGGAAGGAGGATACTGTGGTGGTGGTAGACGGTGCCAATGACTTGAAGCTATTTGCTCTGGCTGGCTACACGGTAGGATTCTGCCCTGTAGACATGGTGAGAGAAAAGGCCGATGTTTCTATTGACAAGCGCGATCTGAGCCTACTCCTGAACTTGTTAAAAAAAAATTTTGGTGAGGCCGTATTGATAAATGCAGCAAGCAAGAGGCATTAGCAACCAACTCATTTTTTAACTCCTCTATTTCAATCACTGTAGTTGATACAGATAACCTCTATTCGAATTTCAGATGACATTAGGCTATACAACGATCTTAGCGCAATGATCCTTGAAGCAATAGCTGATAGCCAAATAGAAATTCAGAATGGTGATATTCTTGTTGTCACGCACAAGATTGTATCAAAAGCAGAAGGGCGTATTGTAGATCTTGCCTGCATTAAGCCTTCGACAAAGGCGATTAGGATGGCAAAGGTGCATGATAAAGATCCACGCGTGATGGAGCTGATATTAAAGGAATCAAAACAAATTTTGCGTGCAAAAAATGGTGTAATTATATCTGAAACAAAGCACGGCTTTGTTTGCGCAAATGCTGGTGTGGACCAAAGCAATGTGAAAGGTGATATGGCGGTACTATTGCCAGTTGCCCCCGATGAGTCTGCAAGCAGGATCCAAGACTCGGTAAAGAAAAAGATCGGTAAGGAAATAGCAGTGATCATAACCGATACCTTTGGCCGGACATTTAGAAACGGCCAAACAAATGTTGCAATAGGCATAGCTGGAATAAACCCGATCAAGAGTTACATTGGAACATATGATATGTATGGCAGAAAATTGAGGGTAACCGAGATTGCAGTCGCAGACGAGATAGCTTCTGCGGCCGAGCTTGTAATGGGCAAGGCCGAAGGCACGCCCGTGGCAATAGTCCGAGGCTATATCTTTGAAAAGGCGTCAAAAACATCAGTCAAGTTGCTACTGAGGGCAAAGGAGCGGGACCTTTTCCGGTAAGAACTGTAACATTTAATATTATGATCCTATAATTTTACGTGATTCGCTACTATGAGTAATTCACCTACTAAGTCAATTGACGTAAGGGGGCTTTACTGCCCTGAGCCAGTCTTCCGCACCAAGATGGAGGTCGAGCGCCTCAAGATAGGTGATACGCTCAAGATAGTCGCAGATGACCCTGAGTCTGAAGAGGACATTTCAAGATGGGTTAATCGCAACGGACATCAGCTGATATCGTTAAATAAGAACGATAAAGATCTTGAATTCGTAATAAAGAAGGCGAAATAGAAAAAATGAGAGCAGTTGCAAGACCTGATGTTGTCGAACAAATAGGACACACACCACTGATTGAGCTCAGGTCGTTTTCTACCAGGAATGTAAAGCTATATGCTAAACTTGAGTGGTATAACCCCTTTGGCTCTGTAAAAGATAGGGCTGCATACTGGATGATAAAGCATGCAGAAAGGAAGGGAATCTTGAAGAAGGACAAGAGCATCATTATCGAGCCTTCATCCGGCAACACTGGTATTGCATTAGCAGGTATAGCAGCTGCGCTTGGCTACAAAGTAGAGATTGTTATACCTGAAAAGGTGAGCGAGGAAACAAAGAACATCCTACGCGATCTGGGCACGACTCTCCATGAGACATCTGACGATTTGTGCCCCCGGGTAGGCGCCGGCACAGACCAGAGCATTGCGCTTGCAAAGGCCATTTCAAAGCCAAGGCCTGACATTTACTACATGCCAAACCAATATGATAACGACACCAATTTCTTGTCACACTATGAGAGCACTGGCCCTGAGATCTGGGAGCAGACAAATGGGACCATCACTCACTTTCTTACCGGATGCGGAACAGGAGGTACAATAACTGGCACTGCAACATTTCTGAAGGAAAAGAATAAGAACATCTGCGCTATTGCGATACAGGCGCAAAAGAACCATCTTCTGCAGGGCTTGCGAAACTTTGAAGAATCGGCAATTCCAGAGCTTTTCAAGCGGCGTCTCGATGTCGTAGACGAGTGGATGACTGCAACTAACAAGGACTCATTTGAAGCCGTAAGGCAGCTTGTTGAAAAGGAGACTATGCTTGTTGGCCCTTCGTCGGGTTCTGTGATGGCTTCAATGTTGAAGGTGGCACATAACCTTGATGAGGGTAATATTGTTGGCATTTTCGCAGACGACGGAAGAAAATTCAGGAGCCTCTACATTAGGGAAAATGTCCTATCCGAGCAGGAATATGACAGTCTTCTGAAGAGTGCAAAATATCTGTCCAAACTGGCTTATTCCTAAACTGAAAGCTTCTTTAGCTGACACGTGTGTGCACTGATACTGTAAAGTGCTGTACTACACTCAAAAAAATGAAGTAATACAATGAAGGCATATTATATCCTCTCTGGGCATTGCAAGCTACTTGGACTCACAAGCCATCTGGCACAATCTTAGACTCATGTAAAAGCCTGCAGGATTATTTTATATTTTTTCAGCTATGCTTTCTTTCAGAAAGCCACTTTTCGACATCAATTGCTGCCATACAGCCAAAGCCTGCAGCAGTTACGGCCTGTCTGTATCTATGATCATGAACATCTCCAGCGGCAAACACGCCTTCAACGCTTGTCTTTGTGTGTTGCTTCAGGACGATATAGCCCTTATCGTCAAGCTCGAGTTGTCCCTTGAAAATTGCAGTATTGGGTTCATGGCCAATTGCCACAAAGAGGCCACCTGTCTCGATAGTTCTTTCCTTGCCGGTATTGATGTCCTTGACCAGGACATTTGAAATCTTATTGTTGCCCTTGATATCTGCCACAACGTTATTCCAGATGAACTCGATCTTTGGGTTTTCAAGGGCCTTTTGCTGAAGGATCTTGCTAGCACGCAGAGAGTCACGTCTGTGGACCACTCTGACCGACTTACCAAACTTAGTCAGAAATGTTGCTTCTTCCATTGCAGTATCGCCGCCACCGACGACTATAATGTTTTCACCCTTGAAAAAGGGGCCATCACAAGTCGCGCAATATGAGACTCCTCTACCGCTAAATTGCTGCTCTGCAGGAATACCAAGCTTTCGAGGAGACGCACCTGTGCATATTAAGGTTGCTTCAGCAGTATATGTCTCAGCATGTGTTGTGATTATAAATGGCCTCTTCTTGAAATCAACTTTGAGCACCTCGTCATCCACAATTACTGCGCCAAATCTTTCTGCCTGTTGACGCATGTTCATCATCAATTCAGGCCCAAATATGCCATTTGGAAAGCCAGGATAATTTTCTACTTCACTTGTAGTCATGAGCTGGCCGCCAGGCAGGGTGCCTGATATAATGAGCGTGCCCAGGTTAGCGCGGGAAGTATAAATACCAGCCGTATATCCGGCAGGTCCAGAGCCAATTATTATTACGTCGTAGTGGTTTCGATCCCTAAAACTGCCTGATTGGCCGTCGGACAAAGTACAAAATCACAATTTCGATACCTCTTAATAATTCGTTCGGAACGGACTGAAAGTATGGAATATCATGCATGAAGAGGGGTGATCGAAAGCGAAAACTCAACTGAAACGGGCCCCAAAGCTAAAATTTTCCAGCCCTTGTCTGGCCCTTTGATAATTTATTTGCCAGATTCCTGTGATAGCTGCATAATGTTCTTTTTTTAATAGTGTGTATCAGATCCTCCTGCCAGTGCGCGTTAAACAGTCTACAATCTTTGTTATTACAAAAAGGCTCACCGCTAGTAATAAAAAAGAATATCGCCTGCAGGGCATAATTTATGGATGCTGCAGTAATTTTATCCTCCTCACCGTAGTCAATGAACCTTCCTGAGAACTTTTTCTTCAGAATGTCCTTGTCTTCTGCCATACCTCCAAGCAGCTGAGCAAGGTAGAATTCTCGAGGTTTCGCTAGAGCTTCGACTATGCCTGTTGTAGAAACGATCGAAGGTGTGCCGCATATGACAGCACGGCCATGGTAGCGCCAATCCTCCTCACTAAAGGTGCACGTCAAAAGGCTAGTGAATATTATGTGGATATGATCCAGACTAATTTCTACAGTAGGTATCATTTCTGCAAGCTCCTTCTGCATAACAAAGCCGTCGTACAGAGGAATCGTCATCTTCATCATCTTGCTGTCTTGTTCATGGTTTGGCTGCTTTTCAACGGGCTGCTTGATATCTACTATCTTTGCACGCTCTATCATCTCCTCATCATACTTAAACGGTGGCCTAATGTCTATCTTGTAGCTTGGTAAAATCTTGTTGATCTCCTCAACCACTACCTTGGCATCAGGTGCTGGCGCTGAAGCAGTCTGATAGATGTGAATAAAGCGAGGAAATCCAATTATTATCAAGGGAAAATTGGAAAAGTGAGAATATAAAAAAAGTTACTTCGCCCTCAGTTTGGGCGGACTTGGCATCTCCTTGAGCTTGCCCAATGCAACCTCGGCCGCTTTCTTGCCGGATAGAAGCATCGCACCAAACGTCGGACCCATCCTTGGAAGGCCATGTGTTTCGGTAACAGACATGCCTGTTGCAATTAGCCCAGGAAATACTTCATCTGTGTAGTTGACTACAGCGTCCTCGCCTCCTTCAACCCACATTGGGTCCATGCCCTTCCACTTGACGTATCCGCGGTCCATCAGGCGCCTGACAGCAACTGAGTCGTGTCCTGAAGCATCGATTACGATCTTGCTTTCAAGCGCGACTGGGTCAACACATGTGATGTTTCTTGGCAGAGCCGAGACCGGCATCCAATTGACTACCACGCCCCCTACTCGCTTGTTCTTGAGCACGAGGTCATCAAATTTGGTCAGTTGCAAAAAGCGTACTCCTGCATCGCAGGCTGCGCCTATCAGCTTGCTGCATGCATGCGGACCCCATGTGGCGTATAATCCTTCATTTATTTTCCTGTATGGCACCCCAAGCTCGTCCCATACCTTTTGTGCTGGTGCTCTCACGGTGACTGGATTCATCATATAGCCTCCTACCCAATATCCGCCCCCGAGGTAATTGTTCTGCTCTATGATAAGGGTCCTAACCCTAGCCTTTGCCAGATCTCTACCAGCGGTAAGGCCGGCCGGGCCGGCACCGATAATTATAACGTCAGAATCAGTATACTCTCTCATTGTTTCATTGAACATTTCCGCAATAGTTCTGGTAATTTCTTTCTCGCTCACGTCGGCAAATATTTTTGCCATATGAGATATCATCCGCTTCCGATGGTTATTAATAGATTGTCAGCTAATCAATTGTCTTGACACAATTGGTGCATATGCATATGCCTTCAATATCTTAAATGTCTGGCTTAACTCTTGAAGTCGTATATATGCACTTGTCTCCTTCAATGTCTTAGAAGTTATGGATTATCATAGTGAACATGGCCCTAATAGTTCATACAAACGTACCACTTCTTAGCACCATACAGCTCTCTACCAATATTCATGGAGGCCTTGCACTCTCTACACTCTCTAAAGATCTTTTCCTCTCTCATGGAAACTCATCTAGAATATCTTGCCATAAGACAAAAAGATATTGATGCCTGCACTTGTGAAAATCATCCTGACACTAGGGGGGGCTTGGATCAGCGCCTTGTAGAAGAAAATAACAAAGTAACGTCCTAGTAAGATGTCTACATAGTGTAACGCAACAAAAAGTACTTAGTCTTTTGCAGGTGGCTTGCTGGTCACGCCACTTCCTAGTGCATGGTCTATCCTTGTTATCAGGTCAATAAGATCAGACTTGTGGGCATTAAGATATTCCTGTCCTCTGTCCTGAAGCCTAATTTTGTAAAGCCTAAGATCCCTGTGTTCGTCAAAGAACTGCTCTATCATGGCGTTTCCATGCTTCGTTGGGCTCACAAGCTCGTCAAAGTGTTCCAGTGTGTTAGCCAAATCGCCTTTCTCAACTGAATCCTTAGCCTTGGTGAGGATTTCTTTTATATCCTTTAGCTGTTGGACAGGAGCTGAAACTTCCTTAGTGCCAAAAAAGCTACTTTTCTTTGTCACTCCTACCTTATTTGCTATTTCCTTTGGAAGTTCGTAATATTCCTCCTTGCCGGTAAAGGTTCTCCTCTCGTGCTTGATGACAAGACCTTTCATGGCAAGGCGCATAAGCGCATCCTCAACTTCCGTCCTGTCTATGGCAGTGACCCATACTATCTTGCCCACATAGTCATAACCTTGTCTTATCGACTCGAGCACCACTACTTCGATGATTCTCCTGAAACCCTCTTCTGCACGTGCATTTTCAAAGTCCCTATCACGCACAGCCTTCCTGGCATTCTGAATGTCTATTTCTATAGATCTCTTGAGCGCGTCAAGGCCATCATCGATCCTGCCACTGAGGGTAAGGTAGCAAGCCTTGTTATACCAAGACATACCCTCGTTTGGGTTGATGTCTACTGACTTTTCGCTGCATTCAATAGCTTTGTCGTAGTTTTTCATCTTATAGTAAGCAAGTCCCTTAAGGTTCCACGCTTCAGCGTTGTTGACATCTACCTCAAGTGCCTTGTCATAGGAAGCGATAGCAACAGTATATTCATCTAGGTGAAAATGGGCATACCCTCTTTTAATCCACGCATCAACAAACTGCGGGTCAATTCTTAGTGCGAGGTCAAAGCTCCTTATAGCATCAAGGAACTTTTCATTAGACATATCGTTGATACCCTTGTTGTAGAGGTCTTGCTTTTGAAAATCGCTCTCATTATAATCAGATTCCACCCTCTCTTCAGAAGGGACACGGTCCTTTCTTTTGCTATCCCTTCCAAACAATCTGCCCATTAAAATAAATTTCCAAATTCACAGATAAATAGATTATGATAAGAAAAATCCTACAATTCATGAGGATTTTATGATCTCTTTGGCATAATTTTTTCTCCATACAAGCAATGGTAGCAGCAACAAGTAGTCTCAGAGCCTCCTTTTGCCTAAGCGCATTTACACCTTCTTATAGAGTCAGAATGGTCTCTCTTTTTATCTAATACTTACGCAGCTTGACTGAATGATGGCAAAGCCTATAACTGTTATTTTGGCAGTGGTCTTACTTCTTAGTGCCTCGGGGACTGTTGGATCATTTTATTTTGTGAGCTCCCAAGGGCAGACAACAACAGAGCCGGCAGAGCTTACTCTTAGCGAAAGTGAAGCTTCACCCGGTTCTGTAATTGAAGTAGAAGGCATCAATTTTGGTGCTAATTCTCAAGTTTCGATCTATTTTATGTCAGCTGAAGAGGCTGACCTCGCAGATGGAAGTGCATTTGTCCTACAAGGGATCGATGCAAATCAGAGTACAATAACAACTGAACCAGAAGGCACTAGCACATTTTTTGATGCTGATGGTGATGATCTACATACATTGAGGGATCTGCTTGATACTACAACAAGCATTTCTGAGCAAAATCTGCTTGTTGTACTTGAAGAAGGCGCGCCGGTAAATGGCACTATGAGCCTTGAATGTGAAGATGAAAACATTGCTCAAGGTCGCATAAATGGCACCATTGGCACCTTTGGAGCAAGTCCGGGAACATACAATGAATGCTCACTTTCTATCTCAGATGCCGATATTACAGATACAGGAGAAATTGAGGAGCTGGTAGTTGTTTCTGACTCTGAAGAAGACTATGAAAATAGCCTAGTGACCACTGAAACTGCTAACGAGGAAGGGACACTTGAATCATCAGTAACAGTGCCCAATGTTGAAGGAGGTGAATATGCAATGCTTGCTGTAGCAGACGACAGAAGAACAGCCGTTTCTGCACTATCAGTGACTGTTGCAGAATCTGTAACTGAACCTACTGCCGACACTTCTGCTGCTAATGCAACAGAAGGTATCATCATGAATGAAACTATTATTCCAGCTCCAGAAGAAGAAGAAGAAGAACTAGCGGAAGAGGAATCTACTGAATTTCTAACAGTTGGAATCATTTCAAACGCAACAGAAGGTGTTGCACCAGCCACTTTTGAATTTCAAGCAGATATAACAGGTGGCACTGAGCCTTACACCTATCTCTGGAACTTCGGTGACGGCAGCGAAGGAAGTGATGAGCAAACTGTTGTACACACATTTGAGGAAGCTGGCACATATAACGTCACTCTTGCTGCTACAGACACCGACAATCAAAATGCATCTGATAGTATAGAAATCAATGTTGAAGCACCACCAAC
>JAICEE010000024.1 GCA_025924355.1 Nitrososphaera sp.
ATATGCAGATTTGACCTCTTCGTTCTCTAAGGCCTCTTTGGACGCCCCAGGCCCCCATACAAAATGAAAATGCTCCCCGTCTGAGTGCTGGTGCTTGCCAATTGCTTGATTATTTTTTGGAAAGTCTGGATCTATTGGCATTACTTTCTCAAGTTTTATCAAATTTGATATTATATAAACTGTTTGCAGATGGCCTGACAGAGCCTCGGTCACAAAGTTTCTTTCTCAAACTGTACCTTTAGCTTTTGATTCAAAAGCTTCGCCTTGACAAGCTTCATCCCTGCAGTCGCAACAGGCAAAGGAACAACGTTGGCTATCTGTCCTGTTGTAGTCTTAACTGTTATAGTGAGCTGGTCGCCATAGCGCTCTATGCTGAAGTCGTCTTTCTCGGTAAATGGTACCTGTACAGTCATATTGACCCCAGTTCCCTCCTTTACAAACATGTATGGTTCGCCATGATAGAATATCTTAGATGGGTCGTCACTGCCAAAGAGGATTTCACCGTGTTTGCGCAGCATATCTATGCCACGAAGCTCAGTACCATAGAGCTCGACCTCTCTTACAGGCAAAGGATAGAAATTTGCCTTTGCTTCTTCCACTTTTGACCTTTGGAAGCTTGCCCATTTAGCATAATATTCATCTGATGAGCTGGCCATTATTTTGTTTATTACTGCCATATCGACATTAATGCCATAGAGGCTTGTCGACATGAGCACTCGCTTGGCATTTTCGATACTGAATGTGTCTGGGTTTGCAACTAATCTAACAGATGTTCTATTGTTGTTATTAATAATGTTGGAAAGAACATTGAGCCTGTCGAGCAGATCCATTTCACTCTGTATGACATCCTTGGTGGGTGTCGGGAAATTGGCAAGCGGTTGGAAGAACTTGGCAAACCCACTAAATAGGCCTGCAAGCCCTGTCAGCTTGCGACCGATGCTGCCTACAAGCTTAGGGAAATACAGATATCGTAGTGCTTCGCCGGAGGCTGGCATATCAAGCACCACTGCATCAAATGTTTTTGCGCGGTCGACTTCCTCTACCTTCAATAGCGAAAATAATTGGGTCATACCAGGTAGCATAGCAATCTCATATGCAAGCGTCTCATCTATCCCTTTGGAAGAAAATAAGGCTGCAGTATAGGAGAGTATAGTATTGTATTGTCGGCTCATTTCAGCGACAGGGTCTATTTGCAATGCAGTCAGGTTCGGAAGCACTTGCTTTGGATCGTGGCCGACATTGGGCATCATGAAAGCATCGCTCAGAGTATGCGCCGGATCTGCTGAAATTACAAGCGTCTTATAGTTATGCTCTGCAATCTTGATTGCAGTTGCGCAGGAAGTTACTGTCTTGCCAGTGCCACCCTTGCCAGTATAGATTATTAGTCTCAACAAAATAAAAAGTGGATACAAGCCAATAAAAGACTTTAGAATATATCTAACTCACAGATGCTAGTGTTTAGGATGCCGTAAACAGTCGGGACATACCGTCTGATTACTTATCGTATACCTAGAGTAGTTACTACTAGTATAACTTCAAACGAGTATATCATAGGCGGTGTATGTGAAGAAGATCTCGGAGACCATGAACCCTATTTTGCCAAAGAACATTTGAAAAACTATCCTGACTACAAAAAGTATACCATTTTGCCAACAAAAACTTCTTCATAAATGAAGAAAAGAAGGTAAGATAGGCATGATGGGTTTATCTGACTGATTGATTAATTTACCAAAGGATGATGAAACTAGGTTTGGTGCTTGACCATGCATTGAAGCATTATCAACATCGCTTAATGAATTTAGTCACTAATGATGAACTGTACAGGTTGGAAAGGACATCAACAGGGATTTAGAAGGCATGTAAAAGAGGCTGACGATGCTGCTGAGTATGTAGCAGGAGTAACCCCTCTAACACGAGCAGTTGTTTAGAAAACAAAAGAAAAGCCATAGTCGAACCAGCATTGACTTGTTATGTTGCAGATTTAAAGAAAAACAAAATGCATTGCGCGAAAAGGTCTGCAATATCATTCCTAATTTAGAATCTGTTGACCGCGAGATACAAGTTGCAGAGTTTTGTAAGCAATCGCTTTTGTAATTTCAACGGAACTTAGTTTCTATTGTAAATTCATTCTATCTCATCCAAGTCAATTTATTGTTATTGTTGCACGCAGTACAGTGATAAGAAATTTGAATATCATCTTCTCCACCGTCCACATTAGCAACTGCGGTCGTATGAACATCATCAGGAGGATTTGCAGAGTAAGCTGTACCACAATGTCGACAGGAATATTGCCTCTCTTTTGGAGTAGGAGATGATGACAAGTTACCTTAACCTCCTTTTTCCCTTAGAGTCTATGTCTTGTTGCTTTTTTACTATATCTACCCTTCTTGGCGTATCCCAGTAGGGACTCTTGTATTTGGGACATACTTTCGGTTTATCTTTTGTTTCTTCCTTTGGAAGCCACTTGTGACCGTATCTTTCACACAAGTATCCCTTTAACGTAATTTGTGGCATGTATCCTGAGTATAAGCCCTATGTATTTATGGCCTACTATAATACGGCAGATAAAGCTAAAATTAGCACCTTACAGTACATTACTATTAGGTACACGTAATGAGCGACTAATGCATGCAATGTAGTGAGAGAACAGCATCAATATCTGTGAATGCTTTTATATAGAACTCTAACAAGGGGCACAAACCAGATAAGAAAGAAAAAAGAAAACATTAGCTTACATACGCTCGCTCTGCATGTTGTGTAATGTCGAGCCCGATGTCTTCTTCCTCTTCCCTTACCTTGAGCCCTATCGTGGCGTCTATTATCTTCATGATGATGATTGTGCCGCCAAAGCCTAAAGTAGCTGCTACTGCGACGCCAAGTGCCTGTATTGCTAGCTGCATGGGGTTTCCGTATAGCAACCCATCTGGGCCAGCAGGATTGATAAGAGTGCTTGCGATAAGGCCTATTGCTAGTGAGCCTACGATGCCAGTTACGCCGTGGACAGAGCTGACATCAAGTGCGTCATCGATCTTCAAATGCTCTTTTAGCAGTAATATTGCATAGTAGGAAGCAAACCCTAGCACAATGCCAAGCAGAAATGAGTTCTGTGCACTAATGAAACCTGCAGCAGGTGTTACGCCTGCGAGACCAGAAATCGCGCCGTTGATGGCGGCTGTGCTCGATGGCTTGCCCGCCCGCTTCCATGATAGCGCTATCCAAACTAGGGCGGATGTGGATGAGGCAATTTGTGTTACAAGCAAAGTGTTTGCAGCAAGCGATCCCGAAGCAAGTGCACTACCTGCGTTAAAGCCGTACCAACCGAGCCAGAGAAATGTCGCTCCTATGACTGCAAGCGGTATATTGTGGGGCACCATAATATCGGGGCCGAAATTCTTCCTACGGCCAAGCACTAGCGCAGCTGCAAGGGAGGCAAGACCTGCACTTGTATGAATGACGATACCGCCGGCAAAGTCGAATACGCCCAACTCTGCAAGCCATCCTCTTCCCCATACCCAGTGTGCAAGGGGATAGTAGATAAATATGCTCCATGCCAAGATGAAGACTACAAACGCATTCCACTTGACCCTTTCTGCAAAGGCACCTGTAATGAGAAGGGGTGTAATTACTGCAAACATCATCTGGTAAGTGGCAAATGTCACACCTGGAATTGTCGGCGCATAGTCGAGGGATTCATTAAAGGGGACATTGTTATAAAACAGCCAGTCAAAGCCGCCAATAAAACCACCCTGTGATGGAGAGAAAACAAGGGTGAATCCAAGAACGAACCAGAGGGTGGAAAGAATGGCAAGCCCAGAAAAGGTCTGCATTATTACGGACAGCGAGTTTTTGCCTCGGATGAGGCCAGCTTCAAAAAATCCGAGCGCAGGTGTCATCATCAGGACAAGGCCAGTGGAGATCAACATCCAAGTAGTATCTCCAGTGTCTATCGCCATTTCCGCCTTTTAGTTGGTTGATCCATAATATAAAAACACATCGGCAACTGGGATATTAACCTGATCTGTAAAATTTATGCTACGTTTTGTTTCTCAATTGTAGATTTTAGGCTGTTTGCTATACGATCTACATCGGTTTCTGCAACATGTGGATGTACGGGCAGGGACAGCACGTGGTCAGCGCACCATTCTGTAGCAGGCAGCTTTGTTTCTGAAGCGGCGTGTGCATAGAACGGCATCTTGTGCACTGGTGGGCTATAATAGACAGTTGCGCCCACTTTATTTTGCACAAGATGGTTCTTTATATTATCCCTCTTATCTTCAAAGGCTACAGTGTAGAGATACCAATTAAACTTCTTGTCAGCAGTCTCCTGAGGGATCTTTACTTCATATTTCTTTGAAGAGGCAAGCAGCAGCTCGCTCAAAAGCTCCGCGTTGCGTCTCCTGATCTCTAGCATCTTGTCCAGCTTTTGCATCTGCACCTTAGCAACAGCGGCGCTCAGCTCGGGTAATCGAAGGTTCAGACCAAGCATTCTTGTGTCATTGCCTTCAACCATGCCGTGGTTTCTTATCATCTTGAGCTTGTCGGCAAGCTCGTCACTATCCGTTACAATTGCACCGCCTTCACCCGCTGTCAGCACCTTACTTGCGTACATACTGAAGCAGCCCAGGGTGCCAAACGTGCCAGTCTGCTTCTTTTTGTAACTCGATCCTAAAGACTGGCAAGCATCCTCTATAACGTCAAGGGAATGCTTCTCTGAAAGCTCGCGTATTTCTTCAATGTCGGATGGGTGGCCGTAGAGGTGCACAGGTATCACTATCCGGGACTTTTTGGTGATCTTGGTTTTCAGGTCAGAAACATCCATAGTGTAGTCGTCCTTTTTGATGTCCACAAACATTGGTTTACCGCCTGCTGCGACAACTGCGTTGGCAGTTGCTACAAAGGTAAATGAGGGGAGTAGTACTTCATCGCCCTGCTTTATGCCAGCGGCAAACAGCGCAGCATAGAGCGCAGACGTACCAGAATTGACAGACACTACATGTCTGATTTTCAGGTAGCTTTTCATCAACGACTCAAAGTCACGCACTCGTTTGCCACCGTCACGCGCAGCTGAGGTGAGTGCGGTTTCTTCAAGCACACTTGTTACCTCACGCTTTTCTTCTTCGCCTATCCAAGGCTTGTTAATTGGAATCATATTTGACGATACTGTATGGATGGTCAATGTCTTATCATATAGTATTTTTGCTTATAATGAGTCTCATTATAGAGTTGAAGGTCATAATAGTTACAGAAGTATTAGAGCTGCCGTAGAAGAAAAATATGTATCTTATATATAAGATACGTTGATCTTGCATCGATTGCGGTCTTGGATTTGGACTGTTGAAGTCAGAAATGACAGGTTGGCTACAGAAAGTGCCAGTAAGAAACTCCTAACTGTTCAAACTCATACAGCGGGACTGATGAAAATTTTATTCGCTTCTGCAGCCACCTCTCCGTGCAGATATTATTTTTGAAGGATTGACTATTTTTTGACAGGTATCACATATCTATTGTTCCGTAATACTGAACTGGGAGTCTAGTTATGCTATTTAAATAATAATAGGCAGCACTATCTCAAGGTCATGGTGCAGAGTGCTAAGCTCGTCTATAAGCAGAATAATTACGGGGATCTATGGAACAGGAACCTCCTTTTTCACTGTGATAACCTTGAATGCATCAATTATTTGCTAAAGCATGGCTTTGAAAACAAGATAGATCTTGTTTATATCGATCCGCCCTTTCTCAGCGGCGAACGTTATTTACATCGCGTTAAAAACAATAGCAACCTAGCTTTTGAAGATGTATTGAAAGAAAGTGAATATCTTGATATGATGCAAGAGCGCTTGAGCGGAATCCGCAAGCTGATCTCTTCTTCTGGATCTATTTTCATTCACTTGGATTGGCATGCCATCCATTACATCAAGGTGATGATGGATCAAATCTTTGGCTCTGAAAATTTCAGAAATGAAATAATAGTAAAGCGCGGCCGTAGAAAGAACCTGCAGTATCAATTTAATTCAATAGATAGAATGCACGCTGCCCATGACACTATACTATGGTATTCCAAGTTGGCAGACACCAAATTCCGGCCTCCACTTGCAGAGTACCACTCAAAGGCAAAGTGGATGGGTTTTTGGAGCAACGTAGACAGACCTACAATGCGTTATGAGATCTTTGGCTCCAAGCCTGCAAGGGGACAGTGGAAGTGGGCAAAAGAGAGGGCGCTAAAAGCAATTGGAAATTATCAGCTATATGAGAACAAATTCTCTCACATGATGCTTGAAGAATACTGGCAAGCTACCAGCAAAAAACTAGAGTTTGTCAGAAAGCTATCACACAGGAAATACCCCGAGTATTGGATCCCTCCAAAGACACACAGGATAATCGATAATGTCTGGCTCGATATTGAAGCGTACAACTATTCTACGGGTTATGGCACTGAAAAGCACACCCAACTTCTAGAACGCATTATCAGTCAGTTTTCAAAACCGGATGATCTTATTGCTGACTTTTTCTGCGGCTCGGGCACTTCACTTACGGTTGCAGGAAAGCTTAGCCGTCACTGGATCGGATGTGATTCGTCGCTGGCAGCAATAGCAGTTACGAAAAAGAGGCTGGCAGGTAATTTTATCAGAGTTGATATACATTAATTAAACAGAAGTACAACCGATCTATCTGTGAAAGCGCAGTCTGCTAGCGACTATGAAGTCTTGCTCAAGAGACTGCAGGACAAACTGGGCAATACCGCCAAGAAGGCAAGGTCAAGGCTTGAAATTCCGACTCCCCAAATAATATGGGTCGGCAAGAATACTATTTTCCGCAACTTCATGGACTTTCCGAAGGCGCTACGAAGGGATCCTGAAAAATTCCTGTTATACCTCAACAAAGAGCTTGCTTCTGCGGGTTACATAACTGGCGAGCGCGTGATATTTTTGGGCCATAAGACACTATCCTCATTTCAGGCGCTCATCGACCGATACATCAAAGACTACGTTCAATGCCCAGTATGCGGGAGCCCTGACACCCATACTGAAAAGAGCAAGCCAAAGGTTGCATTTTTGATCTGCGAGGCCTGTGGCGCCAAGTCATCGATAAAGGGCAACTATGCCTAAATCTAGGTCTAACATGCCGGCAGAAGTCATAATTGTAAAAAGATACATTATTCAAGTCCGAACAACAACAAACGTGTCATTTTGTTGTGACGGCTTAATTGATGCATTCATCTCATGAAACTTAACTGCTTTTTCCAAGCTACATAGTTACTGCTTGCGACATCCTTGTCGGGAGTGAAGAACTTTTTATAATAACGTCACCGCAAATGCGGGATATTATTTCCACACATTTTAGAATTGTGAACATATATACATTGCAACACCGAACTAGTTTGGTGATACATAAATTCTGAAATAGAGTGGTTTTTTATCCTAGGGAGATATTCTTTAGAATGTCTAATAAGCAAAAATCTATCAATATCAAAGTTCGACAAATTCTTTGTTTTTACGCTTTTCATATAGATGACAAGGTACCAGGCAGCAGCAGTTGCTTTTACTTTGTCATGCAAGTTAGTTTTTACAAAAGCTACCTTGACAGGTTCTCATTCAGCATAAGGGCCAGTAGCGCAGCCCTTAGCTCCTTTCCATATGATGCCTGCTTAAAATATATTGCATTTTTAGTATGATCAATTGACTGTGAAATTTCGTCCACCCTTGGCAAGGGGTGCATGACTGCAATGTCTGACTTGGACTTTGCCAATGTATTTTCATCTATTGTATAAGTCCCTTTGACCTTTTCATACTCTTGCACATCAGGGAAGCGCTCACGCTGTATCCTCGTAACGTAAATGACGTCAGTCTCTGGCAAGACTTCGTCAAGCTTGTTATGCTCCTTTATCTTGAGCTTGTCTTGTATTTCATAGAGCGACTCTTTTCTTATCCGCAAGGTAGGCGGCGACACAAGATGTATCTCGACCTTATAATTAGCAAGGCCATAGAGCAGTGAATATACAGTTCTTCCATATTTTAGATCGCCTACTATAGCCACAGACAGGCCATCGATCTTACCCTTCTCCTTCAATATAGTATACAAGTCAAGCAGGGCCTGCGTCGGATGCTCTTCGCTTCCACTCCCAGCGTTTATGATAGGGTTTCGTGACAGCTCAGCTGCAAACCTACTAGAGCCATCCAGAGGATGACGGAGTAGGATGACGTCTGAATATAGATCAATAACTCTTATTGTATCAGCAAGGCTCTCGCCCTTTTCCACAGAAGACGACTTCAAATCAGATATACCGATCGAGCTTCCTCCAAGCGACGCCATCGCGGCTTCAAAGCTCATCCTCGTTCTTGTGGAAGGCTCATAGAAGATGTAGCCAAGAGTCCTTCCCTTGCCAAGCTCACCTCGCTGGCTATGCTTGAGGCGGCTTATACTATCGGTGGCGTCGAAGACAAACTCCAAGTCGTCCTTGGCAAAATCCTTTATCGAAACAATGTCTCTGTCGTAAAAGGGATTAGGCATGGCTACTACCTTACCATAAGCAGGCTATAATAAACACTATGACCTTGAATTTCCTTTATTTTTATACTCAAGGTTGCTGTCTTGACTTGATCCACCCACCACTTTGCTCCATCCAAGTACAAGGAGTTCGCGCTTTTGGCAAGCTTTTCATACCACCTTGTTTTCTGTGAACAGTGTATATTACATAGAGATATTCTGTCTCATCCTCTTCTTCTTTAGCAGATCGCAGCATGATTAAGAAGATCATCACTGGTTTATTACGATAATATAGAACTAGAAAAACGAAGGCTTGTTTGTAGTGACGCATTGTCTATATTGACTAGACGGTTGACAGTTACGTAAACAAGTCGGGATGGTCGTACTATAGGAACATTTAAAAAATTTCCGATGAAACCGAAAGCTTGAAAGTTAGTTTTTGTGTATGATAAACTAGGATTTCATTAGAGAGAACTGATCAATCGCTAGCGCTAGGTTCATATCCTTTATTTTCCGAGTTTTCTATATACATATTGGCGATATATCGCTATACAGTATACAAGAGCCCCAATATCGGCATATTTGTCAAGGCAAATGACAACGTAATCTTAGTACCGTACGGTTTTGCCGAGACAAAGACAGAAAAGCTTGCCGACTACCTGCAGGTAAGCGAAGTGTATGCTTCCATAGCAGGAACCCGGCTTCTTGGCCCTATGACGGTCATGAATAATAATGGTATGCTGTTACCCCCGATGGCATCGGATGAGGAAGTCCAGATGCTGAAGCAATCAAGTCACCTCAATGTTGAGCGTGTGAAAAGCAAATTCACTGCTATAGGCAATCTAATTGCAACAAACGATAATGGTGCAATAGTATCACCACTCTTTAAGGGAGAGACTGACCGTCAGGTGCAGGATGTACTCGGTGTCCCAACGAGCTCTATGACTGTAGGGGGCTTTGTTCAGACAGGATCAATGATCGTTGCCACTAATGGCGGTGCAGGCGTCCATCCCAAAGCCACAGAGGACGAAATAAAGGAAATTTCAGAAATATTGCAAGTACCGGCAGAGCCGGTAACAGTGAATGGCGGCGTACCCTTTCTGTCATCAGGCATTGTAGCAAACATGAAGTCAGTCGTTGTAGGCAACCTCACAAGTGGGCCCGAGCTAATTATGTTGAGCAGGATCTTCAAGGCATGATCGTTGAAATCCTCTGCATAGGTACCGAGCTTCTATCAGGGATCACGCTCAATACTAACGCGAATTGGCTTTGCAGCGAGATTACAAATGTCGGGGGTGTTGTAAGAAGAGTGACAGTTGTACGCGACGAGCTTAATGAAATTTCATCTGCGGCAAGAGAATCGCTTGCAAGAAAGCCCAACATCTTGATAACGACAGGGGGCCTTGGTACGACCTATGATGATATGACTTTTGAAGGATTGGCCGCAGCACTTGGAAAAAAACTTGTGCAAGATAGCAGAGCCGTTGAGATGCTCAAGAAAAGCTATGCAAGGCACAAGCTTCACTATGAGCTGACTGAGTCGCGGCTAAAGATGGCCACTATACCGGAGGGTTCTACTCCAATCCAGAATCCTGTAGGAAGTGCACCGACAATCATGGAGCAGGCCGGTGGTATATCGATCTTTTGTCTGCCTGGAGTACCGTCGGAGATGAAAGCAATATTCGAAGAGTACATCCTGCCGCGGATAAAGAAGAGCGTAGGTAAGTTTGTTGCAGAGGAGCTCAACTATAATACAAGAGGCCTCAGTGAGGCCATGATCGCTCCAGTGTTGACAAAAATAGTCAAATCTCATCCTAAGAACATGATCTATCTCAAGACGCATCCACGAGGATACTACAGGAAAAAGACGCCGCAGATAAAGATACAGCTGATATCACGTGGTGACAATGAAAAAGAAGTGAAAAATAGGCTTGCTGAGATATCAAAAGTTATTGAAAAAGAAATTGTAAAACGAGGCGGCATAATATGCTGATATTTTTGATTGCGGGCATAGTAGGGGGAGCCACTAGCGCGTTCTATCTTGCCTACAACTACTACCCACTACTGCTAAATGGTGCGATACATGGCGGAATTTTTGTTTCACCGCTTGTCGCCATGTATTTTATTAAGAAATTGAATGTGCGTACTAGTGGCTTGTATCTAGCTGGCGCATTACCTGTGCATCTTGCTATACATTTTACAATAATAGGCGACCTTGGTCAGTTGATAGGTGTGAGCCACATCTTGCTGAATTTTGTGTCCCTGCCGTGAACTACTGCATCGAACAGCAACCTTAGTTCCTTTGTCCTCTTGCCCGTCTGGCCGTCACCTATAGTTCGATTATCAATCTCAGCTACTGGCTTGACCTCTGCAGCTGTGCCTGTCACGAACACCTCAGTAGCTGTGTAGAGCTCGTCTCGAGAAATGTTGCGCACTTCATATTCGATGGCATTTTCTTTGGCAATTGCCAATATGCTGCTTCTTGTCACACCTTCGAGTGCACCAGAGGAAATAGGCGGAGTGACAAGAATATTGTCTTTTACTAGGAATATGTTCTCGGCGCTTGCTTCGACTACTGTCCCCGCTGAATTTAGCATTATCGCCTCATCAAAGCCAGCCTTGATAGCTTCTACTCTTGCAAGTACAGAATTGGCATAGTTGGCAGTTGCCTTGGCGCGCATCGGCATTGCTCTGTTGTCGATCCTTATCCATGACGACACCATCATGCGCACGCCCTTGTCTGCCCCATCGCTACTTTTTAGGTACTCGTCCCACTTCCAGGCCGCTATGGCGACCGAAACTTTGTTTGGCAGAGGATTGACTCCCATCTTGCCATAGCCATAGTATGCAATTGGCCGGATGTAACACTCTTCCATGCCATTTGCCTTGACAGTTTCAATCACCGCCCTTTCCAGCTGCTGCTTGGTGTATCCAAGATCCATAAAGTAAATCCTTGCACTATCCATCAGCCGCTGTATGTGATCGCTTAATCGGAATATTGCGCTACCGTTCACTGTCTTGTAACAGCGGAGACCTTCAAAGACACCTGTTGCATAGTGAAGCCCGTGCGTTAACACATGAATGTTAGCATTATCCCAATCTACAAGCGATCCATTGAGCCATATTTTCCCTTGTGTCATTTCAATCCATGAATCTTCGTCCTTGTAGAATGTATAGCTCTGACTGCATCTGCAACGTTCGCCCCCTTGTCCTCGACCACTATTAGGATTCTTGAAGTTTCCTCCTGAGCGTCGAGGTTGAGGATATTGAGGTCATGCTCACTTACTGTACTGCTGGCAGTAGATGCAATCTTGGGTACGCGCCACATCTCATCACCAATGAGTGTAACTACCCCTCTACCATAAACTATCTCCGTCTGAGAAGAGTAGGCGCAGATATACCTCTCATGCCTTCTGACATAATCTGCGTCAAGGAACAACAGACGAGTCATCTCAGTATCATCGATCATATAGGGCGACAATTTCACAAAATCGTGGTACTGCCTCTCAAGTTGGAGCGATGCTACAAGATGTGAGGATGCCGTGCTCTCTATCCTCACTATCGCACAGTTTCTCTTGCCGGTTACTATTTTTATCGGATTGGCATGCGCCAAAACTGGCGGCTTCTTCTTGATCATGGTGATATTGCCGTTTGGCTTGACCATCTCTGTGATAACAATAGGAATGTCAAGGTTGTTGTCATCTATCTCTTTTATCGCAATTGGGTCGAGGATTTTCATACCAAACATGCCTGCAAGCTTGGCTTCATTGTATGATAGATATTGCACGTATTCTAACTCTTCCTTCACGATCCTCGGATCTGCGCTTAAGACTGCACTATCCTTTTCAAAGTCAATCTTGACATCATAATGATCATGTAGTAGAATTGCAATATCAACAGCAGTTCTGTCTGAGCCTCCACGCTCGTATGTCGTTTCTAGTCCATCCACAGTCTTGCCGATAAAACCACCCATTGACACGACATCGCTGTGTTCTATAAGATCGAAAAGATGGTCGGCATGATGTTTTGATTCTTGTACCATAAAGTTGGCGGCTTCAAAGTTATCATCAGTGATTATCGGCCACTTTTCGATCAACACATGTGATGATTTAAGACCTACGCTCTGCATCACATAGTCCATCAAGTATGCCATTGTTACTTCGCCACTGTATGCAAGCGTTCTTGACCTTATCACATCAACAAAACGCCTATTCTCCGCCGCCTGTTTGAGCGAAATTATCACCTGTCTATAGAAGTTATCGAGAGTATCAAGAAATTTCTGGTGGTGACGGCTATCCAAGTACTTGGAGGATATTCTCTCAAAGATCTCTCTTAGCACTTCAATCTCTACGGGGGTGGAGGAGGCATAGCTTCTACCCACATAAATGGCCATATCAGTCATAGAGATGATTTTGCCATTATATTCAATTAGAGGCGCCGAGAAAACGGTGACTACCTTAGATTCTTGCTGCAGCTGTTTTATCCTGTCAACGATCTGGGGGATCATGGCTCCCTCTAGCCCAAGGGCGCTTCCGCCAAACTTTGCAACTGTTATGGAAGTCATTTGCTCAGAGATCTCTGGGCTAGTTGCAAGTAATTCCCTATATTAAAGATGGGAAATAGGAGAACGGATGTCATGTTACTAATTACGAGCATCAAAGAAGATATTTCGATTTTCTAGTATAACTACGACCTTAGAAAAAATGAGAAAAAAGTTAAAAAATCTCTTCGTCTTTTCTGGTGCCGCCCAAACCCGTCTTTATGCTCTCCGCGCATTCAAGGCATGCGCTGCTCGAGAACGGGAAATCCTTTGTGCATTTTTTGCACACAGGTCTCTTGCATTCAGAGCATTCCATCGAAGATGTTCTTATACTGCAAAGATAGCATAGTGTCATGATACAATAATAATAACGTCATTGGTACCGTAAAAGGTTTTAGAATATAATCTGCCTCCTCATCAATTGGTGATTTTTCCAGTTACCTACATCATTGTAAAATCTGTTGCGTAGCAAGAGCAAAGCATGTGGCAAAAAGCAGAAATAATTGTTAAAGCAGAATGTGATTCTCTTTAATACTTCTCATCCCATTATTGTCGCATCCGATATGGTTAAATCTGCTTGCCCGGATATATCTTCCCTCGCTAAAATGAAGAATGGAGGACAGGTGCCAGAGGGGTATATATTCGCCTGTACCAGCAAGAGCGAGCGAGAATGCTTTGACCGGATGCTCTTTGCAACAAGCCGTGTCTATGGCGAAAATGTTTTGAAAATAAAAAGAGGTGACGTTCTTTTTCTGCTCAACCTAGACACAGATACGCTCTATGGCACTTTCCTAGCAAGGTCGAATGGCGCAAAGGACATTGTGCCTGAAGCTTGGAAAGGTAGATATCCGTACCAGGTGCAGGTGTCTCATAATGGCAAGATATACTCAGTTGAAGGTGCAAAAAAAGTCCTATCGATGATGAGGATCAGCTGGCACGACATGCTTAATGAGGAGATGACGCAGCTGCTCTCTAGATACATCGAAAACCCCAATGGCAGCTTGAAGATTGCCAGAAAGAATGCAGAGAAAAAGCTGCGGCTTGAAACCACTACACTTTGGGACTACCCCCGGCAGAACTACGGCAAAACTCAAAAGGGAAGCAACAAGTATGCGGGTGTGACGCCAGCGTTTGTGATATACAATATGATCAAGCGCTACACAGAACCAGGTGACCTTGTGCTTGACCCGATGGCAGGGAGTGGCACTACCATCGACGTATGCAAGGAGGAGGGGCGCAGATGTATAGCATACGACATTTCACCTACTAGGCCTGATATAACTCAGAATGATGCTCGCAAGATACCGCTTGCAGATGCAAGTGCCGAGATGATATTCATTGATTCACCGTATGGCGACAACATTAACTACAATGACCATCCTGACAACATCGGCCACATTTCTGCAGAGACTGACCAGTTCTATAAAGAGCTTGAGAAGGTTATGATCGAGTGCTATCGTGTGCTCAAACCAGGCAAGGTGGTGGGCTGGCTAATAGGCGATCAGTGGGTAAAGAAAAAATTCACACCTGTTGGTTTTCGAGTCTACGAGTGCCTTTGCAAATATTTTGACACAGTGGATATTGTATGTGTAGCAAGGAGGAGCCAAACATCCAACACGGCAATATGGCATAGCCGCGCGCTACGCTTCAACTTTTATCTTCGCGGGTTTAAGTATCTTTTTATAATGAGAAAGATGGTTCACGAGCTACCTGTAGAAAGAAAGATCAACTGGACACAGTACTCCAGAACCTAGATGGCTCAATTTAGACTAGTGAGTGTTTTTTTACCATATCATTTATGGGGTGCGCATGACAATTGTTAATAACAGAAAAGAAAAAGAGGAGGAGGTGCTGTTGCTTTTACTGCTGCAGCACTGGTTGCCCCTGAAAAGTCAGCGATTCTAGTGTCTGCATGTTATGCTGGACTACTGGATCAGGGAGAGGCACATACGATAGTTCACTTGCAAATTGCTGTCCATCAGTGATCGCCCATTGTATAAAGTCAACTAGCGCTCTTGCTCTTTCCATGCTGTCAATATTGGTGCTTAGATCCTGGTATAGCAAAAGATAGGAGAAGCTTGCAATCGGATATGAATTTGCACCAGGAGCATTTAGGAGACTTACATCCCTCCATGGTTCATTACCTGCAGGAAGATCGATTGAAGTCATGTTCTGAGTGTCCGTCGCATTGGTAGTGCCAGTTGAATTATTGGAGGTAGTTGCGGTTGTGTTTGTGCCGTCGTTACCACTTAGGACTGCAGCTTCTACAGCTGCCCGTGTAGAATCCAGTGATGGTTCTACAAAATTTCCTTCCATATTCTGGATGTATGCATAGTCTGTGTCAGTCGTCAATGCATAGGCAAGCTCGACATAGCCTATCGAGTTGGGAGTACTTATGATCGTGTTAGCAACCCCTTCGTTACCTGGTGCTCCCAGTCCAGCAGGCCACTCTACTGAGGTTCCTGCACCAACTGTATCGCTCCATCCAGGACTGACGGCTGAGAGGTAGCTTGTCCAGACAAAAGTAGTTCCAGATCCATCAGACCTGTGTGCAACTACAATATTTTCAGAAGGCAATGTCAGCTCTGGGTTCAGTTCCTGTATCCTTGGATCGTTCCACGTTGTGATCTCACCAAGGAAAATGTCTGCTAGTACAGGGCCGGTTAGCTTTAATCCTTTTTCTGGAACCCCATTTATGTTATATGCTGCTACTACTGAGCCTATAGTTTCTGGTATGTGCACGGCTGGACCTGGAAGAGCTTGTGTATCATTTTCAGATAATGGGGCATCGCTTGCACCAAAGTCAACTGTCCTTTCAGTAAACTGTCTAATTCCTCCGCCACTTCCGATAGATTGATAGTTTATATTCACATTGGGGTTTACGCTCTGATATTCAACACGCCATGTATCAATCAATGGAAAAGGAAAGGTTGCACCTGCGCCATTAATCGTAATCTGGCCTTGCTGTTGCGATAGCTGGGATGGAGGCTGGACTTGAGCAAATATGCTTGTGCCGTGGGGCACCAGCATGATAGCTGCAAGAATAGCTGTCGTTACATAAATCATGTTTGCGTTCATGTTCTACAGGAGAAGCTATTCTATAAATTGGTTAGACATATGATCTTAATAGTTCGCCAGGTTATATGGGGTACACACCCTAACACAACTGTTCATAACAAAAAGAACGTGGTTATACCAATTGCAAAGCAATAGAACACAAAAATATAGAATTTTCCTCCAATCACCAACCTAATGAGAAGACGGATAGACATATAACCAACAATGCAGAAATTGCTGCACCTATGGCATAGGACTCGATGCGTATAAGATGTAAGTCTTCTGCAGCTTCTCTTGTATCTTGTGCCAAAAAGGCATCGATAGTTGCCGCCCCTAGAATTGCAGGTATGGATAGCAAAAAGGAATACCTC
>JAICEE010000025.1 GCA_025924355.1 Nitrososphaera sp.
CGCTTACTGGCACAGGAACAAGCTACAGCAAAGCAGAAGGCCCAATTGACCCCAAGTTCAAAGAAAAAAGACAGGTAGTTGGCACCTATCAAGGAATCAAAGTATGGGGGCCAATTGACCCACCAGGACAATTGGGTATATGGGGCCAAGAAGTATGCATAGACTTTGACATCTGCGTTGCAGACGGAGCATGTATTGAAGCTTGCCCTGTCAATGTCTATGAATGGCTTGAAACGCCTGGCCATCCGGCATCTGACAAAAAGGCTTTCATGATAAGAGAAAAGGATTGTATATTTTGTATGGCATGTGAAAACGTCTGTCCGCCTCAGGCAGTCAAGATATTTCAAAAGGGTTAGGCAGGCTACAGCGAATTAATATTGCACAATACATAACTTTCTATTACTAGCATTGGAAGAGAAATTTCTTATTGTTGCCACAGGCGGCACATTTGATGAGATACATGTCGGTCACATCGCTCTGCTTGCCAAGGCATTTCATGTAGGCAAAAAGGTGATAATTGGGGTTTCAAGTGACAACTTTGCAGCCAATAGGGGGAAGAAGCTAAACCACAATTTTGAGGCAAGGATTGCAAACCTGAAGAACATGATCAAAAAAGAATTTGGTGATGTCAACTACGAAATTGCAAAGCTAGATGGCGACTTTGGTCCGGCAGTAACTACAGACGATGTCGAAGCACTAGTGACAAGCATAGAGACCCAGAGCAAGGGCAAGCTCCTCAATGAGATGCGTGCTAAAATTGGCATGAAGCCGGCAAAGATAATTACCGTAGAACTAATCAAAGCAGAGGATGGCTCGATAATTTCTTCGACCCGCATCAGAACTGGCGAAATAGACAGACAGGGAAGAGTACTACCCGGAAGAAGATCCTCAAAAGACCCTCCTCCTCCTCCACAAATTACGGCCGGCGAACAGTGAAGAATAAGGGGAAGAGCATCTAGAGAGGTTCTCGATGTCTTCTTCTTTTTTGTCTCTTTATTATTTTTCTTTTTTGGAGATCATAAATATGATGATATTAGTATCGCATTCTTCCCAGTTGACCCTTCGCTACTTTGAGCCACGAGATACATATGGCAGACTGCATATACTTCTTACCATATATAAGAAGAGAACTTGAATATTCCACAGGAGGCTTTGGTGGAGTTAATGCTGCTCAACATCTGCGTCTAATATTCGCAGAACTTGGGGCCCCTTCAATATCTTCTTCTTTTGCAATATCTATAGTAAGGAGGCTTTTGATGACACGGGAAAATTGGTTCAAGAACAGTACAATAAGAGGATAACAAAGTTCTTAGACGAATTTGAATTGTATATCGAAGCATTCAAAATCAAAGATTAAAAGGTGTGCCATACTAGAGTCTGAATTCCTTACAGGTAAGTAGTTGGATCTAGTTTGAAACAGAAACAGATTTCCTAAAGAAGGAACACATATGCTGTGTAATGTCTAATTCCAATTCTAAATAGCAAAATTTTTGCAAATCTTCTTCTTTCTACTTTTTGGGATGTATATGTGGTGGCAGTTTTATTTAATTAAACCTGTGTGATTCTATCTATTGCAGCATCAAGATATTCTTTATCGATCTCAAATCCCACAAATGAGATCCCAAGGCGCATTGCCGCAACTGCAGTGGAGCCGATGCCAATGAATGGGTCGATCACTAATTTTGCGCTGCCGTGCAACCTGATGCACATATCTGGGAGCTTGACAGGAAATGTTGCCGGGTGCGGACGCTGCTTGCTTCTACTTTGTATAGTTTGATAAGGTATGAACCAAATGTTGCCTCTGTCCCGTCTGTCTTCCTTGTTGGCTGCCTTCCAGCGCTCAATATTAGTCTTGTCTTGGTATGATACCCCGACAGCCAGCTTGTCAAGGTGCACATCGCCATACTTTGTAAAGTGAAAGATATACTCATGACAGTCATTGAGGAACCTCTTACTCACTATCGGCTTGAAGTGACCGACTGCGATGTCACCAGAAATGTTTGGGTAATTACCGACTTGAGCCTTGTTTATTGCTATCGATTTGACCCAGTGGATGATGTTTTGCAGAACGAAGTACTTTCTCAGAACATATGCTACATCCCATGCTATCCACGGGTCCTTTGGCTTGTCTCCTATGTTTAGGAAAAAAGAGCCGTCATCTTTAAGGGCCTGCTTGATTGCAATGCCTACCTCTTCTATCCATGCCAGGTATTTCTCACGAGGGAGCTCATCCTTGTACGAGCTATAGCCTGTACCGATGTTATAAGGCGGCGACGTGACAACCACGTCAGCTGATTTTTCTTTGACGTTTTCCTTCAATCCTGTTATGCAGTCCTTGAGGTAAAAGGTGCTAGTACAATTGCTTTTTTGCAGGAGTCTATAGGGGACGTCTTGATTCTGCAATCAGGATAGAAGACACGG
This sequence comes from Nitrososphaera sp., assembly GCA_025924355.1. GTDB lineage: Archaea > Thermoproteota > Nitrososphaeria > Nitrososphaerales > Nitrososphaeraceae > Nitrososphaera. The sequence goes on from JAICEE010000025.1 coordinate 2,422, forward strand.
CAGTCCAGCATTTATCTTTTCATCTTATACTGAGATATCGAAGCGATGATGTGATGGTATATTTTTTACTTCACAGCAAGACCTTGGCTGATTAATAAAGATAGTATTTGACATTAGTTGAAAAGTATGATATGTATATGGGAGAGATACATGACAAGTGCAGAAAGTAGTGCTCTGCTGTGCACGACCTGGGATAGAATAGTGGATTGCTATCATCTACCTCTTTTGAAATAATAATGATGACGACGACTACTGCTATTGCAAAAAATCTGCTAGTCGTATCATTACGACAGTTGTTGTATGTTGTTATAGTATTTTTTATTTCTAGCGAGTCTATCGATTAATAAGGCTCCGAGAATTCCCATCGCAGCTGTAGGAAAAGCTACAAGAGGAAATACATTTTGTATCATCTCAAAGTATATCTGCGCAATCATGCTTGGCCAGACAACCTTACTCTCAAATACTTCGTTGTAGGTGTACGTTATCAGTGGATAGTACAGCATAAAGAACGCAAGGCTGACAATTGTGCCTGCAGCGTACAATGAAAACCTTGATCTTGAAAATGCAAGCAGAGCATCTGCAGCCACGATCGGGATTATGCTTGACAAGTAGAACGGGATAGTGGGAGTAAGTGCGCTGTTTGGGATAATTGAAGTCAATATGCCTATTATAATAAAAGCAGCACCAGCCATAGAGAGCACACCAAACCGCTTGCCTGCAAGAGCAGATGAGCCTATTAGACAGGCAGATATCAGAAATGGGAAGGCAAGCGTAGCAACAACCACTCCGAGAGTCGGGTGAGGATTAAAGTTAAAGTATTCAGTCTCTGAGAACGGCAGAGAAAGCATATCAATCATGCCTGAAGCCCCAAGCCATATTGGCAATATTGCAATAACAATCAGGACAGAAGGCAACCTTTTAGTACTTTGAGCTAAGCCTGCAAGTGCGCCAGCGCTGCCCACTACCATGCCACTTACAAGCACAAAATGGGGTGGGCTGAATAGGCCATCCAGCCCAAATGCTGAGTGCCATCCAAAGTCCACTGGTGCAGCGCTTATCAGCATCACTACACCGGCTATAACCAGCTTCACCGGCCAAATCATCCTGCCAGCAGAACGACCACCAGATTTTGAAGCGAAGAATACCAGAACTGTACCTACAACTGCAGAAGCCGCACCGGAGTAGAGCACAGCATGAGGAGGTGCAAAGAAAGTTTCAGGCTTGTTGAGCAAGTGGTTTGTGATATCCCAGCTGCCGCCTGCAGCAGCTAGCAGCATGCCAAGGCTCACAAGCACATAGCCTGCAAAGAGCTTGCGGCCAAGACCATATACTTCAAGGTATTCTTGATACCGGAAGTAGTTCAATACTCATTTTTAGCAGACTCAATAATTAAGGCTTTGTCACTTGTACTGGATATGTTTCAACAAATTCTTTCTGTTGATCGACGGTGCCATCCTGTGGGTAATGCGCTTGTTCCCAAGTATGGGGCAGCGCAACAGATTTAATAAAAACTACAAACCTTCCCTCTGTCTTTGGTATTACCTCTATCTCTGCGGTGTAGGTCTTGCCTGCTTCCCATGGCCTGTTGAAAGCTTCAATTGAAGCATATTGCGCTAATACAGAGGAGTCTGCTGTATCTGAATATTCCGAGCTCAAAAGCTCGCCGGGTGCTATCAATATCGGCGTCTGATCAAAATCATGTTTCAGTATCTTAATGTTGTCAGTAGTCGTAAGGTTTGGAAATCCTACAGACACAATCTGCATGTCGGCATCCTCGCCATTATTTGTCCCAGTGACAGAGATAGTGAGTGCCTGACCTAACACAATGTCAGGTGCAGATAGGCGCACATCCGTCACAATCGCTTGAGGTCTTTGAGCCTCTATCGATTGGTACGACTGAGGGAAAACGTAAAGCGAGAGTGAGAAATATACCACCAGTGCAACTGCAACTGCGGCAGTAAGAATGATCGCCTTTAACAATGTAGTGAATGTATAGTTATGCTATTGATCTTTTATTCCTTAGCACCACGCAAATCACACAGGGACATAACCATACATAGACATAGAGAGAGAGACGCACACACATATAGACAATGACACAAAAAATCACAAGTGCAAGCAAGTACGCAGAAATTGGTCCAAAAATGCAGATGCTGCTGCTATACTACTACTTCTTGATGTTATACATGACTGTATGTGTGTATGGGCAGTTCAGAAGAAGATGTCAGTCTCCCTTGTTGCACCTCCTAAGAATTTGTGCTTTGCATTTTCTATTACTATCTCTACTCTCTTTCGTTTTTGTGTACAGATATGTATTTTCATACAAGTTAATGTGCACACACATGCGTGCTGCAAAACTACAAGATAGCGTCACATAATGGCAGGCTAGCGGCTCTTTAGATGCGACTGGTGCTCGTAGATCCTTTGTACCTTTTCCAAGGTATCAATATCACGTACAGTCTTGTCAGTCCGGATATACTTTATCCTAGGGAAGCGAAGCGCATACCCGCTGTTATGTCTATCACTTTTCTGTATGCTGTCAAACGCAACCTCAAGTACAATCTCGGGTCTGACGACTATTCTATAGCCCTCATCTCTGACTGTTATTGAGCGTAGCTTGTCAGTCATCTTGGCGATCTCTGCATCAGTCAGGCCAGAGTACGCCTTGCCTATTGTCTTAAGTGAGCCACTACCATGCTCATCTCGGACTGCGAAAGTATAATCAGACAGTGTTCCAGCACGCTTACCATGACCATATTCTGCAATGACAATTACGGCATCGACAGTATCAAGCTCATACTTTAGTTTAGTCCAATGCCTCCCGCGCTTGCCGGGATGGTACTGGGATTCAAGTTCTTTTATGACCAATCCCTCATGTCCCGAATCTCTGCTTTCTTTAAATGCGCAGGCTATCTGCTGAGCTGTCGACACAATCCTGTACCCAAGGTCGATTATGGGCTCTTTGAATCTAATCTGCGAGAGCAATTTCTTGCGCTCCGTAAGCGGTCTGTCAATGAGCGGTTGACCGTCAAGATACATGATATCATAAGGGACATACACTACTGGGATCTCGGCCATCAGACGGTCTGTAACTGCTTTTCTCCTGAGCCTCTTTTGCAACTCTTGGAAATGAATCGGCCTACCACTTCTGTAGGCAAGCACCTCGCCATCTAAAATGAAGTCTGCTGGCAGCAAAGACACAGCAGATACAATCTCCGGGAAAGAGGTGGCAACATCTTCTAGCTTCCTTGAGAACATTTTGACCTTGTTTCCGAATTTGTGAAGCTGTACCCTTATGCCGTCATACTTGAACTCACAAATCAGTGGTTTGTTATAATACTGCTCGATCTCTTCTGCACTAAACATCACATCTGCTAGCATGAAGCTCAGAGGTGCAAGTGGCTTCATTATCGCAGTCGACAAAGCATCCTTTTTTGCAAGCAATGCTACCTGTGCAATATCGCCGGACAGTAGCATAGCCTGCCGAATTGCCTGCACATCTCGTCCAAATGCCCTAGCAATAGCAAGCTCGACCAAGCCCTCTACCACACCGACGCGCAGCTCGCCGGTTGCTATCTTGATCAAATATTTTGCTTCAAGCGGAGAGGAGTTGATGAGAAGTCCAGTTAGGATCTTTCTTTTTGCCTCTGCTGCACCAGAGCCAACTGCATCAGCGATTTTTCTTAGCTGGTCGTGCAGATCTGGCAGCAACAGCTGCTGGGCCACAAGTGGGCTTTGTTGCCTCTTGGAAACTACATATTCCGCAAGAGCACCCATATCTCCGTGCTTCAAGTAGATCTTTTGTATCTCTTCTGGTTCCAGACGTGCGATTTCTGAAAGCGACCGCATTATCGTATTAAAGCCTACATTGAGTGTAAGACCAGAGCCCTTAGGAAAGATGCCGCCAGACATAAAAAGCACAGCTGCTGCAAGCGAGGTGTCACCGCCATCCTGGTCTTTCAGCTTGATCAAGTATTCTGCGATGGCAGCCACCTTGGCATTTTTGCTTGTAGTCTGGCGAACCTTCTCACACATATCGACAAAGTGCGAAAATTCGCTTGAAGGCATTTTGCGTATATCCAATCTTCAACTCTGCTTAAATCTATTGGCAAAATGTCGAAATACAACCTCTGTGTGATTTTTTATGTGCCCAAAGCATCGTCTGTTCTGGTTATTGCAGTTGCAGTCGCAACACTCATCCCAGTTTCAATTGGGTTGTCTGGCTTGGGGCCTGAGATAAAGATAGGCGGGAGGCAAACTGTCGGGATCTATAACAATGCTGACAGCAGCATAGAAGATGCACAAGGTGATGTGACGCCAGTATACCAGCAGGTTGGGACAGAAGAGATCCCCGAGATAAGAGGCTACCACGACATCTTGGGAGCCAGCGTGCAAAAGCGAGGAGAGGTATTCTTTTTCACAGTAGCGCTTGCAGGCAATCCAAATGACAATGACATGTATGAAACACAGTATCGCTGGCATATCATCACCACAAGTCCTATAACAAATAGAGAGCAACAATATATGGTTCGGTTTCAAAATTCTGCTTTCGGCGGTGGCAGCAACTCTACTACTATGCAAGGGTGGTATTTTGCAGTATTTGATAGGACTGTCGGAAGGTTCATCGTCCCACCTACGAGTATACCTGACATGCCAGAGGACAGAGTTGAGTTTCCTATAGAGGACTTTTATATTGGTAACCCCTCATCATTTTCCTACTGGGTCGATGTGTCAGTAAGGGTCAATGCTACCTTCGGCCAGCCAAACTACATAATGGACTATGCGCCGTGATTATAGAAGAGCTGGACGATACTACTCTCTCTCGGCTACTGTAATGTCTTTTTCTAGCTCGAAGCTTTCACCTGATATCTCATCAATCACAGAATATGTTATGACATAGCTACCTACCGGCAATGGCTGAATTTCAGGTGTAAGCGTAAGCGTCAAGTACATCTCAGTGTTGGGTCTATGAGAAGTGATGTTTCTCAAGCCCTGTTCGTCCTCTATTAGCTGAAGCTCAAGCTCAGTGCCGTTTGCAGCAGCTATTTTATAATCAGATGTCATATTCATCAGGTAAAGCAGTGTGTTATTATTGCTGCCGCGTTCTTCGTCTATAACCTGCTTATGAGCAAAGCCCACTAGTTCTACATAGAGTACGATTGTTTCGCCTGGCGCAAAGATATTGCTTCGTTCTTCGTATACGCCATAGCCAGCAGCAGAGAAGGGTTCGATAAAAGTGCTAAAGGTGGCGTTAAACTCTGTCTCGTTCCAGACTGACAAGTATAGCTCCTTTGCATCCTCAATCGTCATGTTATTGGTAGCAGTCATGTTAGTATCAGCAGTTATGTTTGCAAGAGTTGTTGAGGTAGTAGTAGTATCATTCGTATCATTATTGGTATCTGGGTTGAGCAATGCAGTTAAATTGATGATCTGGTTCTGCCCAACTACTGTGGTAGTAGTACCTGCAATTGTAGAAGTAAAAGCGATTACTACTATTATGATGACTAAAAATTTGTCGTACATTGGTAGAGGCCATGCAAGCATGATTCTTAATTGATCTGATAGTATTGTATGGCAATTTCAGTTTTATCTATGAAAAAAAGTTTAGTAAATCAAAACTACAAGATAAGTCAAGGCACTTGGCGATACTGCATCGACGACCTTGTTACAGCCTATGCCGTAAATTGCAATTTTTTTGTATGATGCAGTTTTGTCCGCCAAGCGCTATAGTCTAGCCATAGCCTTTTTTTCACTACTTATCCTTACTCTTATATGATATTAATTAATATAAAAGCGTTGCAGTTTATGAAGATTTTGGAAATACATGAATTCAAAAGCAATTTTTATTAAATTGACCCAAAAATGATAGAGATCTTGTTGATACTTAATAACAAATCTGTCCAGCCTTTATACTTCTGTTTATATTAAATTTTTTTCTCGATCATATCATTTTTAACACATGACCTTTTTCATACAAGGAAGGATTGGCGTCATTGCTCAACTCAATAATATCGCACCAGCTTAGCACCTCTAGTTGCAGCAAACTGTTGTCATGCGACGGAATAACCACTTCTGATCTCACTATTAAAGGTGTGCATGGACTATTTGGACCACTATCAATTGATGTACGGTCTGCCAGAAAGAGTATGCCTGCTATAGGCGATGTCGTAAGTGCTGCAAAGAACCTTGATGAATATCAGTTCCTAATTTGCTCGCTTGTTCCTTCGCTTCCAGACTCTAATCAGTCAAAGATGGAACTACAGAAATATCGTGTGGCTATCATAGCAGCATTTGCAAAGCTTGTGCCGATGCTGCTGTTGAAAAGTATGCGGCAAGACGACTTGGTGCAGTGGAGCAAACATGCTAAAGCGCTTCTAGAGGAAACATCAGACACATATCTTAAGGCTAATTCAAACTCCACTCTGCAAATCACTTCGCACAAAGATGCCTTTGAGTATTTCGAGGTTCCTGTAGATAAGGTACAAGTTGCGATCAGAGCATTTTACGACTATGATGTGTGATAGGTACATCTATAGCAGAGCATAATAATTCCACCAGCATTTTTACAGACGTGTCTATATACATATGGCAGTTGCAGTGACCCTGGTCGAGCCACAGTACCCTGTTAATGTGGGCCATATTGCTAGGCTGATGAAAAATTTTGGTCTCAAAAGCTTGTATTTTGTCAGACCCCACTTTGACAAAGCAGAGGCAGCAAAGTATTCGACTCATGGCAACGATATCCTAATAGCTGCTAAGACTGTGACATTGAGCCAGTTGAGAAAGAAATTTGATGTACTCATAGGAACAACTGCAATTCAGGCTACCAGCAGACTCAACATTCTGCGAGAGTCAATAAATGCAGAGAAGCTAGCCAAGATAATACATGATTCAAGCACCAAGGACTTTTGCATCTTGCTTGGGAGAGAATCATTGGGCCTCAACAACGAAGAGTTGGAGCTGTGTAACCTTGTCGTCACCATTGACACAAAGACAGATTACAGGACAATGAACGTGGCCCATGCACTTGCGATATTGCTGTACGAAATTTCCAAGCTACAACCATCAGAATTGCCAGTAAAAAAGAGCAAGAAAAGAGTTGAACTTGCCTCGCAGAAGAATATCGATCTTTTGCTCCAATATGTAAGCAAGTTGGCAGACGCTAGCAATTATGATCTGCACAAAAAGCCGTTGCTAGAAGCAGCTGCAAAGAAGCTTTTGGCAAAAAGCGTGCCTACAACAAAGGACATTATGCTCTTGATGTCCCTAGTAAGAAAAAGTCTTCTTGCAATAGAAAGGTTACGGCAAAGGTAAAGTAGTATTGCTAGTAACACTGCTGCCTTAACATACATAGTATATACAATTAGACCACCCACTACCTGCATATATATAGCAGGCAGGCCAACTGAATATCTTTTTTTGTGTTGCCTTTTTTTGTAGCTTATGTTAGGAGCAAGACCAAGAGTCAGGCCGCTGCCCATATCCATATCCATATATCACGCACAGGGAGAGAGACATTCACATACACATCATCTTACAGGATTTTTGGCAATGCAGTATTGTAACTAACCGCGGCTCTACAGCCACCCAATGACGGTATGACTGACTGCAGGCTAGTGCCTTTACTGTTTGCTAGCCCTTCCTGATTTCAGCCTTTGCTTTTTGAACGTGATGTGTATGTGTTGTTGTCGTTGTCGTTGTTGTTGTTGTCATCATGGTATCTGTAATCCTCATAGCCGTCATGGGGGGTGTGTTCTATCACCTTAGTTTATCTTTACTGTTTGTTGTCATTATCTGTAAGTGTGTGTGTCTCTGTATGTGCGTGAATTTTTTGCGGGACCTTGGTCTTGTCCTGCGCGTAGTATCATTTGACTAATCTTTGAAAAGTGAGCTTGTCAACATCTTATTAGATGTTTTGAGTTAGCTTGCAACAAGATTGGTAGATGAGGATGTGGACAGCGAGATGGCGCCATAGGATTAAGATTTATGGCAGGGAATAGAATTGACAGTATCTCTGGCATGGAGCACTATGAGCTGGCACCAAATCTAAAGATATGCAGGATTCTCAATGGAATGTGGCAGGTCGCAGGCGGACACGGGCCAATAGACCCAAAAGTTGCAGTAGAAGAAATGGTCAAGTATCACAATGCAGGGTTTACCACTTGGGACCTTGCTGATATTTATGGTCCTGCAGAGGACTTTATTGGGTCTTTTAGGCACAGGCTGCCAGAGCAGGAGTGGCAAAACGTTCAGGCATTGACAAAATGGGTGCCCGAACCTAAGAGGATCACGCAGGAGGTCGCACAGGCAAGTGTTGAAAGCTCGCTTAAGCGTATGGGAGTAAGCTCTCTTGATCTAGTGCAGTTTCACTGGTGGGATTACAACAACCCATATTACATTGATGCCATCAAGTACTTATCTGGTATACGCGACGAAACTAAGATCATCAAGAATGTAGGTCTCACCAATTTTGACACTGAGCGCATGCAGATAATGGTGAAGGATGCCGGCCTGAAGGAAATAGTATCCAATCAAGTTCAATACTCCATTGTTGATCGAAGGCCTGAGGTCAAGATGGCGCGTTTTTGTCGCGACAATAACATCCGCCTGCTTGCCTATGGCACAGTCTGCGGTGGCTTAATGTCAGAGCGCTACCTTGGCAAACCAGAACCATCTTCATATGAGCTTGATACAGCGAGTCTGCGTAAATATAAGCGCATGATAGATGCATGGGGCAGCTGGAAATTATTTCAAGAGTTGTTATCGACCTTGCATCAAATAGCACAAAAGCACGGTGTGAGCATTGCAAATGTTGCAACACGCTACATTCTTGACAGGCCTGCAGTGGCAGGTGTAATCATTGGAGCGAGGCTTGGAATAGCTGATCACAGAGGCGATAATGCACGTGTGTTTGATTTTAGATTGGACAAAGACGATACTAATAGCATAGAAGAAGTAAGCGAAAAATCAAACGACCTATTTGATAGAATAGGGGATTGTGGCGACGAATATAGAAGAAGATAATAATATCTAGGAGACCGTAAGAGTATTATAAAAAGATACTAGAAGTACATTGTGAAATATATTATAATATATAATTTTAAAAATCATAAAATTCTTCTCTCTTGTATGTCTCCCCCGAAGTTTGTTATCTAATGTTTAATTGCAATATTCAACCTCTGAACCATATATGCCTACTACTACTAATAATAATCCTAAAAGACAAAAAGGAGGAGAAGAAAATAGCACTCCGTCAACTACCGCTTCTGCCACAAGAGCCAAAGAAGAGGAAGACACCATAACAACAACAACAACACAACGAATTAACAGGACTTTTGATGAAGCAAAGGAAAACACAAGAAGAGCTGTACAAGAAGCAGAAAGAGAGCTTCCACGATACATGCAGATTATCACAACCAACCAAGAGCAATCGGTGGGAGCGGTAAGGGATACTATGGAGAACTATCTTGACTCCCAGAGAGAAATTACTAATTTTATTCAGTCATTTTGGAAATCATATATTGACAATGTCTTATGGACGCCTACAAGGAGAGCCATAGAGAACTATGCCGCGGGTGTAAGCAATACAACTGATGCTACTGTAGCAGCAATCAGGATTTACAATAACATAATTTACGCAAATGCAGAGGCAGTAAGGCTTTCACTGGAATATAATAGAGACAATGCAAGGGAAATGTCAAGAGTCCTTGTAAATACAGCCAAACAGTTAGAAAAAATATAATATGAGGATAGATTATAATAAGGACACAACAGCAGCAATGTTAAAACAGAATGAAAAGAAAAATGAGTATGAAGAACAACAACAACAGCAGCACGATGAGGAGCGTGTAGAAGAACTCAGCAAGCGTGAGATCCAAATACTGAACTGCATAAAGGGCCAATCACGAACCGAAAAGAAAATAGCCAAAATGATCAAGCTTGATATTTTTATCGTTTCCCCATTGATAACAGAACTGATGCTGAAAGGCTATGTCGAGATAATTAGAAGGCGTAGGCTATTTTTCTTTTCAAGAGAATACTGCATAATCACAGCAGAGGGGCTTGTTGCCTTGGAACAAGCAAGAAGTCTATTTGAAAACATAGTTGAGCTCATTAGAGAGAGGGCTGTTGAAACTATCGACAATATTGCGGCAGATTCCCCTCTCTTAAAACTTACAGTAATGTCTGCCAAAGCAGCTTACAAGACTGTAAAAGTGCTGATGTGAGAGAGCGAGGAGGATATAAAATTGTCGTCTCTATGTGCGCGACTAACTAACAGTATATGTTGAAAACAGATATTCGTTCTTCTTAATCTCAATGAGAGAGAAAAGACACATAGATGCAATGAGTGCGGACAAGCAAGAAAGCCTTTATAGCTATCGAAGACTTCAATTGCATATGCAATATGAAGAAAGCATCTATACAACTGTGCTGTTGTCAGAATTGATCTCTCATCACAACAACAATAATAATAGCCGCACATACCCGTAAAAATAGTATTAGGGTTATCGTTAATCATGGGTGCAAAAGAATCGGCAGTAGCAAAGTCTAGAGGTTCACAAGATGAACGTGACATGTCTCCCCCAGACGCCGCTTTCCTCCAAGTGCTTTATAATAAGAAAAAGATTTCAAAAGATGAAGCAAATTATGCGGAAAATGAAGAACCACGTGATCAATCATGCATCAAATGCAAGTTCAACCTTGGCGATGAAGGCAAGTGTCATGTTGTCGAAGGAAAAATAAATAACGAAAAAGGCATCTCAAAGTTTTTCTCACCAAAAGGCAATGGGATGCTGCCAGGAGACATAGTTTGGGTGTATGTAAAAGAATCAGGAAAGAAGCTGAAATACGAGGAGGGGTATGTTATCGAAGAAGGCGCTCCAGGATTTCAATGCAAAGATTGCAAATACTATATGTACTCTGGTAGTTGTCTGTTCATAGAAGGCAAGTTCAAGCCAGAGATGAGCTGTGGTTTTATCGTAAAAATAGGACACGGTACTGAGGTTTAGAAACCGACTTTTCTCTATGCACTCACTTATCTAGCAGGTTTCTCCTCCTCCTCCTCCCTCCCTTTAAAGTGTTCTAGACTTTAAAAATAATTGTTTAGTTATTATATTTTGTGATGGAACCTACACTAGAAGCTCAAAAGTCAATATCAACAGATAATAACGCTATTGTCGTAAAGGGGTTGAGAAAATCATTCAAAAAGCTTACAGTACTTAATGGTATTGACTTTTCTGTCAAGCGAGGCACTGTTCTGGCGCTACTTGGGCCAAATGGTGCTGGAAAAACTACTACTATTAGAATACTTAGTACGTTGCTTTTACCGGATGGCGGTCAGGCACTAATTCACGGCTTTGACGTAGTAAGAGAAGCCAACAAGGTGCGTAGTTTGATCGGTTTGACAGGCCAGTACGCAGCTCTGGATGAATATTTGACAGGCGAAGAAAACCTACATATGATAGGCCGGCTCTACCGCCTCAACCATCAAGATATCAAACGGAGGACGCAAGAATTACTTGAGTTGTTTGATTTGATGGAGGCTTCTGCCCGTACAGTAAAAACCTATTCTGGCGGCATGCGCCGCCGACTAGACCTTGCAGTCAGTTTGATTGCAGCCCCTCCAATTATTTTCCTCGATGAGCCCACTACTGGTCTTGATCCCCGGAGCCGCCTAATTATGTGGGATATTATTGAACAACTAGTTACGGCTGGTACAACTATACTTCTTACTACTCAAGACATGGATGAAGCAGATCGTTTAGCTGATAAGATTGTTGTTATTGATGGCGGTAGAATTATTGCGGAGGGCACAGCTGACGAACTGAAACAGCGGGTAGGTTCGGAGCGCTTGGAAATAACTATTGCAGAAGCAAGCAGCTTCGAGACAGCTAAAAGAGTTGTCTATGGCGAGGGTCTGCATTTAGATAGTAAAACGAGGACTCTCAGCTTAGCAACCAAAGGCGGTGTACATCAACTCAAACAAGTTCTGAGTCGGCTGGATGAAGCTGGTATTGGAGTTGAAAATGTGTCTTTCCATCGTCCGACACTTGATGATGTGTTTCTCACACTTACTGGGCATACAACAGAGCAACCAAACATAGTGATAGAAAAGCAGGAGGCCTAAAAAAGTAATGACCAAATCTTCTTTCATTACTAGTGTTCAGACAGAAAAGCACTCAAAGATCTTTTGGGCACTCAGCGATTCGTGGGTATTGGCTAAGCGCAGCATCAAACACATTACTAGAAACCTCGACCAACTCTTCGCTGTCGCACTCTTCCCAATCATGTTTTTCCTTCTATTTCGTTATGTTTTTGGCGGTGCAATAGACACAGGCGACTTGAGTTATGTAAACTATCTTGTAGCTGGCATCCTGGTGCAAATGCTGGCCTTTGGCGCAAACTATACAACACTGAATCTAGCGATTGACCTACAACGAGGTATCGTTGATCGGTTTCGCTCACTGCCCATGGCAAGTTCAGCTCTCCTAGTTGGTCATGTGGGAGCAGATTTGGTACGCAATACAATGTCATCACTAATTGTACTTGGTGTTAGTTTTCTCGTAGGCTTTCAACCAGTTGCAGGCCCAGTGGAGTGGATGTTGGTATTGTGCCTCGCAATCCTCTTTTCACTTGCCATCTCTTGGCTATCAGCTATCATGGGTCTTCTAGTCAAGAGTATAGAGGCAGCACAATGGACAGGTTTCATCGTCATTTTTCCGTTAACATTTGTCAGCAGTGCATTTGTGCCAACTGATACTATGCCGGAGGCGCTGCGGTTCTTTGCTGAAAACCAACCACTTACGCATGTAATTGAGGCTATCCGTGGTTGGCTTGTCGGTGCGCCGATAGGTGATTCTGGCTGGCTGGCATTCGCATGGTGTGTAGGCATCATCATTGTTGCCATGCCAGTTGCGACATGGCTCTTTCGGCGTCAGGCTTTGCGATAAGTACGGGAGGTCTCTAATACTAACCAGGTTGCACTAATGAGTACTTTCAACTAATCAATATTCTTATGCGGTATTGCAATGACCGGAGGTATTAGTTTATATGTTTTGTTCTTTACCCTGTTGGTGTGTCTAAACGAGAGGAACGCGAAAGGACAGAGTCCTTGCAAAGACAACATCATGATGCGATCAACAAGTCAATTGATGAAACAAAAGACAACGTTAGCAGGGCAATAGAGGAAGTGAAAAGGGAGGCTCCAAGGTATTCTCAGACCGTTACAGATTTCCATAATGAAACAGCCGATGCAATGCGAGAGATTACAGTTACATTTTTGGATTCACAAAAAGAGGTAATTAATTCAATGCAATCGGCATGGACTCCATTTGCAGAGAGAACCGGCAGCAGCGGTGGCAGTGGCAGCAGCAACAACAACTACTACTGGATGATGGGCATGATGCAGCCGTGGTGGTCATGGTGGATGGGAATGTCGCCTAGGGACATGGTAAACATTTATGCAAGGAGCATAAGTGCAATGACTGACTTAGTAACAGCAAGCACCCGCATGGCCACTAATATGATGTTTGCAGGAATTGAAGCAAGTAGAGCGACTACAAATTATGCAAAGTATAGTTCTAGGGAAATCGCAAAGGTAACTTCAGTTACTGCAAGGATCTTTGGGCAGAACGCAAGTGAGACGGCTAGCAGGATGCAAGAGGGTGGCTATGGAGGTACAACAACAACAGCAGGAACAACGACAGGCAGAACCACTGGGACGACGTAGCGCCAGAATTTACAGCTCTATTCATAACAAACAAAAAGCCCTGATAGGGTTCGCTTCTGCAACTTTTTGTCCACTAGATATTGAAGATTCACCTTCAATTCAATAGTCTTTGTCTCCCCATGTCTTATCTCTAAAGGATTTGGAAATGCAGAGACGGTAAACAACGGTGGAGGAATGTATACAGCGTTATTTGCTACATCTACAA
>JAICEE010000026.1 GCA_025924355.1 Nitrososphaera sp.
ATATGCAGATTTGACCTCTTCGTTCTCTAAGGCCTCTTTGGACGCCCCAGGCCCCCATACAAAATGAAAATGCTCCCCGTCTGAGTGCTGGTGCTTGCCAATTGCTTGATTATTTTTTGGAAAGTCTGGATCTATTGGCATGTCGATGTACCTACGTAAGATATACATTACTAATATGGGTTACATACACAGAGTGGCAGTTTCTACGACTTTGCTTTTGATTCAGGTATATATTGATGGATGATCCCTATTCAACATAGCTGAATGTCTGAAAGTGCGATCTTTAAGAACAAATCCAAATTGTCCCCACGCTACTTACCAGAAGAGCTACCGCATCGCCAAGCGCAGATTCAGCAAATAGTGCATGTATTTTCTGATGCTCCGAAGGATCCTGACCGTTTTCCACTTAATGTTCTACAGGTAATAGGTGCTGCAGGCATCGGCAAGACCTCAACTGTACTTAGATCCTTTAAGAACCTTGAGGAGCTTTTTGGAAAGAGCAGGCTGACATTAAAGAGTGTATACATTAACATGAAGTTGCAGGGAGGCAACAAATTTGCAATATACAGATTCCTGCTTGAGCATATTGCGCCAGAGTTGCCAGCTCAAGGGCTCAGCGCAGAAGAAATGCTGCGCTTCCTTTTACAATATTTGAGACAAAATAGTCAGTATGCTTTGATCATCATAGACGAAATTGATTACATGATAAAAAGTAACAAAGATACAGGTATCATTTACGATCTGACACGCTTGAATGAGTATGAGCTTGACAAGCCCTGCAATGTTAAGGGAGTAATATTCATCGCTAGAAGCATGGAATTTTATAGTAAACTTGATGCAGCAGAGCTGAGCACACTTGGGAGAGTCCCAATCGAATTTCATCCATATACAATGCAGCAAGTCAGCGACATACTAGAGAGTCGTGCTGCTGAGGCATTCAATCCTAAGGCAATAGGTTCAGATGTTATTGACAAAGTTGCCAGCATTACAACATCAGCTGAAGTAAATAGTGACGTAAGATACGCTCTTGATCTGTTATTGTACGCAGGCAACCTTGCCGAATCTGATGGGTCAGGCAGGGTCATGCTTGATCATGTTCGCAAGGTCCACGGGCAAATCCACCCCTCGATAACGACGGAGGAGATTGAGCAACTGTCAAAGAACCATCTCGTAAGCCTGATGGCTCTGGTACGTGCGTTAAGGAGCAAGAAAAAGCCCTATGTCGGGCTCAAGGACGTACGCCTGTACGCTTCTGAACTTGCAGACCAACTAGGCATGAAAAAGATTGACATTGAAGATTACCTTGACGATCTAAATGCAAGGAAGCTCGTAGACATCAAATCACTTAAAGCAATAGGACTACATGGCGCGTCGCTTGCAGAACTCGAACCCATATTGATGAGGAAGTTCAAAGGTGAAAAGTAGTCCAGTGTCACAAGCAATGAACAGTAAGCAAATCATAGAGACAGGACTTGGCAGCATTGGTAAGATCAAGATAATAAAGGCTCTCGCTGAAGAGAACAAGCTGGCAACAATCTATGTGCTTCATAAAAAAACTCATTTGAAGCGCGAAGACATCAAGAATAACATTAGCGAACTTGTAAAGATAGGGTGGGTCACGCAGAGCAAATATGCGAATATAATGTACGGATTAAACAGAGACAATAAGTATGTTAGCGAATTAATAGAGTTCTTTAACAGTGTCGGCTACATTGGTCAGCAATGAAAATCGGAATCCGCAAAAGCATTAGATCATGTAAATTACAAGTGTTTAGATACTCGCTTGTTTCTCATTTGCAATATCGAACTATAGTATGGTATGTGTTGTTGTTTGTGAGATAAAAACGTTGGATTATGTGGTTTTCTCATTGACAAAACAGGGATAAATCTTTCTAACCATAGAAATTGATATACCTGTCATCTCTGTCCTGATCCTCAGTCGCTCGTAGTGACCTAAATAAAGCATCGATCGCTGCAGCTTCGCTAAGTCTGCCCTTTGCCACCTGATACGCAGCTCCAGAAACATCAAGGTAGCGGAATCGTTCCGATATCGCGTTGCTTCTTATTCCTTTTTCTGCGCATCGCCTTGCAAGGGCCACGAGCATTCTGTCAACATGATAATTGAGATGTATTTCTGCAGCTTCATCGCTGTCCACTCCATATAGATCGGATATCATAAGGTCTAGCCTTGCTTCATCCTCGCTAGTAACACCACCATGAGCAGCCTGTATAGCAGACCGGCCTCTAGGCTTTTTAGCATTACTTTCCTGCATTTTTAAGAACAAATTAAGTAGGATCTTTTCTTCTTATTAATATAACGCTGAAGAACCCAAAAAGGAATAAAAAGGTGACCCTCTAAACCCGGATGTGCAGTCGTGGCCCCAGATCCAGCCTAAATTCATTTTTATTACAGGCGGAGTCATGTCTGGTCTAGGCAAGGGTGTGACTACATCTTCAACAGCAAAACTTCTTCAGCTTGCCGGCTATAAGGTCTCATGTGTCAAAATAGACCCATACGTAAACTATGACGCCGGGACTATGAATCCGGTTGCTCATGGCGAAGTCTTCGTCACAGACGACGGTGGTGAGTGTGATATGGACATCGGCAGCTATGAGCGCTTTATCGACGTTGCAATGACAAAAGACCATAATATAACGACTGGCAGAGTCTATATGGATGTCATTAGGGCGGAGCGCGAAGGAAAGTACTTAGGCCAATGTGTTCAGATAATTCCACATGTTACCGATGCAATAAAGAACGCTGTGTGCAAGATTGCTAGTGACGAAAAACTAGACATTTTGGTAGTCGAGTGTGGAGGAACAGTTGGAGACATTGAAAGCTTGCCATTCCTTGAATCATTCAGACAGATGGAACTGGAGCTAGGTCATTCAAATACGCTTTTCATTCACGTAACATTGGCGCCAGTGCTTGATGTTGTGGGTGAACAAAAAACAAAACCGACTCAACACAGCGTGCAGGAGCTAAGAAGGATTGGTATTCAACCAGATATCCTTGCTGTCAGGTGCAAGACGCCACTAAGAGATGATGCGAGGCGCAAGATTTCGCTTTTTGCAAGCGTAGAACAAAATTGCGTAATATCGTGTCACGACGCACCTTCAATATACAAGGTACCTGAAGTTCTAGAAAACCAGGGTATGCTCAGATCAATAGCAGAGCGACTTGGACTTCAAAGGACTACGCCTGAATGGGGGAACTGGAAGGCCATAGCAGAATCTTTATCAAAGCACGAGGGTTCGATCAAGATTGCAGTCATAGGAAAGTACGTAAAGCTGCCAGACAGCTACGTCAGCATTTACCATGCGCTGTTGCATGCTGGTGCAAGCATTGGCAAAAAGGTTGACGTCTACTGGATCGACTCTGAAAAATTTGAAAATGGTAGTCACCAGGATCTATCGGTGTTGAAAGACTTTGAGGGGATACTGGCACCTGGCGGTTTTGGTATAAGGGGAAGCGAGGGAATCATAAGTGCGGCCAACTTTGCAAGGGCTAACAACATCCCATATCTTGGAATCTGCTTTGGGTTTCAGCTCGCAATTGTTGCATTTGCAAGACATGTCTGCAAACTGAGTGACGCAAATTCCACCGAGCTTGAGCCAAACACAAAGAATCCTGTTGTTGATTTCATGCCAGAACAGCTCGACGTCCACAATATGGGAGGTACAATGCGTCTTGGGAGCCATGAAATAACGATAATGCCAAAGACACTTGCAGCTGGTATATATCAGTCGACGTCGATAAAGAGGAGACATAGGCACCGCTTTGAGTTTAACCAAAAGTACCTGGATATTGTAACAGAGAATGGCCTTGTGATGTCAGCTCATTCGGACAGCGGCAGACGAATGGAAACGCTAGAAATATTGAATCATAAGTTTTTCTTTGCAGTACAGTATCACGCAGAATTTAACAGCAGGCCCGGTAGGCCTGAGCAGGCCTTTGAGGCATTTATAAAGGCTGCTGCAAAGTATTAGAATTTTAATTCATATATCCTCTGCCGGGCATCGCGGAGCGAGGTTTTCTTTTTTACGTAGCCTTGATTGATAAGGTGGCTAAGTGAAAGTCGAATCGTACGCTCTGGGAGCATTGTCCGTGTAGCTAAGTCCTTCTGGCTTAATGATCCTTCGTACTCGAGTGTCTTCAATATGAGTTTGGCGCTTGGAGGCATCTTTAGCATATCTTCGGCAAGCTTAACTTTCTTTGCCATAAGGGATGCTGCAGAAGAATGACTACCAAGCCGTACAAGCCGTGCAGAAAATGTATGCTTGCTGCATTCAAGGGTATTCTTTATCTGTATCCTGTGGCCCCCATCAAGCACTACTTCGCAGTGGTACCGACTGATGATGTCAGTTATTTCGAGCTGGCTTTGGTTTGGAACAATAAGTGGTCTGCGCGTGTTGTCAAGTGAGTTTACAGAAACGACTAGAAATACAAGTGCCTTTTGTAGTACCATGGGTCCGCCGGCCGACATTGAATAAGCGGTGGAGCCCGTGGGAGTTGAAATTATGACACCATCGCTCTTGTCATGCCAAATGTCGTTGGCATCAATGCGCAAGACATGCTCCATGAGAGTCGCACTCTTGCTTGGAAAAACCGCTACATCATTTAAGACAGGGTCAGCCTGCTTGCTGTCTACTTTGACGGCAAGTCGAAAGACCTCCTCGACTGAATAGTTGCCGCGCTTGAGCTGCGATGTTGCAGACTCTAGTTCTCTTGCATCTAACTGAGCAAGGAAGCCTGTCGAGTCAGTCTCGTAGATGCCAAGAACGGGAGGAGAGTCATAATCAATCTTATGGAAGTAATCCAGTATACCTCTGTCGCCTCCAGCTACCATTACAACATCTACTTCTTTTGCGGTGCGGTAGTAGTCATCATCCTTCAACATCTGCGTCTTGACAGCCAGTGATTCTAGCGTCTTTTTTACCTTGGAAAGGAGCGCTCCATCTCGCGTATCTATGCCTGAAAGCGCAACTTTCATTATTATTATACTATATTTTGTTGTTCTACAGTTGAATTTAAAGTTAAGAAAGACGCTGAAATCCAATGGCATTGTAAAAATAGGAGGCGGTCTGCTCGATCTTCGACATTGAGGGAATCTTGGCAAGGCCGACTTGCCTTGTTTCAAGCGCTGCCTTAACCGCACCAGCACCAAAGGAGATGGCCCATACTGGATCCTTTTCTTTCAGGTAGGCGCACGAAAATGATCCACATAGAATGTCGCCTACACCTGTAGAATCCACTGTATCAATGTCATGCATACTCAGCCAGTAATGCATTTTCTTGTGAAGCAAATGGATAGCCCGCTGCTCTGTATAGATTACAAATTCTATACCATTTAACTGCAATGCCTCCATACCGCTTAGCCCTTGCAGGCTACCTGTAAGCGCTGCCATTTCCTGATTGTCGACCTTTATTGCATTTATGCCCGACAAATCTAGTTCTAACCTGTTTTTCAATGTCACATGGCCTTTATGGTCTACCACACGCAAGTAGCCTTGGGGATCGAGCATGACAAAATTTCTTTTTCCTTTGTTCTGCTTTATTGCAGTAAGTACATCTAGAGGCAATTCGTCTATTACAGGGCTCGCCAACCAGCAGTCGACCTTCATGTCGTGAATATCCTCGACACTTATGGGTTGGCATTTGTCACCTAGCAATAGCTGTCGCGAGTCGCCTTGAGATTCGATTTGAAATTTGGTAGTCGGCGCATCTACCCTCATGTTGTCGTTCAAGATGATGTCATTATTTTGCAGCAGATTGAACGATTCTATTGGGAGATCGTTGCCGACTCTTGTAACGAGGCTGACATCAAACCCAAATCTTCTGCTTGTAATTCCGCAATAGCACGCCGGTCCTCCAACGCTTTCTGTGACCCTGCCATCAGTACTTTTTATCATGTCAAGCACAATATGTGAGGCAATAGCTATTCTCAATGTCGTTTAGATGTACATATGTTGTTTTACGTTCATAATAAAGGGCTTGTATGCGCAGCCCTAACCGAGGATTGGGATGGCGGCGTAGGCTTGCGCTTGGGCCCTTTGTATTTGTCTCTCTAATCTACCAAAGCTATAAGGGTTGTGGTTGATTGTGTCAAGATACTTTTTTATAGTATTTTTCTGTAGATTGAGAGGACTTCCAAAGGCTCGCCTCACAACGCTCTAAGCTTTCACAACAATTTTCTTAGCACGCTATATGAATTTCAAACACAAGATTTAAAGGATACCAAACAATTCTTACGCAATATATGCCAAAGAAGAGAGCAAGCAGGGGAAGGTCAAAGGGAGGCAAGGGTAGCTCAGGCGCAGTACATTGCAGCCAGTGCGGAGCTTTGGTTCCTCGAGATAAGGCCAAGAAAGTAACAGGAAGGATCACACTTGTAGAACCTACGCTTGCAAAAGAATTGAGAGCATCAGGGGCATACATACCGATGTCTACGGATGTCAAGTTCTATTGCGTGTCATGTGCCGTTCACAGGGGTGTCGTGAAGGTAAGGTCTGAGTCTGATAGACGCACAGCGGCTAAGCTTCGGTAGAAGATAGCCTCCTTACAGTTACCACCATCCTCTGAGCCAACGTGATACCTGCTACTATCGAAATAATTATCATTGCCCATTGCATCGCTTCTCTCACAGGTATCATGCCTATTATCGCAATGAGCAGGAGTCGTTCTGCACGCTCGCCTATCCCTATACCTTCGAGTTTCCCTCCAAGCGATTCGGCCCTTGCTCTTGTATAGCTCACCAGAAGGGACAACCCCAAGGCGACTAGGCACCAGAAGGAATCTGCAAGTTGCCCTAATGCAATGCCGCCAAAAATAAGTACCTCAGCTATTTTGTCAAAGACAGAGTCAAGGAATGCGCCCTTTTTTGATATCTGCTTTGTAATACGAGCCACGTTACCATCGACTATATCAAAAAAGCCCGAAACCAGGAGAAATATTCCCCCTATGACAGCAGCAAAATTCCAAGGTCTCCAGTCAAGATCTAGGAAGGCGTTTGAGGCATAGATAATTGCTGCTAGGACTGACATTGCTAGTCCCAGTGCGGTCCAAAAGTTTGCTGAGAGGCCTGTTGAGGCAAAGCTTGCACCAATTTTTGTTAGTGTAGGCTCTAGCAAATTTCTGAGTTTGTTCAGCAATAATTTTTCAACAAATTTCTTATATAATAATATATACACAATAAAAGAAAAAGCTAATCGAGTCTTTCTTTTGCCTTCTCCACATTATATTCTGTTCCAAGATCTCTGTCAGGATCTGCTACTTTCTTCCCCATTGCTTTTGCACCAGCCTTCACTTTATCTGCTGCGTTATCCATGTCATGTTCCGCATCGCTTTTCCTTTCGACCTTGTACTCGACTTTTTTCTCCTCTACATCAACCATAGCTATTGCAGTCCCCTTATCAGATTTATAGACTTAGAAACATTGTTTCCTAAGATTTTTATACATAAGAGATCAACCATAATTCTTTTATATCATTTTTTTCTTTAGAGATTTGTAATCCTACAAATGTCAGATTTGGATGTAGTATCAGTTCTATCCAACCTTGGAGTTGACTTTGAGTGGGAGGGTAGCAATACTAGAGTCCACGACATAGCTTCTATTCATGAGGCAACTGAGAATGACCTTACATTTTGCTGGTATGTCGGCCAACAAGGACTGTCATACATTTCTGGCTCAAAGGCAGGTGTAATATTGTGCAAGAAGGAAATGCAGAGTCTGGTTCACCCAAATAGCAGACAGTTGTTAGTATTCACAGATAATCCCCGCCTGACATTTGTTCGACTAACCAAGGAAATGAAGCGCCAAGAGCAGTTGGTTGGCATCTCTCCAAGGGCAGTTATTTCAGAGAAATCCATGATAGGATCGGGCTGCTATATTGGAGACTTCGCGGTGATAGGCGATAATTGTTCAGTAGGCGATAACACAATCATTTACGACAGAGTGTCGCTCGTGCAAAACTGTATAATTGGTAACAATTGCGTGATTCAGTCAGGAGCCTCTCTGGGATCTGATGGCTTTGCTTTTGAGCGCTATGAAGGCGGGGAACTCGAAAAATTCCCTCACAAGGGTCATGTAAGGCTTGGCAACAATGTTGAGATATATGCTAACTGCTCTATTGCACGAGGATCACTTTCTGATACTTGGATAGGTGATGGAACGAAACTTGATGCTCTAGTACATATTGCTCACAATGTAACTGTGGGAAAGAATTGCGAACTCACGGCTGGAACGATTATCGGAGGCAGCACTAGCGTAGGAGACATTAGCTGGACAGGTCTTAATTCAACACTGAAGAATGGCATTAAAGTAGGCAGAAATGTCATTGTGGCTTCAGGTGCTTCTGTTATACACGATATCCCTGACGGCGATATTGTTGCAGGCGTCCCAGCTAGATCAATCAAACACAAGGTAAACACAGACGAGGTGTTTCTCATGGCAGGACAAAAGAAAGCGACTACAACCTAAAACTTACGACGCGCTTCTTGACTCAATAACCTCTTTTGGCATTTGCTCACGTGCTGTCCTAGTTCCGTTTTCCTGTGGGATATTCATCAGCTTGAACTCTTTGCCAAAAAACAGCTTTTGCACTTCAAAAGCTTCCACACACGTTACCGAATTATTGAATCTGCTTTGCAATGCACGGTACTGTGCAAGGCCGCGAATCGCATTCGACTGGAGGAATGACTTACTTCGCTGCGACCAGAAAATATTGATAAGCTCTATCTTACCATCAATGACATCTGAAATATCATAATAGACCTGCGGCTTGAAGTCTCGAGTTACGGGAATTTCATAAGCCAGAATATTCGGGACGAATCTTCCAGCCTCTATTGTCGAACCAGCTATTGCGCGATGATCGTGGTGTGTATCGCCAAGCGAGTGCGTGAGGACAATATCGGGATCAGCCTTCTTTATAAAAAACTCAATGTGATTGATAAGATCGCTTGAAAGCGATAGCTTGGTGTCTTCGAAATTGTCAATCCACAATCTTTTTGCTCCTATGAATTTTGCAGATTTCATTAGCTCCTTTGTGCGCTCGTCAGGATCACCGGAAGCTCCTCCTCGCGTTAAGGTATACATGAAGATATTATGATGATCCTGTCGGGATGCCTTTAGCAACAGACCACCGCATCCAAGTTCAATGTCATCAGGGTGCGCCCCGATGGCAAGAATATTCATCAAAAAGGGTGGGTCCGACGCTTATTTATATAGTTGGAAATCCCCCTCTGTCATAATATAATATATGATTTGTCAGCCATTACTCTTTACTGTAAATTTCTAACTATGGAAGATTATATTTTGCTATATCATACTTTATGATAGATGTCAAGCAATGACTTTTAAATTGTTTAATATCAATTCTCGTTTATTGAAGAAATTCGCTTTTGCTTTTTTGCTACTTATGTTAACACTGTCAGCTGGAAGATGTGCTTTCGCACAATCATTCCCAATGTTGCCTCCCCCGTTTCCTGAAAACAGTCCACAAGAAGAAAGGATAGTTGAGAACGATCGGGCGCCGCCTCAAGTAGAGATACTTACTACGGAGTTGCACGAGGGCAAGAATGTCTTTGAGGTTAGAATAACAGATGAATCAAGCCTGAGAACAAGAGAGGTCAAATATGTGCATAATGGTCAACTTAGAGTTGATGGCCTCTTCCGAGACCAAAACAATGTATATAAAGCATTAATAGATATACAGGCGCCTTCACGGGTAGTAATGGTCACTGCAGGTGACGCAAATGGGAATATCGTATCAGACTTTAGAGAATACGAAATCACCGAGTCCCAGGATATATTTACACAGGTAATGGATCGACTGTCGCAGATGCTCGATTACTTTCAGAGCCTATTTGGTTGATAGTACCAGATAGAGACCATAGTAATAAATAAATGCGAATACAGAACCATGAATTTCAGTAACGCTGTGACCTTAATTCATTATGGAAGGTGTAACTAATTGGCCGAAAAAGTATGGATCGCATTCTTCTTCGTTGTAATCGCACTTTGGGCTCTAGTGCTCACGGCGTCAATATATCCGAGGATATATGGCATAGAAATTTTAGTAGACAGCGATTTCGACCTGACTTACTTTACACTGCCAATACTGGGCTTTAACCTAATCTATGTAGTCATGCTAATCATGATATTCGCTTTGTACCTTGGCGGATACGGCAGAGTCAGAAACTATCAGTTAAAGATGAAGGAAAGGGTATCTGAAAGGTTCCGCAACCAGACAGAGTTATGCAGTATAGTAATCCCGGCAAGAAATGAGGAGAGCGTCATAAAAAGGACCGTACTTGACTGCCTTAACCAGACCTATCAAAAAATCGAAGTCATTGTAATATGCCACAATTGTTCTGACAGAACCTATGATGAAGCCAAGGTTAACGATCCAAGGGTGAAAGTATTTGACCTTCAGACAAAGGAGGCGGGCAAGGGCATCGCATTGAATTTTGGAGTTGAGAAATCAAGTGGCAATTACATAATGGTACTTGACAGCGATGGGCTGCTGACACGCGATTTCCTTGAGAAAGCACTACCTCTCTTTGACGGAAATTACTGTGCGGTTCAAGGCAGGTATATTCCAAGCAATAGGAGCTTTAACTTCGTAACTAGGATGCTTGCACTGGAAGGTGATCTCTGGTCTACCCCGTTTATGACAATAAGGACCTGCATTGGTCGCCGATGTCCGCTTGGAGGGACAGGCTATATTATCAGAAAAGACATCCTTTCAGAGGTAGGTATGTTTGCCAATCACCTTGTCGATGACTATGAGTTAACCTTTCGATTGCTAAAGAAGGGCTACAAGATTGCATTTGCGCCGCTGTCCATAAACTATGATGAGAAACCACCAACGCTTGATTTCATGCTGAGGCAGAGAGCAAGATGGGCCAAAGGATTCATCAATTTGCTTGGAACCGGGATTGCGAATCGATCAGACATTATCGGCCACATCTTCTGGCTAAATCCAGTTGCTGCGGTAACTGGCTTTATCATGCTCATGATTCCTGCTTTTGCAGCGCTTCACTACCTCGTGTATGATTACTATCCTTTTACGTATGCATACATGCCACTAAGTATATGGTTTATGCTTACAGGCATCCTCTTTACACTGCAAGCTGCAGTTTTGATAAAAGAATATGGCTGGCGTGGTTTTGCCTATGCGGCTCAGATACCCCTGTTCCTGCCGTTTTCACTTTACTGGTTTGTCAGCTTCATTAGGGCATTTACAATCAAGTCATGGGCAAGCACGAAGACCTCACATGGATTTATGAAGGAAAAAGGGGCACAAAACTCGTGGCAGATGCAGCATGATTCTATACCCTAGAAATACAATGAATACACCTAATAATCCGTTAAAAATGCAAGTGGAAAAAAATTTGGTAGACATTGTTACGATAGCTGGTACAAGACCAGAAATCATTAAGCTCGCGGATCTAGTACAGTTGCTAGATGGCCAGGGCAACCATGCCCTCATCTACACAGGACAGCATTATTCTGACAACATGAAGAGCATCTTTTTTGATGAGTTAAAGATCAAACCTGATTATGATCTCCGCTGCGATACGTCAGACATTGCTACTTTGAAGGAAAACATGCTAAAGTTCCTAAGAGAGATTAGACCCCCACATATTCTAGTATATGGCGACACAAATTCGAGCCTAGCAGGTGCATTAGCAGCAAAGGAAGTCGGCTCCACGCTTGTGCACATTGAAGCAGGTCTACGGTGCTTTGATCTTAGCGTACCCGAAGAAAGGGCAAGGATAAAGATCGATTCTACATCAGACTATTTGTTTCCTCCAACCGAACTTGCCAGGACTTTTCTATCTTATGAGGAAATAGAGAAAAATGTCACAGTAACCGGCAATCTCGTAGTGGATGTCTGCAGGCGCCTTGCAAAGGTTGCAGACGAATATGGTAGGCATTATGACCTTCCTGATAAGTATTTGTTGCTTACTATGCACAGGCAAGAAAATGTAGACGAACGTGACAGGCTTGAGATGTTAAGAAAACATCTATCAGGTATAGACCATAAGATAATCTTTCCTATCCATCCTAGGACAAAAAACAACCTTGCGCATTATGGCATCACACTACCTCCAAATGTCATCGCAATAGAGCCAGCAGGTTATTTGGAATTTCTTTATCTGCTGAAAAATTGCAGACTAGTCATGACTGATTCAGGTGGAGTTCAGGAGGAGGCCATTGTACTTAGGCGGCCCTGCGTGACCTTGAGACATGTATCAGAGCGTTGGGAGACACTGCTTTTGAAAGCAAACGTACTTTTTCCTTTACATCGGCGCGACCCGTTGAGCAATGTTATCGAAATGATGCTTGACGCTAAGATAGACCGCAATCCTTATGGAGAAAATGTTGCAGGAAGAATGCTCCAGCTTATAAAGCAAATTACACAATAATTATCTCTAGGTTTGTTGTGGGCTCTTGAAAGAGGCACAGATTGCCGATGTCTACCTCATGAGAACGGTGCGTCTGAACGATTAAATTATTTTTCATGATCCTATTTTCCTATGAACCGCTATTATAGTACCTTCTCTCTCGCTGCCACTATGATGCTTATATTACAGAGTGCTCTTTTAGCTTTCGCCCAGATATCCTCAGCCGAGCTCTTCGGATGCCAGCAATATGGCCGTGCGATGCATTGCGACCTTATCTTAAATGAAATGCAGGTAAATGAAGTCAGGGGAAATTCGTCGCTCATAAATCCGCTGACCACTACTGATACGTCATTTGTCAATGGAAAGTTTGGTCAAGCATTACAAATGCGAGCTGAATATAGGGAGTCAATAGAGATAATGAATTCACCCGAGCTTAACCCTAAACAATTCTCTATTTCGTTCTGGATGCAGTCTACAACGATAGAACCTTATGGACATATCGTTTCTCATAGCAACAGAGCTCAAACATCTGGCTGGCAATTTGACGTTTTTAGAAGTGGCGGTGACCAACCTGGTTCTGAAGTTGCAACCCTTCGTTTTGGAGTTTTCAATAGCAACGGGACGCTCTTTTCCCCTACTCAAATTCAACTCCCAAAAGAGACGTTTACACTCATAACCGGCACTTTTGACGGCTCAAGAGTAAGACTGTACATGGATGGGCTGCTTGTTGGCGAAACAGAATTTCTAGGAGAGTATAATGTGGATCCAGGCTTGCCGTTGAGGATTGGATCTCCAGCCTACTGCTCATCATGCAACAGATGGGCAGGCATTATTGATGAACTTCGGATTTATGACCGAAAACTTGGAGAGGATGAAATCAAGCGGCTATTTGATATGGCAGATGTCCCATTTGGTTTGATTGGTCATTGGAAATTTGATGGTGACACAAAAGATGTCTTCCAGAGAAATGACGGGACGACTATCACTATGCTCACAAGCATGGTCTTTGCTCCAGACGGCAGGCTTTTTTTCACTGAAAAAAACACAGGAGCAATAAGAATAATGACGCCTGAACATAAGATCCTAGATAACCCTTTTGCCAGTGTAAATGATCTGTATGCTAGCTGGGAGCAAGGAATGCTTGGGCTTGCCATCGATCCTGAGTTCAATATCAATCGCCACGTATACGTATACTATACCGCCATAGTAGACATTGAAAATGGTAACGGCGGCAAAGTCATCAACCGTGTTTTAAGGTTCACAGACAACAACAACATAGGCACTGACCCAACAGTAATAATGGACAATATTCCTGCTTCACGTGGCTATCACTCGGGAGGCGCTATGGCCTTTGGTCCTGACGGCAAGTTATACATCACTGTTGGAGATGCTACCGAGCACATTTTCGCCCAAGATCCATCCATAGTTATAGGCAAGCTATTGCGCATAAATAAGGACGGTACAATACCGCAAGACAACCCCTATCGAAACTCCCCCGTCTACACACTGGGACACAGAAACATGTATGGCATTGCATTTGATGGTGACGGGATAGGTCTGGTTACTGAAAACGGCGACGTTCGTTATGATGAAATAAACCTCATTACAAAGGGCGGGAATTATGGTTTTCCCACTTCCCAGCCGGCTAACCTGCCTCCCGAGCGAGCGAACGACACATCAATCAAGCCACTGAGAAGTTACTGGGATACGATAGCACCAACACAGATGATCTACTATGATGGTGATGCAGTGCCGGAGCTAAAGGGGATGTTCTTGTTTGGCAGTTTCACGGGTGATATCTATGCTCTAAAGCTGAGCGAAGACAAAAAGAGCATAGTTGAAGAACTGAAGATAGAGCTTTCACACTTCCCCTTCGTGCCTACGGTTGGAATCGCACAGTCACCCGACGGGAAGATATACTATGGAGGCTACCAAATATACACGCTTGATTCAATAGGAGCAAGAGAGCAGATGCTCTTTCCGATAAAGGTAGATTTACCTTCTGCAGTAAACATTGGAGAAATCAGCGTTAATCAAGAGCAAAAGAGGATATTGATAGACGCAAACGTTAATGGCACCATTGCTCCTGATGCCACTCTGAGTCTACGAATACCAAGGAGCCTTCTTGACAATGTGACTTCTGTAACAACCGATAGTCAGCAGGGTCCTAGTGCAATTGAATTTAACATCAATGAATTTGGCCCTGATTACACTACAGTGAGTGTTAATATTGGATCTCATGCTCCAAACGTAGGCGGCCTAAAGCTCACAATATACTAATGTCAAACATCATTGCATATCTTCAAAATTGTGGCTAATGAGCGCTTACTATGTTGGTACTGTTGGTACTACTTGTCTCCTCAAGATACATGAGGAGCAAGTCTGAAGTATAAGGGCAAAAAATGCCTTATTAGAGGGCTGGAGCTGAAGGTGCTCCTGGTACTATACGGTAGAGATCTCCTGCTAGCGTCAGAATGTAAAGGTAACCATCCGGTCCTGTTTCGATATCAGTAATGCCGCCAGAGAATTCCCGACCAAATATTACTGCATCTAGTTCCTCGTTGTTGTCCGCCACCAAATCTTCCAAGCCAGCAATGCCCCCTAGGTCAAGCCCGGTCCTGTTGCTGTTGATGGTGAAGAAGTACAAGTTGCCGTTATTGATGTCGCCTACAAACATATTGTAAGTATATCTTTCACCAAGGCTCGAAGAATTGAATATTTCCATATCAGTGATACCCTCAGATCTCAGCCAGCTGAAAACGGGGTCGGCATAATGCGACCCTTGAAACTGCACAAGATCTTGTGGGGTGATCCCTTCTCTTCCAATAGGCCCCATCACCCTGTTCCATCCGCTATTAAAGCCGGGCAGGACAATATTTATTTCGTCAAAGTCGGCTGGACCATCTTCAGCATCCCAAAGGATCCCTGTTAGCGGATCAAAGTCAAAACCAAAGCTGTTTCGTACACCATAAGCATAATACTTGCTGAGATCCACTCCCAATGCTGACAAGACATTCCCGACCCCGTTTCCATTGTAATCAACTCTCAATATCACAGATGTGTCGTCAGGCAGCGGGCCGTCCCTCACATTTTGGAGCATCCCATCTCTATTAAGGTCTCCTTTGACAGCATATAGCATACCGTCAGGTCCAATTTGCATCTTACCGCCATTGTGGTTTGGGCCGGGTTCGCCGGGCAGATCGAGAATCAGCTGCCCTCCAGTCAAGTTGTTCATCCCGTTCCATTCGTACCTGTAAATCCTGTTTCTTGCTTGATCTCCAACAGGCTCAGTGTAATATAGAAATACAGTCTTTGTCGAACTGTCGATAGTTGTGTTTGCTATAGCCACACCAAGCAATCCTCGCTCGCTGTTATTTAAAACAGGTACCTGAAGTAACGGCTGCTGGTGGAGAACACCGTTTGATACAAGACGTACTATGCCATTATCCTTTTGTGTTATGATGATGTCATCACTATCCGAAAATGCCATGCTCGTAGGCGATTCCAGGCCTGCTATGACCTTTTCAACTCTTATATTAGGATCAGATAGGGTTGGTGGGGTAGGGTCGGGCAAAACTTGAAATGTGTTATTGGAATTACCGCTGCTGAATTGAGCAGGGATAACATTATCGTTCTCGTCCCCAGATGGAGATGCTTTCTGTACGAGCCTGTTGTTTTTTTCGTGTACTTCCCAAAAGCTGAATACTATTGATTGGCCTGTGATAAGTAGTGCTGCCGCCGCGAAAAAAAAAATTATTATTGTCTGCTTTCTTTCCATGCAGAAGTGATTATCGATTTCTGGGTATTATATGTTGTAGAGAACGATAAGGTACTGAAAAACTCGAATCGTTCATGTGGGTTTTATCTAGAAGAATTTTAATAAT